>JAGWMJ010000002.1 GCA_028871815.1 Armatimonadota bacterium | reverse complement strand
CGGATCGGTTGCCGTACCGGAGATGGAGCGGCTGCCGAAGGCGTCGAAGTCGAACGAGGCGAGAACGGAATCGCTGGAGTTGACCTCTTCGGCCGGGTTGCCCTGCGGATCGAAGGCGTAGAAGATACTTGAAGTGCCCGCACGGCGCGAGAGCAGACCGGTGGGGCCGAAGGTGTTTACCGCGCTGACCGCGCCGGTACTGTCGATTTCGCAGATCGGCGTTATGCCGTCGTAGAGAAAGTACGTGGTTCCGGAGGAGTTGGTCTTCCACGCTCGCAGGCCATCACTCGTATAGCCGGCCGTGAGCGCCGTGCCGTACGCGGTCATCCGGCTTTCGGGAGCAATCACCCGGTCCCACGGACTACTTCTGAACCGTGACGGTAATCAACGGCGGGCAGCCGCGCCATACGAACTGCAGATTGCAGCGGGCATGCTCTCGGAGGAGGATTGTGAAGCGCCAGACGAAAAGCGCATCGCGCTCAACACGGCCGATATACAGCGGTAGACACTGACTCCGCATTTCAGTTGTTCGCGCGTAGCGTAGTCGAGACGAGCAGAACCGGCGGCGACCCGTGCGCGCTATGAATGGCTGGCGCGCTGGCACATCAGCCGGGGAGCACGACTTTCAGACCTTGCGAAAGTCAGATTCCTGTGTGAAGCACGGCGTGCGCTGCCGGCAGCCTACGGATGGGCGAACCGGTAGGTACCGGTATTGCCGCTTTGCCGCGATACCGCGGCCAAAAGCTTCAGCGGGCCCGCGCCTTTGGCCAGGTACGTCGACGCTGCTCCGGGCAGCGCGCGGATGGCGCCAATGCTTTCGTAGCCGGCTGGTGAGAGGGCAGCAAACAGCGCTGCCTGGCGACCTGCGCCGAACGGGCCGGTTGGCCCGGTGGTGAAGCACCAGGCGGCCGGGTCGGAGCTCACGCTTTCGCCAACGATGAGGGACGGCGGTACGCCGAGATGGAATCGCACGCTGAACACGGTGGCTGCGACGCGGACCAGAGCATTGTCGGTGGGTCCGCCGATCAGCAGGATATTCCCGGAGGCATGTCGCTGGGCCAACATTGCCTCGTCAGATATCGGTCGTACCCGGGCCTCCAGAAACACTTCGGATGCTGCTGTTGCCGCGGCGCGCATCGCCGCATTCTCTTGCGGAGTGCCGTGCGTGCCGTACACCGCCCACAGTGTGCCGGTATCGGCAAGAAACTCCGTGACCGATGGGAGCGGCGCGCCGGATGCGCCTCCATGCAGCGCAACGTGGTTCGGGTCGATCGTCAGCGATATCGGCGTGGCGCCCGGTGGCAGGCTGAACGTCACCGGCGTGGACCCGGATTTCACCATGGCGTTGGCCGTCAACGTGGCGCTGCTCGTCCGGAGCTGGACCGGCGTCTTGAGCCAGTATGGCGGGTCGGAGCTCTGCACCACCGCGGCGTTCACCGTGGCCGAACCGTCGGCATTCCGCTCCACCTTGACGTCAGCAAGCCTCAATTGCGGCAGCGTATTACCACTGAGCCACGCTCCAAAGAAGCTGCGCCACTGCTGACCGGCAACCGTTGCCGTAGCCTGTACCACGTTCTGCCACGTTGCGGCCTCGTACGGTACGTGCTGCTTCACGATCTGCTGCAGTACCCGGATTGCTGCCGGTTGGCCGATCATTCCTTCCAGCGTCTCCATCACAGCGGCGCCTTTGAAGTAGCCGACAATATCCTGCGTCACGTCCAGCGGATCGTGCGAGTTGCCGAGCGCAACGCTGCCCGTATTCTCCAGCATGCCGCTTCCCAATATGGATGGCTCAGTCTGCTGCTGCATCCCCTCCGTAGAGTGGTTCATGCGCTCGAACAGGCCATCCGAGTAGGTGGCCATCGCCTCATTCCAGATGTCGTGCAGATAGGTGCAGGGCACGATTCCGCCCCACCATGTGTGCGAAATCTCATGCGGCAGCACGGTGGGCGCGTCACCCCGGCCAACGGTCGTCATCGAGTAGCCCTCAAGCGACTCGGCAAAACGGTCGCTGATCACCACACTATAGGCCGGGTATGGAAATGGCGCGAAATTGGCGTTGTAGAAGGTGAGCGCATGGATGGCGGTCTGAAGACTACGCTCGGCGAGCGCCCGGTCACCGGCATGCAGATAGTCCACATTCACCGTAAAGGGCCGGCCCGCTGCCGGTGGCGCAGTTATTCGCAGGTAGCGCGCCACATCCAGGCTGTAGACGGATACCGGCAGGTGGTTTTCAAAGTAGAACGCCTCACCGCCATTGGTGGCGACTTTGCGCGTCAGAACCCCCTGCGTCAGCGCACTGTAGCCTGCCGGCACATTTACCGTCACATCTGCCGTCACCGGCAGTCGGCCCACCTGCGGCATCCAGTAGCCACTGATGCACGCTTCGTCGGGGTGAATGAAGTCGAGCCGATTCTGGATCGCGCGCCCCTCCCACGTGAGCTGAATCTGCGCTGTCGGCCGGTCGTTCGGTGCGGCCACGGAGGCGGGCGGCGGCGCCGCAAGACGAACGACAAGAACCCCGCCGGCCTGTGCAAACCAGATCGGCTTTCCGTTCTGGCCCGCCGAATCCACGTTGTAGCCATCCTGAATGTGCATCAGCACCAGGCCGTCCAGCGGCAGCGGTGTTACCGGCTTGTTCGCCACCACATCCACGGTATCGTCAGCTTTGAGCGACGCTGCGTCCGGATTGATGGTAATGGCCATGCTGTGATGGATCAATCGGTATCCGGTGCGATCTCCCTCAAGAAACTCATGGCCGAGGCGAAAACCGGCAGGCGTGGCGTCGAGCAGCCACACGTGGTCTCCCTGCGTTTCGCACGGATGGTACTCCGTAACGACAACCAACCTCGGCGGATCCTGCGAACCGTTATCCAGCGTGATGACTCGTGCGGACCATGCCACGTTCTTGCCCATGGCAGAGGGTGGCACTGCGGACTGCCCCAACATCCAGGACGTATCTTGTTGGATGCCGGGCGCCGACAGCCGCTGCAGCGCCGGAGCGTTCCGCGCATTCGCGATAGCCGCGAGCTCGTCCAGAAACCGCGGCAGGGAAGCCTGCCGGTTCGCCGCGGAAGCGCGCGTACAGCAGGCGGCAAATGCGGCCAACAGCGCGGCGGCGGTAGCAAGAGACTTAATGTGCGATTTCATATGGCAATCCTTCTATCTCGTGTTTCAATCCGGATGCGGGCTGGTGTTGAGGCAGCGAGCGCCGAAGCTCTGGTAACACCGGCCGCCGCTGGCAGTCGCCAGACGGTGAAGATCACTCTGTGGCTTGCGGCGCCCCAATCTTGCCGATCTCGATGGTATACGGGTCGGTTCCAGCCGGTGTTCCGGCCGGAGCAGCCATCGGTATCATGGCATCGGGGTTCAGGCGGATTGAGACGGCATCTCCCACGCTCAATCGAACGTGGCTTTCTCGTTTACCCACCCAAACATGGCTTATGGTGGATGAGCCATCCGGATGCACCAATCCCACGCCGAGGTCCATGCGATAGGGGTTTGCGTCTTGCACGACGTCAAACTCCACGGTTTGCCGGCCCGGCGGCCCGGATTTCACCACATGCTCGATCTGTAGCGACGGCATCCCGACCCGGTGCACCCATTCATCGAAGAACCAACCAAGCGGTGCGCCGGTGGAGCGCTCCACCGCCTTCTGAAACTCTCTCCAACTTCCAGCTTCCCCCGGTTTGTGATCCGAGATGTACTCCCGAATGGCTTTCAGCATGGCGGGCTGGCCGAGTTGATCCTCCAGTGCGCGCAGCACCATCGACCCTTTGCCATATCCCACGGCAGATTGATCAGGGTCGCTCGTATCGCTCGCATCTGCCAGTGTGAAGCCTCCGAAACCATCCGTGCGCATCGCGCGGCTAAAGGTCGTGCTGTGTAACCCCGTATCGCGCCGGAAGAGGTCATCCGAGTAATTCGCGAACGATTCGTTCCACATCGAGGTGGTATAGGTGCAGGGAACGATGCCTCCGAACCACGTGTGCGAAAGCTCGTGTGGAATCGTCTCGGGCAGTGTTACGCTCTGAAATGTCGCGAACGAGTAGGCTTCCAGCGCTCCGGCGAAGTTGCCGGCCGTCTCCACCACGGTGTAGCGGCTGTACGGATACCTGGAGTAGTGTGCCTGGTAGAAATCCATGGCGCGGCCAAGCAGGTCGAGGCAGCTGGCGGCGAGCTTTGGGTTGGGATGGAGAAGGTAGCAGTAGAGCTTGACACCATGGTGAGCCTGCTCCGTAATGCTGTACGGCGCGGCGTCGACGGTAAAATAGCAGTTGGCCACGTTGTTGCGGAACACGGCGGTCGTGGAGGTTGCCGTGCGCCGGAACGAGAGCTCCTCTCCCTGCGCCAGAGGCGTCCAGTCAGCGGGTACCGTCACCTTGACGATGCTTGTTGCGGGCAGCCGAGCGGTATCTGGATACCAGTAGCTGTTGAGCGTGGCTTCAGTGGGAAGGATATAGTCGCCACCAGAGTGGTTCACCTTGCCGGCGTAGTGCATGTGGAAACGCCACAGAGTGCCGGCCGGCGGAACGAAGGCGATTATGCCGGCGGTCTGCGCGAAGCGCACCGGGGTCTCGCTGCCATTGGCGTGTACGAGGGCGAATGTGGTGACCGGAAAGTCGGGTGAAAGGCGCAGTATTCCGAACTTTGGTGAGCCACCGGGTATCCGATGTACGGTAGCCACATCGTTGATTTCGACCGTTCCCGCCGTTGGGTTGATGGTTACGTCAAGGTCGTGCGCGGTTACGCGAATGCCGAACGGATCGGTCTCGGGAATCTCCGCGCCCAGATGCCAGCCACCGGCGCCACGCACCGCGTAGTAGACGTGATCACCGTCACTCTCGCATCCGTGCCATGCGTGCACCACTACCAGATCATTCGGTACATGGCCCAGCAGCGGGCCGGTTGCGGGTGGAATCGCAAGCGGATCGCCGTGCCAGACGCTCGTCTTGTCGAACTGCACCCAGCCGAAGCCGCCTGCGGAAGCGCTGCCGGACAGCGCCGTGAATCCCGCGAGATTGTGCTGGTTCGCCAGCATCGCCGCACGGCTGGCAAGCCGGACCACCGCCATTGGAATGAGCGGCGTGCCCTGCCCACCCACGAACTCCAGCGGGTGAGCGGGGGCAGTGCCCTGAGCGAGCACCGACGGGCAGGCCAGTGCAACCAACAGCGCCGTGAGAAATGGCGGTGCGTGGCGATGTTGTGCAATACGAATCATGGCTGAGCAGGTCCCTGCCTTTCCCTTTAGCGGTGGTGCACGAGAGCGAGTTTGAGCGCGTAGCGGTTGGTAACTGATGGCAAGCCGCGGGCTGCGCGTGCGTCTGTTAGCTTTGCCACACGACGGACGCACGGAACGTCACGGAAGGTATAATTCGGATTGAACCACCGGCAGAATATGCTTCGAGAGCCAACGCGCGGGCAGCAGTGCCTGCGCTTATTTATTACCTGAATCTCAGCGGTTTGACGGCGCGCAGCGAAGCGCGCGGGAGGCGAATTGTGGTGAAGGAAGATCGATTTGACTGGCCTCTGTGCCCGCAGGCCACGGACTGGGTGGACGAGCAGTTGCACGGCATGATACAGCGAGCGCCGGCTATCGGCCTGCTGGCGGACCGCATACTGCAGCGATGCGGAGTACGGATTGTGAACCTGATTGACCACCTGACGCTGCCGGAGACAGCCGAGAGCCGCGACGCGCTGACGGCGGCCGGATTTGTGGAGCGGGCAACGGTGGATGGAGATAGCTTCTGGTTGGCGCCTGGGGGACGCGTAGCGCGCGTCCGCCTGGACGCCGAAGTTCCGCATCCGTGTCTGTGCCTTTCGGTTGAAAGCCTCGATACCTGGCTGACTGCCAACGCCATGGAGGTGCGGAAACGCGGCGGCGACCCGGGCGCCGATTATGAAGAAGCCTGGTTTGGCGGCGAGCATGAAGGCCTTGGCGTGGCTGCGCGCCGTGGGTACGCCGGATTCCGAAGCCAGCACCTGTCGCACGCGCGGCGGGAGGCGATTGAGGCTGCGGCCCAGGCGTTCGACGCTCGCGAGCGTGGCGGCGATGAAACGGACGTTATTCAGGCGGCCGGCGCTCTGTTCACCATCGCAGCCGGGCGCATTGGGCTGGCCCGCGCTGTTGACGAGTTTTTTGCCTCGGAGCGCCGGTGTTATATGCGGCGGAACGCCGCTGCGCGCTGGATGTATGACCGGCAGCGCGAGCTGGGGTTTGAATGGGCTAATCACGATCATCACACCTACCGCTCGTCACGGGCGGCATTCCGTGCGCTGCAGCGGTTGTGGATCGAGATGGGCTTTCAGCCCCGCGAGCGGTTTTATGCCGGCGCAGAAGCCGGCTGGGGCGCACAAGTGCTGGAGCATCCGGTGAGCCGCGTGGTGATCTTCAGCGATGTGGATGTAGCTCCGGATGAACTTGACCTCGACTTCGCCAACCAGGATTTGCCGGAGCGAAACGTTCTCGGCACGATCGGGCTCTGGTGCGCCATGCACGCCTCAAGCATCGCCGCTGCCGGCATGCACCACCTGGAGGCGGAGTACGACTTTGAGGCGGCTTCCGCTGTGCTGCGAAACGCCGGATTCGGGCTGATGGCGCCGTTCACGGATCTGCCAATGTTGAAGCAGCTGTTCACCGAGCCCGAAATCTGGCCAATCGCAAGCGAACGGATCGGCAGGCTGCGCGAATCCGGGATGATCACGGCCGACGAGGCGGCGCGTTTCGGTGAGCGCGGTGCGCCGGGCAGCCACCTGGAGATCCTGCAGCGGTGGAGTGGTTTCAAGGGATTCAACAAGACCGGCGTGAGCGCCATTATCCTGGCGACCGATGCGCGGAGGGCCGGGGTATGAAGCCAACCGGTAACCTGATCGGCGGTACCTGGCAGCCCGCGGCCGGCGGCGCCACTTTTGAGTCCTGCAATCCGGCTCGCATCAGCGATGTGCTGGGGGAATACGCCCGGTCGGCCGCCGCCGACGTGGCAATGGCGGCGCAAGCGGCCAGGTCCGCTTTTCCCGCGTGGCGCCGCACTCCCAAACCCGCGCGAGCGGCGATCATCGCAAAGCTTGCCCGGATCCTCGAGAGCCGCAAAGAGGCGATTGCCATCGAGATGACTCGCGAGATGGGAAAGGTGCTGGTAGAGGCGCGTGGCGATGTTCAGGAAGCCATCGATATGGCCTGGTACATCGCCGGTCAGGGCCGCCTGCCGGACGGCAGCGTGACGCCATCGGAGCGCAGCGACATCTTTTGCTACGCACGCCGCGTGCCGATGGGCGTCATCGGGCTGATAACGCCATGGAACTTTCCCATCGCGATCCCAAGTTGGAAGATGCTGCCCGCCCTGTTGGCCGGTAACACCATTGTGTTCAAACCTGCGGAGGACACGCCCGGCCAGGCCGTGTTGTTCGTTCAGGCGCTTGAAGAGGCCGGACTGCCGGCCGGCGTCGTCAATCTGGTCACGGGATTCGGCGAAGAGGCCGGCGCGGCACTGGTGGAGTCGCCCGAAGTGGATGCCATCTCATTTACCGGCAGCACCGACACTGGACGACGGATTGCCGGGAGATGCGGGGAGTTGATGAAACGCGTCAGCTGCGAACTGGGCGGCAAGAACGCGATCCTCGTGCTTGCCGACGCAGACGTGGATCTTGCCGTAAAGGGAGCGCTGTGGAGCGCATTTGGTACGGCCGGGCAGCGATGCACGGCCGCCAGCCGCCTGATTGTGGAGCGCAGTGTGGCGCCGCAGTTCACGGAACTGCTGGTTGAGCGCACACGCAGGTTGCGGCTCGGCGGTGGCGCAGATCCCGCCACCGAGGTCGGTCCCGTCGTGAACCGGGCACAGCTTGAGCGTATCGATGGATATGTGCGGATCGGGCAGTCCGAAGGCGCGGAGTTGCTCACAGGAGGCACGCTCCTCAAGGAGGGTGAACTGGGCGATGGTTACTTCTACTCGCCGACGGTCTTTGGGCAGATGAAGCCAGAGATGCGGATTGCACAAGAGGAGATATTTGGACCGGTAACCGGCGTCATGCCGGTTGCCTCAATGCAGGAGGCGTTGGAGGTTGCCAACGGCACCGCTTACGGCCTTTCACTGTCGATCTACACGCGCGACGTGAGTCGCGCGTTTCATGCAATCGACGAACTTCAGTCGGGCATCGTGTACGTAAACCTGCCGACGAGCGGCGCCGAGATCCAACTGCCTTTCGGAGGCGTTAAGCAGACGGGCAACGGTCACCGTGAGGCGGGATGGATGGCCGCGGACAGTTGTACGGAGTGGAAATCGGTGTACATCAACTACAGCGAATCGAGCGATCTGGTACGTGCGCAAATCGACACACAGGGCGGATAGAAAGGAAGGGACGATTGAATCGCGAGAAGACGATACAAGAGCTGAGCGCCGACAGTTTCCTGTCGGAGGTGGTTGGATTTGAGACGCGTTATGTGGCCCGCCAGGCCGCTGGTGCGCGCATCGAGACCTACACCGGCGACCGGCTTATCGACTTCTCCGGAGGCATCGCCGTGCACGCGTGCGGGCACAGCTGTCCTGAGGTGGTAGCGGCAATCGTGGAGCAGGCTCAACAGCTGACGCACACCTCCGACACGATGCGTCATGTGCCGCAGCTGGAGTTGGGCAAGAAGATCACCGATCTTCTTCATGCCGCCGTACCCGGCGATCCGTGGTCGGTGCTCTTCCTGAATGGCGGGAGTGAGGCCATTGATGCCTGCGCAAAGCTGGCTCTCAGGGCCACAGGGCGTAGAAAGCTCGTGGCGTTTGAAGGGGCGTTCCACGGCAGGACGATCTTCGCCACAGCGCTGTCACGCTCCAACCGGGTGCACTGGGCCGCTTACGAGCCGTTCCTCGCTGCGCTCCGTTCCGACATATCGCACGCCCCGGCGCCCCGGTGTGCCGGCATGCGGCCTTCCGAGCACCTGACGCGATGCGATGGCAGCTGTATGGAGGGCGTGGAGCGCATTCTCGCCGCAAACGGCGACGCGACGGCCGCCGTGTTCTTCGAGGCTCAGCAGGGCGAAGGTGGATACGTGCCGATGCCGCGCGCCGCCGCCGACCGGCTGGCAGCGGCGGTGCGCCGCCACGAAGCGCTGCTGATCGCCGATGAGATACAGTGTGGATTTGGCCGCACCGGACGATGGTTCGGCTTTGAGCATGTTGGGTTGGAGCCCGACATTGTGGCGTTCGGCAAGGCGATCGGCGGCGGCTTGCCACTGGCGGGCGTTGCAGCGCGGCGACCGGTCATGGACGCCTGGCAGCCGGGCGAGCACGGCACCACGTTCGGCGGCAACCCGTTGGCGTGCGCCGCAGGCTACGCCGCGCTGCAGGTGATTGAGCGTGACAGGCTGCTGGAGCGCGCCAACGCCGTCGCCGGGCGAATTCGCGCGGCTCTGGAGCCGATGGTGGGATCGCACGGCATCGTGGATGTGCGGGGTTTTGGCCTTATGCTCGGCATTGAACTGCGGGATGAGCACGGCGCGCCGGACTATGCGCGCGTCAACGCGGTGAAGGAGCATGCGCGAGAGCACGGCCTGCTGATCCTGAGCTGTGGCGCCCGAATTGGTTCACCCGCTGTAGACAATGCGTGCCTCCGCCTGGTGCCGCCGCTGAACATTGCGGATGACGCCCTGGAGGCTGGCCTCATGATACTGGTAACGGCACTTGAGAACGCAGTGACGGCCACGGCAGTGCGGCATATCGGCACGCGAAAGAGCGGTATCGGAGCCGGGACGGCATAGTGTGTCGGCCGGCTTTACCGGCGGTGCAGGTTCTGCACCGCCGGTCACCACCACCACCACCACCTGCGATGCCATAACCAATCCAGCGGTTCGTCGGTGCCTTCAAAATCGCGCCAGTCCGGTGGCTTTACGAGCCGCCGAACAAAGCGTACGATGGCGGCAGCCAGAAATATAGCGCCGACGGCAGGCCAGATCCAGTGGTAGCGGTGACTCATTGGCTGCTAGTTGGAATCACCGCGTCGTTGAACTCGCGCTCCCGGCATGTCCGTACCTTGCCTCATCCGGCCACATCGGATCCACCGCCACCCACCCTCATCTCACAGCATCCAGCCACCGTGCCCGCACATACATCCAGTCTGCCGCATCGCGGTAGTAGCCGAAAAGCCCCTCATACCGGTACGGGTTCACGGTTCCGCTTCCGCTCTGCAGCTCCACGCCGAAGGCTTTGTGGCTGTAGTTATCCGTGACAAGCCCCGCCTGCGAAACCAGGATCCGTGCACTGCCCTGCTGGTCCGGGCCGAAGAAGGAGGAGACGCCGCTGCGCCGCTGGGAGGCGAGCCCGCCCCAGATGCCCGGGTTGTTGGTGTACTGCGCCTGCCACGATTGCGACCTCAGTGCCTGTTGCCCCCGTCCATCGAACACGATGCGCGAGCGATGCAAGGCAGTTTCCCTGCGCCGCGCAGGATTCCTGCATCGGTTTCGTCGCGTTTTTGACCGGTTGCCTGGTGCGGCGACGACCACGCTGCGGGAACCGCAGGCAGAAGCATTGATGCTCGTCCACGATGATCGCAGGCTCGCTTCGTGTTCAGCGTGACAGAGCGGTGGCTTTGAATGGCGAGGCGGTGCGCGCCTGCGTGCGAGCCGGTGGTGGCGCTGCGCAGGGCAGCGCTGCCGGCGCCAGGCGCGCGTCAGGCGCCAGCCGGCAACGGAAGAGGCCGGGCACGAATGGCGCGCCCGAGGCGCCGACCGTACTCGGCTGCGCTGATTTCGACAGCTCCCATGCTGATCAGGTGTGGCGTGAGGTACTGCACATCCAACAGCTGGAATGCGCAATCGTTCAGCCGCTCGACCAGTGCTGCAAGGGCCACCTTGGAGGCATCGGTTTCGCGATGGAACATGCTCTCCGCCATGAAAGCGCCACCGATCGCCACGCCGTAGAGTCCGCCTGCAAGCCGGCCGTCGCGCATCACCTCCACGCTATGCGCGTAACCCGCCTCAGCCAACGCAGTGTAGGCATCGATCACCGTACCGGCTATCCAGGTTCCCTCCGGGCGATCGGCGCAGCCCTGCATCACGCTGGCGAACTGCCGGTTCCACTCCACGGTAAACCTTCCCTGACGGAGGGTTTTGCGCATCGACCGCGACAGGTGGAGCGCGTCCAACGGTATGATGGCGCGAGGATCCGGATGAAACCACGCGATGCCGCCCTCCTCGTGCACCCACATCGGGAACCATGCGCGCACGTAGGCGTACAACACTTCGTCGGGCTGAAGCACCGTGCGCAGTCTCACAGGGGCCGGCCGGCGATTGGGTAGACTATGCTCCACACAAGGCGGCCCGTCAGCGCCTTCATTGAGATTGCCGAGATGCCATTCAGCACTGTAGAAACCGCCATTGAGGATATCCGAGCCGGTCGCATCGTCATTGTGGTAGACGATGAGGACCGTGAGAACGAGGGTGACTTTATTATGGCCGCCGAGATGGTCACGCCCGACGCAATGAACTTTATGATCCGGTACGGCCGCGGAATACCGTGCGTTCCGGCGACGCCGGAGCGGTTGGAAGCTCTGCGGATACCGATGATGGTAAAGAACAATACCGCCCGACTTGGTACCGCGATGGGCGAAACCGTGGACGCGCTGAATGGCACTACCACGGGGATTTCGGCATTTGACCGCGCAGTTACAGTGCGCGTGTTCGTGGATCCCAACGCTGTGCCGGAGGACCTGGCCCGGCCCGGACACGTAATCCCACTGCGGGCGACCGAGGGCGGCGTGCTCAAGCGAGCCGGCCACACGGAAGCAACGGTCGATCTCTGTCGCCTCGCAGGGCTGCAGCCCTGCGGCATCCTGTGCGAGATCGTTGGCGACGACGGGTCGATGGCGCGACTCCCCGAGCTGGAGGCGCTGGCGAGCCGGTTTGACCTGCACATCATCACCACAGCGGCTCTCATCGAGTACCGACGCCGGACCGAACGCCTGGTGACCCGCGTTGCCACCACCAGGCTGCCCACCGGAGAATACGGAGACTGGACCGTGCACGCCTACGAAGCCACCGTGCCTCCGTTTGGGGCGATGGCACTGGTGAAGGGCGATATACGTGGAGCTGAGCCGGTTCTGGTGCGCGTCCACTCCTCTTGCGTGACGGGTGACCTGCTGGATTCGCTGAAGTGCGACTGCGGCAGCCAACTGCAGCTGGCGTTGGCCCGCATCGCCGAGGCTGGGAGCGGACTGCTGATCTATCTGGAGCAGGAAGGCCGCGGAATCGGGTTGATCAACAAACTGCGCGCGTACCAGCTGCAGGAGCAAGGCGCCGACACGGTTCAAGCGAACGAAATGCTCGGTTTCAAGCCGGATCTGCGCGATTACGGCATTGGAGCCCAGGTGATGACCGACCTCGGCGTCAAAAAGATCCGCTTTATGACCAACAACCCAATGAAGGTGGCCGGCCTGGAGGGCTACGGTCTTGAGATTGTGGAGTGGGTTCCGATCACCGCGCCGCCGAACGAGCACAATCAGCGCTACCTGAAAACCAAGGCGGCGAAGATGGGCCATGTGTTTGAGCCGTGCGATCTGACGCCGGAGGGGCGCGCGTCGCTGCTGCCGGAGGCTGCGCCGGCCGACCAGGGCGGCGCGGTTTGACCGGCGAAATGGGGACGGCGCCGGCGTGGAGATTCGGAAACGTTGCCGTGGTGGCCAGCCGGTGGCATGAGGAGATAATGAACGGATTGGTTCGTGGCGCCGTCGAAACCCTGGTTAACGCCCACGTGCCGCAAGAGTGCGTCGTAGTGGCGCGTGTTCCCGGCAGCTTTGAGCTGCCGCTGGCGTGCGCCGAGTTCGCTCGCCGCCGGGAGTTTTGCACCGTCATCGCGCTCGGGTGCATTGTGCGAGGTGAAACAACGCACAATACTCACATTGCGAACGCGGTGTTTTCGGCCCTCACAACGCTTTCGCTGGAGACAAGCAAACCGATCGCGCTCGGCGTGGTCACCGCCGAGACCATGGAACAGGCGGCAGCACGCGCAGGAGGAGCCAACGGGAATCGCGGCGCGGATGCCGCGCACGCTGCGATTGAGATGCTGAGTCTACTGACCAGCATCCGCGCGGGCGCGGTTTGAGGCGCCCTCTGTGACCGGTGAAAGCATGCCACCCGAGACGAAGAACGGACCCACGGTTCCAGCCCTGCCGATCGAGCCACCGGTACGCCCGCTGTGGCGGCGAGCCGCGGTGCCGCTCAGCGCATTCGTGTTGGGCATAGTTACAGCGTTTGTCGCACTCTCCATGTGGCGTTCGGCCCAGGAACCGAAAAGCGCGTCACAACGTGCCGCTCTCGCCATTCTCGACCGCCCCGCTCCCCCATCCGGCGATACCGTAAGTCCGTTTGTTGGGGCAGTGAGACGGATTGAGCCGGCGGTGGTCAATATCGATACGATCTCGCTGCCGGGTGAGCCGACCAGCCAGCACGACGGCTTTGACGGCGCGATCCGCGGCAAGGGATCGGGCGTGATCCTCACGCCCGACGGATACATCATCACCAACGACCACGTTATCGATGGCGCAACCTCGATCCGCGTTACGCTCAGCGATGGCACGCACTATGCCGCTCGACCTGTCGGTCGGGATCCGGCGGACGACCTGGCTGTACTGAAGGTATCGGCGGTGCGCCTGCCAACCGCCGTATTGGGAGATTCAAGTCGCCTTGAAGTCGGCGACTGGTCGATTGCCGTTGGCAATCCGCTCGGTCTCGGCTCAACCACCACAGTGGGTGTGATCTCCGCGCTGCACCGGCGCCACTTGCAGGTGAGCGAGTCCGGTGCGCTGGATGGAGCGATTCAGACCGACGCGCCGATCAACCGGGGCAACTCGGGCGGTGCGCTGGCGAACATCGACGGCCAACTGGTGGGCATCAACACGGCGATCCTCAGTTCCGGTCCGGATGGCGGCAGCATCGGTCTGGGTTTCGCCATCCCCGTGAATACGGTGCGGCGTGTTGCGCGCCTGCTGATCGCGCATCCAAACGTGAAAGGCGCGGGCGCCGTCGCGTGGATCGGAATCCGCATGGAGCGGCTGGATGCCGCCGCGATGACCTCCTATGGTTTGAAACGGGCGCGTGGAATCCGTATTGCCGAAGTTCTGCCCGGCAGCCCGGCCGCTTTGGCCGGTGTTGAGCCTGGAGATATCCTGCTCTCCGTGGATGGCCGCATTCTGGATGAACCGCTCGACCTCGAATCGGCAGTTGCCGGCGCCGGTGCGGGTGTAGGACTTACGTTTGGCTACTTCCGCCCCACCACCAGAGCATCCGGGCTTGTACGTATCCACACCGTTCCGGAGCCGGCCGACCAGCAGCTGCTGCCCTAGCCCGACCCTGCCTCGCCGCGCACGGACCCCAACCCTGCGTGCCCCGCCTTGCCTGCGTTGCACGCATCACGCCGACATGGGCACAAGCCATGTAGCATCAAGCCTCCCTTTGCCTGCGGAAACCGCTGCTCGACCCCGCAGTCCGCTTCTGCAGCCTCGCCTTTTCCGCGCCGCAGTACCCGTCTATGCCCATTCGACCTACCGAGCCGAGCCGCATCAAGTCGGCCCCGGCGGCGCGCCGCCGTCCGCGTTCGCACGTCATCCCGGCACAAGTGGGCGCCCAGGAGCGATCTCGCGGACACGAAGCCCGCGAAGAGCTAAAGCGGTTCATAGAGCAGCGCGCCACGGTGGCATCTCTGCCACAGGCGCTGCGTGAGGCAGCGCACCCGGCAACGTCCCGTGGAGTCGTCTGCATCGATTCCGATGGCATCCCGCATGAAACGGCGTACAGCCTTCTGTTACAGCAGGCGGAGCAGTGGCTGGGCGCCCTGCGGCGCGCCGGTTTACAGATGGGCGATCGGGTGGTGCTTCAGATTGAGGAGGCCGCCGAGTTCTTGCCGGCTCTGTGGGGCTGCCTTCTC
Source organism: Armatimonadota bacterium (assembly GCA_028871815.1). Taxonomy (NCBI): domain Bacteria; kingdom Bacillati; phylum Armatimonadota; species Armatimonadota bacterium. The sequence continues at coordinate 359,426 of JAGWMJ010000002.1, read as the reverse complement.
GGCGGCTTTGTTCCCGTTCCGGCGCCTACAGAGGGCAGCTATGAGAAAGAAGCCGCGGGGCTTTCTCGCCTGACGGCAGCATGCCGCGCTGCCGACCCCGGCTTGATCGCTGCATCTGTGAGGATCGCCGCCGAGATCGCCGGGACCCGCGATCTGCCGCAACGGCTGACACGGAGCGAGGTTGCCGGCTGCACCGGCGATACCGACCACGCGGATGTCTCCGCGGACTCCACGGCGCTGCTGCTGCTTACATCGGGAAGCACCGGCATGCCCAAAGGCGTTCAACTCACGCACCGGAACATTCTGGCCCATGCCACAGCCGAAGCCGAAGTCTGCGGGCTGGGTCCGGGAGACACCACCCTTAACTGGCTGCCGTTATCCCACGTTGGTGGCCTTTCGATGTGTCATCTGCGCGACGTCCTGCTCGGCTGCCGCCAGGTTCACGCCCCCAAAGAGCTGATCGTTGAGCAGCCACTCCGCTGGCTGGACTGGCTGCATGAATACGGCGCCGCCTACACCTGGGCGCCCAACTTTGCCTTCGCACTTGTCAACGACGCGCTGGCCGATACGGAACGGCGCGACTGGGACCTGAGTCGCCTGCGCACGATCGTCAATGGCGCCGAGCCGATTGTGACCCGCACCGCGCGGAGGTTTCTGGAACTGCTGGCGCCATGTCGACTCGCCGAGTCGGCAATGGTACCCACGTGGGGCATGTCTGAGACCGGCGCCGCGGCCGCCTATTCTGAGCGGTTCCGGCTGGATACCACCCGCGATGATGACCCGTTTGTAGAGGTAGGCGCGCCACTGCCGTGTATCGCCTTTCGCATCCAGGACGCGCACGGTGTTGATGCCGCTGAAGGGGTTGAGGGCCGCCTTCTTGTAAGCGGCGCGTGCGTGACGCCCGGTTACTTTCGGGCGGACGCGCTGAATGCCGAGGCGTTCACTTTGGACGGCTGGCTTCGCACGGGAGACCTCGCGCGAGTCACGTCCGGACGCCTCACCATTACCGGCCGGGAGAAGGACGTCATTATTATCAACGGTCTCAACTACTACAGCCACGAAATAGAATCGGCTGTTGAGGCTGTAGCCGGTGTTCTGCCCTCCTTTGCCGCTGCGTGTGCCGTAAGGAACCTGGAAAGCCAGACCGACGAACTCGCCGTCTTCTTTGCGCACGATGCCGGAGCCGATCCGGACGCCGTGGCCGCCTCAATCCGCACCGAGGTTCCGCGACGGACCGGTGCACGCGTCACAGATCTGGTTGCTCTGTCCACAGATGCGTTCCCAAAGACTTCAGTCGGCAAAATCTCACGCTCTACGCTGGTACAGCGGTACCAGGCGGGCGAGTACGCCGGCAGCCGGATCGTCGCGCTCCGGCAGCCATCATCCGCGGCGCCACCGCAAACCGCGACGGAAGCGACCGTCACGGCCGTTTGGAACCGTGTGTTGGGATCATCCGCAGGGGTGGGGGAGTTCTTTGCCGCGGGCGGCACATCGCTGCTGGCGATCCGGGCTACGGCGGAGCTGAGGCAGCGGCTGAATAAACCGATTCCCGCGCACCTCATCTACACGCAATCGCGGCTGCGCGATCTGGCGGCGGCCATCGACGCACTGCCGGATGCCACCTTCACAGCCCCGGTGGAGATGGAGGAGCTTCCAGCGTTTCCCCTTACGCCCGCACAACGACGGGCCTGGTTTATCGAGCAGGTTGCGCCGGACGGTGGCGCATACCTCCAGCCGCTGGATATCCGGCTGAGCGGTCCGTTGGAAGTCGCGGCGCTGGAGGAGGCGCTCAACGGCCTGCGCCGCAGGCATGAGATGCTGCGGAGCTGCGTTCTTGCGGTAGACGGAGAGCCCCGGCTCGTTCCCGATGGAATTGCCATGCTCGGCTTGCCGGTGGATGACCTCTCACACCTGGATTCTGCGGCGCGTGACAACGAGTGTAATCGGATCGTGGCGGAAGTGGCAGCGACGCCGTTTGAGCTCGAATCCGGTCCACTCGTCCGGTGGCGCCTCATCCGCCTGACACCTGACGAGCACCGGCTTGTTCTCTGCGCGCACCACCTGGTTCTGGATGCCCATGCTTTTGGAATGCTCTGGCATGACCTCGGCGAACTCTACAGTTTGACCACGGCAGGCGAGACGCCGGAGCTGGAGGCGGCGCGGCCGTTTTCGCAGTGGGTAACCGCCAGCCAACGTCACACGGACCCGGCTCGTCAAAACCGGACCATGGCGGAGTGGCGGCGGCAACTCGAGGATCGACTGGAACCGTGCGACATGCCGGCCGACTTCGCGAGGCCGGCCACATTCCGCTACGAAGGCGCCGTGCTGCGGCAGGCGCTCGAGCCCGCCGTCGGCGATCAACTGGAGCGGTTCTGCCGGGAACAGGGCGTAACACCATACATCGCCGGTATGGCCGCAATGTTCGCCGTGATGCGCCGCTGCCTCGATCGTGATGCGCTTACGATCGGTACGCCGCTTGCCAACCGCGATATGCCCGGCGCCGATACCGCCTTTGGCTATGTGACCAACACCTTGCCCGTGAGCGTGGATGTACCTGCCACGATGGACTTTCGCGGACTGGTTGGAAAGGTGCACGCGGCGCTGCGATTTGCCGTGGAGCGGCAGGATGTTCCGCTGGAGGAATTGGTGGCCGCGCTTCCGCTGCCGCGCGACGCCAGCCGGTCGCCGCTATTCACGGTTATGTTCCAGACCATTGAGCTGCCCACTTCTTCGGAGAACTGGGGCGGTATTGAAGCAGAGTTTCACGAGCTGCACAATGGTTCGGCGAAGCTGGATGTCACCGTTCAGCTGGCGAAGGACAGCAAGGGCTGGAGCGTATCGTGCGAGTACAGCACCGCACTCTTCATGGAGGCCAGCATCCAGCGGCTGCTCGACCACTACCTGCGCCTGCTGGAGGCTGCGCTGTGCGTTCCCGGCGCTTCCCTCAACGGCCTGCCGATGCTGGCCGATGATGAAATCGGCTGGATGATGGATGCCGGCGCCGGAGTAACCACCGGTGGCGAATACCCGACCGTGCTGGATAGCTTTGACCGAACCGCCGACGGCCAGCCCAACCGCCCGGCTCTGACGGCTGAGGGACGAACGTGGACCTACGGCGACCTCAACAGGCGTGCCTGCCGGTTCGCCGCCGCACTGCTCGCCGCCGGCGTAAGGCCGGGTACGCATGTTCTGGTGAGCCTGCCGAGAAATGCCGATCTGATTGCGGCGATGCTTGGCGTTTGGAAGGTGGGCGCTGCGTGGGTTCCCGTGGAAGCCGATACGCCTCCGGCGCGGATCCACGAGATTTGCGCCGACGCATGCCCCGCGGCGATCATCGCTGAGACCGCCGGCTGGTTGGCGGACGCGCCCGCGCCGGTGATAACGCCGGTGACGGCCGACGCCATGCCGGACCGGGTAATGGCCTCGGTGCGGGTTTCCGACCGGGGACCCGCGTACGCGATCTTCACGTCCGGCACCACCGGCCGTCCCAAAGGCGTATCGATTTCACAACGCAGCCTTGCGTGGCGCATCCACAGCACGCGCGCTCACTTCGGATTCACCGGCGACGACGTCTGGAGCTGTCTGCATAGCGCAGCCTTCGATCTCTCGGTTTGGGAAATCTGGCACCCTCTGGCGTGTGGGGCACGGCTGGTTCTTGCGCCGCGCGGGTTGGCCCTGGATGGTGACGCCACAGCGCGCCTGGTAGAGCAGGAGCGCGTGACCGTGATGCACCTCACGCCATCCGCAGCCCGGCTGTTGGCCGATTCTGTGCCGCCGCAGCGTATGGCGGCGGGTTCACTCCGATTCGTAGGCGTTGGCGGCGAGGCGCTTCCGGGCGAATTAGTCCCCGCGCTGCTGGCATGGGGCGCGGAGGTGTGGAATCTCTATGGGCCCACAGAAGCAACCGTTTGGGTCTCGGCGCACCACATTACGGCGGCCGATGCCCGGGACCGTGTGGTGAGCATGGGAACGCCACTACCCGGAAGCCGGTTGATGGTTCTGGATCAGCAAGGTGAGTTGATGCCGGCGGGATGTGTAGGAGAGCTCTGTTTGGGTGGCGCGGGTATCGCGGATGGGTATCTGGCGCGGCCCGAACAGACGGCGGAACGCTTTGTGGCCAACCGATGGGCATCCGGCGACGCGCCGGCATACCGGAGCGGCGATCTTGCTCGCTGGCGCGCAGACGGCACGCTGGAGTTTGCCGGCCGAACCGACGACCAGGTAAAGCTGCACGGCTTCCGATTGGAGTTGGGAGAGGTAGAAAGCGTGCTGGTCCAGCACCCCAGCGTGCGAGCTTGCGCAGCGGGCATCCGGAAGGACTCCGCCGGCGACGACCGTCTTGTTGCGTGGGTAGTATCTTCGGGCGAAGCTCTGCAGCCGGAACGGCTGCGGGCGCACCTGCTGCAGTTCCTGCCGGCCTACATGGCGCCGGCAGTGTTTGTGACGGTAGAGACCCTGCCGCTGAACGCCAGCGGCAAGGTAAACCGCAAAGCGCTGCCGGATGCGCCTCCGGCAGAAGTCGCGCAGATCGACCATCTGCCACGCGTCGCTTCCGACACCGAGTTGGCCATCGGCAGGATATGGGAGCGTCTGCTCGGAGTGCCGGCGGTGGCCAGAACCGACGACTTCTTCGCTCTGGGCGGCCACTCGCTCACGGCTGTGCGCCTGTTTGCAGCCATCGAGAAGCAGTTCGGCGTCAAGTTGCCACTGGCAACGCTCTTTCAGGCGCCGACGATCGAGGCGCTGGCGGCCGCTGTGGATGGTGGCGCGGCTGCCGGCCGTTTCGCCTCACTGGTGCCAATTCAGCCTGAAGGTTCTCTGCCACCATTCTTTTGCGTGCACGCGGCCGGCGCCGAGGTGCTGTTTTACCGAGACCTGGCCAACCGTCTCGGTAGTGACCAGCCGTTCTACGCACTCCAGGCCCGCCATGTGGGCGGCCAGCGCGCCCCACACCGATCCGTGGAAGAGATGGCTTGCGACTACCTGGCGGAGATACGGCTCATGCAGCCGGAGGGTCCGTACGCGATCGGCGGCGCGTCGCTCGGCGGCCTGGTGGCCTTTGAGATGGCCAGACAGCTGGAGGCCGCGGGCCAGCGAACGCAAATCGTGGCGCTCTTCGACACCTTCCACACGGATTATCCCCACTATCGGCCCTGGGCGCGCGGGATCGTTCGTAAAGCGATGAACACCTGGCGCGTGATTCAGCATCACGGCGGCAGCCTGGCAATGCTCCAGCCGGGACATCGACGGGCCTACGTGCGCGACAAGGCGCTTCGCGCGTGGGACGAATTGCGGTGGAGCGTGCAGGGAGCGGTGCGAGGCTGGAAAACGCGCGCATACCGGCTGCTGAGGCGCGAGATTCCGGCTCACCTGCGGCCGAAGCCACACTATGTGCGGCTGGCGGCGGCCAACTACCGGCCCGATCCCTACGCCGGTACGATCACCATCTTCCGCGCGAAGCACCAGCCATTAGGCGTTTACCGCGACGATACGCTCGGCTGGCGCGGGCTGGCGCTGGGCGGCATCGAAATCGTGGACGTACCCGGCTTTCATGCAGCAATCGTGGCCGAGCCCAGAGTTCGCGTTCTCGCCGAGGAGCTCAAGCGACGACTGCAGCCGCGGGAAGAGCGCAGGACCGAGGCGGCTGTTGACCTGCCGGAGCCGCAGGTTGCACGCGCCGTAAGTGCGCGCGCATAATCCATCCGGAACGGAACGATTTACACCCTGTCGGCGTCACTTTGCGAGGCGTGAAGCGTGCGCGCGCGCCGCACACGGCTGACGATGGCCGGCAGCACAGGGACTGTGTGACACAAACATTCTACCGATGCGGCACGGATGCGGCCGAAGTGGAAACGGCCGGCAGCCGGTTCGCGCTTCCCGAATATCTCGCAAGAGCGGCAAACAATAGCGACCGCGGCATACTGCACCTCAACGGCCGCGACAGCCCGCACCCGGTTTCGTATGCCGAACTCCTTGAGACAGCGCGATGCATCCACGGCGGTCTGCGGGAGCTTGGCTGTCGGTCCGGTGACGTTGCGCTCCTGGATATTCGAGCGCCTGAGGCGTTCTTTGAGGCACTGTGGGGCTGCTTTTGCGCCGGCGTTGTACCGGTGCCGGTGCGAACACCGGGCGATGCAGCGGTCGGCACAACGATCGCCTCGCGAATACGGTCGGCCTGGGATGCGCTCGATCGTCCGCTGCTGATCCGCGACGCGCCATCCGACAATGAACCGGCCGCCATGAATCCGGCGGAACGCGCCGCGTGGCGAACTGCTTCGGTATCCGAGCTGCGCAGGGGTTCACCGCCCGGCCGCACTGAGATGCCTCTTCCAGCCTCAGCGGCTCTGATGCTGCTCACTTCGGGCAGCACCGGGACTCCGAAACTGGTTCCTCTTTCGCACGCCAACATCGCTGCCCGGTCGCTGGCGGAAGCCGCCGTCTGCGCAATAGACGGCGCCGACACAACCCTGAACTGGCTTCCGCTCGATCACGTTGTGGGGTTGGTGATGTTCCACCTGCGCGACGTGGTGCTCGGCGCCACGCAGGCCCACGGCACATCGGCGCCTGTGCTGCAGGATCCCCTGCTCTGGCTGGACTGGCTGGAGCGCTATCGGGTCACCGTGACGTGGGCGCCAAACTTCGCCTTTGGTCTCGCCAACGAAGCGCTCGATGCCGCGCCGGACCGCAGGTGGGATCTCTCGGCGCTGCGTGTAATCCTCAATGGCGGTGAGACGGTTGTGCGCCGCACCGCCAGCGGCTTCATGCAGCGATTGGCGGCATCGGGACTTTCGGAAACCGCCATGCATCCGGCCTGGGGCATGTCGGAGACCTCCTCCGCGGTGGCCGTTTCAACGGCATTTCGTGCGGGCAGACCGGATGATGACAGCCCGGTTGAAGTCGGCCCGCCGTTCCCCGGCGTTCAGTTTCGGGTTCTGCGAGAGGATGGATCGGAGGCGGCAGACGGCGAGACCGGCAGCCTCGAAGTTCGTGGCGATACGGTAACCGACGGCTATTACCACGACCCAGCGCTTAACGCCGAGGCATTCACGGCGGACGGCTGGTTTCGCACAGGGGACCTCGGCATACTTCGACATGGCCGGCTGACCCTTGCCGGCCGCAACAAGGATGTTGTGATTGTCAATGGCCGCAACTTTGGATGCCACGAAATCGAGGCGGCCGTTGAGGTTGTCGCCGGCGTCGTTCCATCACATGCGGCCGCCTGCGCGGTGCGCCTGGCAGATTCCGATACCGACTCCCTGGCAGTGTTCGTCTCCACGAAGGGCGATGCCGCGGACCGTGACCGGATCTGCGCGGAGATCCGGGCTCGGGTGGGCGCATTGACGGGCGCGCAGATTTCCGTTCTGGTACTGCTCGAGCCGGACGAGTTTCCGCGCACCGGGATCGGCAAAATAGCTCGCGCGACACTGCGGCAGCAGTGGCAGACGGGTAAATACGTCAACCGCACCGTGCAGATTGATGCAGCCGTCGGTGATGGAGATGAACCCGAGACCGATGCAGAGCGCATGGTTGCCGCAGCGTGGCAGGCCGTACTGAACATCCCGCCGCCGGGGCGCAGCGCGCACTTCTTCGCACTGGGCGGCACCTCACTGAAGGCGGCTCGCGTTGCGGCGCGGATTGGCGAAGCATGCGGACGTCAGGTACCCGCAACCATTGCCTTCACACATCCTGTCCTGACCGACATGGCCGCCGCGCTCGAAGCCGAGGCGCAGCCCGCGACCGCGATCCGACCTCGCCCGCCTGGCGATACCGCTGTGCCGTGTACGCCTCCGCAGAAGAGAGTATGGTTCCTCGACCGGTGGCAGCCCGACGGTGCCGCGTATGTTCAACTGCTGGACCTGCGCCTGGATGGCCCGCTGGATCACGAAGCGCTTGCGGCCTCGCTGAACGCCATCGTGAAGCGGCACGAAGCGCTACGGCTCCTGCTGCCGGCAACGGATGGCGAGCCTGCCCAGCAGTTCGCCACCTGGGAGTTTTCTCCGTTACCGGTGACCGACCTCCGGGAACTGGACCCGGACGAGCGCGAGGCGACGGCCAAAGCCATCACGTACGAGGAGAGCCGCCGGCCGTTCTGCCTGGAGACCGGCCCGCTTACCCGATGGAGGCTGCTGCGATTGGGCGATGAGGAACATCGCCTCTTGTGGACGCTTCACCACGCGGTGACCGACGCGGCATCGTTTCGCCTGCTCTTGCAGGAACTGGCGGCCAACTACGGCGCTCTCAGCCGCGGCGGCCAACCACCCGAAGTGCACGCGACCCAGTACGGCGACTATGCCATCTGGCTGGATCAGCGGCTGGCATCCGAACCGGTATGCCGCGCCCGGTTGGAGCTGCAGGAGTGGCTCAAGGAGGACCTGGAGCCGTTTGAGCTTCCTGCGCAGCGACCGCGTCCCGGCATCTTTACCTACCGGGGAGCGAAGCGGACTCTCCCGCTCGGACAGGACCTGGACCACGAGCTGGAAGCGTTCAGCCGCGCACATGGTGTTACGCCGTTCGCAACGGCATTGGCCGCGTTTGCAGCATTGCTGTTCCGCACCACGCAGCGCGGTTCCATCACGATCGGCACTCCAATGTCCAATCGCGTGACGCCGGAGTGCGAATCGCTGGTGGGCTATGTGGCCAATACCGTACCGCTCCGCATCCACGCCGCGGCATCGCAGCGGTTCAACGCGCTGGTCCGCGAATCGGCGGAAAGCACGCGGTTTGCGATGGAGCGGCAGGAGGCGGCTCTTGAGAGCCTGGTGGATGGGCTGCTGCTGCCGCGCGACATGAGCCGATCGCCGATATTCTCCGTGATGTTTCAGACGATCGACTTACCGGAGGAGCCGATACCGATGGGCGCGGCTTCGCTGCGATACGTGGAGACCGACAACGGAAGCGCGAAGTGCGATCTCACGCTGCAGGTTGCCCGCAGCGCGGATGGCTGGTCCGCAACGTGCGAGTTCTGCACCGACCTGTTTGACCCGGATTTCATCGACCGCCTGCTTGGCCACTACTGCACCCTCTTGCGCGGTGGAATCCGGCAAGCCGACAGCGAAATAGGCTCGCTGCCGCTCCTCACTGGCGACGAAAACCGGCAGTTGGAGGCCGGATGGTCGCGCGATACCCCCGAATTGCTGCCGCCACCGCTGCTGCCGGCGGTGCTTGCCGAGTGGGCGCATACGCGCGGCGCCGCCGAGGCGCTCCGGTTCGGCTCGAGTCGCCTCAGCCATGGTGAACTGGACGATCGCGCGCGGCAATTCGGCGCCGTCCTGCAGCAGGCCGGGGTGCAGCCCGGAGACGCCGTGGCCGTCTGTCTGCCGCGATCGACCGATATAATCGCGGCGCTGATCGGCGCATGGAAAGCCGGCGCCGCGTACGTGCCGATGGAGCCTACTCTTCCTGCGGCGCGGATCCACGAGATGCTGGAAGACGCAGCGCCGAAGGCGTTTATCACGGCGGACCGCCAGATTCCGGCACAGGCCGGCTATGCCGGAGCTGTGTTGACGCCCGACGATGCCGGCAGCGTGCCGGCCGCATCTTGTCGCCACCGGGAGTGCCGGCCCGACGATGCGGCCTATATTCTGTTCACCTCTGGGTCCACCGGCCGTCCGAAGGGAGTGGCGATTTCGCACCGCAGCCTTGCGGGCCGCATCCAGAGCTGCCGCGCACCGTTCGGTTTCTCTTCCGAAGACGTCTTCTCCGGGATCCACAGCGTTGGCTTTGACGTGAGCGGATGGGAAATCTGGAACGCACTCAGCAGCGGCGCCCGGCTTGTGCTGGCGCCGGCAAACACGGCGATGGATGGTGATGCGCTCTGGAAGTTGATCGTTGACGCCGGCGTGAGCGTGGTGCAGATCACGCCATCCGCGCTGCAGCTGCTCTGTGGCGCGGCGTTGGCGCCCGGCGCTGAGCGCGCACCAGCGCTTCGGATGCTCAGCGTAGGAGGCGAAGCCTTTCCCGGCTCGCTGGTTCCGGCTGCGCTCGCGCTGGGCGTGCCGGTGTGGAACGTCTACGGCCCAACGGAGGCAACCATCTGGGCATCTCGACGCCGGGTAACCGCCGATGATGCCCTCACGGCCGCCGTCTGTATTGGCGCCCCACTGCCGCACGTCCGGCTGGTCGTCCTGGATGGCGGCATGCAGCTTATGCCGGTGGGGATTCCCGGCGAACTGTACATCGGCGGCGAAGGGTTGGCCGAAGGGTACGTCAATCAGCCGGAGCGAACGGCCGAACAGTTTGTGGAGAATCCATTTCCCGGACTCGGCGGCCGGCGACTATACCGGACCGGCGATGCCGCGCGGATGCGGGCAGATGGCGAACTGGACTTTCTGGGCCGCCTCGACGACCAGATTAAGCTGCGCGGATTTCGAATTGAGCTGGGCGAAGTCGAGAGCGCGCTCGGCGCTTTTGCCGGCATTGGCGCGTGTGCCGTTGGTGTGCGGAGCGATACGAATGGAGACGAGCGCCTTGTGGCGTGGTACACCGCCGAGCACGAACTGGAGCCGGGCGCGTTGCGGCAGCACCTGCTCACCACGCTGCCGGACTACATGGCGCCGGCGGTGTTCCAGCGGGTTGAACGCATTCCAACCAATAGCAGCGGTAAGGCGGATCGAAAGCAGCTACCTAACCCGGAAATGGACCCGGCGCCCGCCGGCGCTGCCGGGTCGGAGCCGCAAACTCGTGTGGAGCGGCAGTTGGCACGGCTGTGGGAGAACGTGATCGGCGTTCGCACGGTTGGCGCGCTGGACAACTTCTTTGCGCTGGGCGGTCACTCCCTCACGGCGGTGCGTCTGTTCGCGCAGATTGAAAAGGTGTTTGGCGAGCGGCTGCCGCTGGCCACGCTGTTCCGGTACCCAACAGTGCGCGAGCTTGCAACCGTAATCGAGAGCGGCCACCCCGAGGCCGGGTTTGCTTCGCTGGTGGCGATTCAAACCGAAGGCTCGCTGCCACCGTTCTTCTGCGTACACGCTGCCGGATCGGAAGTTCTGTGGTACCGCGATCTGGCGAACCGGCTGGGCGCCGACCAGCCATTCTATGCGCTTCAGGCGCGGCATGTCGGCGGAAAGCTTCCGCCGCACGAAAGCGTGGAGGCGATGGCCGCCGACTACGTGCGCGAAATCCGGATGATCCAGGCGGAAGGCCCGTACTACATCGGCGGCTCGTCACTAGGCGGCATGATTGCTTTTGAGATGGCAAGGCAGTTGGCGGCCGCCGGCCAGACGCTGGGAATCGTGGCGATGTTTGACGCGTTCCATCCCGACTACCCGGTATTCCGCAAGGGCTTCGGCAAACTCCGTCAAAAACTGGGCAACATGGCCCGGGTTGTGGAGCACCACATCGGCAGCCTCCGGCTGCTGCCGCCAGGTCGACGGGCGGCATACGTACGGGACAAAACGCGGCGGGCCCGCCTGGAGGCGCAGTGGGCCATTGAGGGCCACATGAAGGCTGCGGCCCGGCGATTGCGCCGCGCCGCGGGCCGGCCGGTACCGCCGGAGCTGGAGGCAAAACCGCACTACGTGCGCCGTGCAGCCGCTGCCTATCGGCCGTCAACGTATGCCGGCCGGATCACCCTGTTCAACGGCAGCCGCCAGCCAACCGGCGTCGTAGAGGACCCGAATTTAGGCTGGGCAGGACTGGCTGAGGGCGGCATCGAAGTACATGTGGTGCCGGGATATCATGGCGCGATCATGGCCGAGCCCCGTGTACGATTTCTGGCAGAGAGGCTGAAGGCGTGTCTGCAGCGAAATCGCGAGGGAGCGCGGGACCAGCAGTAACGGAGTGGACCGCCGTATCGAGTCGCGTCGAAGGTCCCGCCCCACACGTATTGCATGTATGGCGCGCCCGGACCGACGCGTGGTGGCGTGTTCGCGAAGCGGATGCCGGCGTGCTCAACGACGAGGAGCTTGCCCGCGCAGCCGCGTTCGTGCAGCCGGTTGATCGTGACCGCTTTGTTGCCATGCACGGCATTCTCCGTCGCGTACTGGGCGACTACCTCGGTATGCCGCCGGGAGAGATTGAGTTTCGCACCGGCGCGCTCGGCAAGCCCCACCTTGCCGGCAGCGCCGAACAGAGCGGATTGCAATTCAACGCATCACGCAGCGGCGATTGGTGCGCCTTCGCCATTGCAGCCGGCGGGCGCGTTGGCGTGGACGTGGAGCGTAACGCCCTGACCGACGACTACCTGACCGTGGCCGATGCCTTCTTCTCCCCGGCCGAAGTTGCGATTCTAACCGCGCTGCCGCGAGCCGAGCACGAGCGGGCATTTTTCGACTGCTGGACCCGCAAAGAGGCGATGATCAAGGCGGTTGGCGCCGGCCTCTATCTGGATTTGAAAGCGTTTGATGTTCCGCTGGACCCGTTGAGCCGCTTTGAACTCGACCTGACCTCCGAAGCTGACGGCATCGGCGGCCTCTGGACGGTGGCGTGTGGCGACCTTGCCCCGGGTTACAGCGGCGCAGCGGCCATGCAAGGCCCCATGGCCGAGTGCTTGCGTTTTGAATGGGCGCCCTAGCATGGCCCTACAAGAGTCGCTCACTGCGGTATGCGCGTGCCGGGTCTTGCTGGTACTACGATCAGCTTAACCCCGTGCGGGCGCGCGAATCGAAGGAGCGCTCACAGCGCACAGCGACCACCTCTGACAGACTTTTCGACCGCCCTCCGACGCCGGGAAAAAGCGAAAAGAGTCAAAGTGCAGAGTTAAGGCGAGCCCGCGCGCAAAGCACAACGGAAGCCGAAGGTGGAGTCCTTGTCCGCCGGGAAGCGGTCCCACCGGTACGGCGAGCGGAAGACCCCTGGCTTGCCCTCGTACCACGATCCGCCGCGAATAACCCGGAGCTGCCCCGGCGCAAGGTCCACGGGGTCCGGCTGCTCGCCGGCGCGGCCGCTCCAGAAAGGTCTGTGGTACCAGTCGCGGCACCAGTCCCACACATTGCCGGCCATGTCGCTGCAGCCGTACGGGCTCATGCCGTAGTGGCCCACCGCCGTCGTGCCGCCCGCGTCGCCATACAAGGACTTGCTGCACCAGAGTTTCGAGATGTCCCAATCGCTGCCCCACGGGTATTTACGACCGTCCGTGCCGCGCGCGGCCTTCTCCCACTGCGCCTCCGTCGGCAGTTCGCAGCCTGCCCACTTCGCGTAAGCTGCAGCGTCGTCCCATGTCACGTTGACGATCGGGTGATCGCCCTGGCTCCAGGTCAAGTCGAATATCGGCACGGACGGCATGTGCCGACCCGTAGCATCGCAGAACCGGCGATACTCCGTCACCGTCACATCGTTTTTGTACATCCAGAAACCGCTCAGAATCACCCTATGCGGCGGGTTGTCTTCCTGATCGCTGTCACCCATCTGGAACGGACCCGGCGGTATCCAGACCATCTCCGCGCCGTCTTTCGGGTTCTTTCGGACCGCGCCTTTCGCGGGAACGTCCGCCTGCGCTGCCGGCCGGGGCGGCTGTACGCCGATCCCGGCTTCGCTCGGCGGCGCCGCGACGGCAACAGCTGTGGTCGGCGCGGCCAGAGCCGGAACGGGACGCGCGCGCAAAGCACAACGGAAACCGTTGTAGCCGTCGCAGTTCGCCGGGCTATCGTAGTACCGGTACGACGCGCTGAAGGCCGTCGGTAAGTCGTAGAGCCACGACCCGCCGCGCACAACCCGGTACAGCCCCGGCGCAAGGTCCACGGGGTCCGGCTGCTCGCCGGCGCGGCCGCTCCAGAAAGCTCTGTGGTACCAGTCGCGGCACCAGTCCCACACATTGCCGGCCATGTCGCTGCAGCCGTAGGGGCTCATGCCGTAATGGCCAACGGCGGTCGTGCCACCAGCGTCGCCATACTGGGAGTTGCTGCACCAGAGTTTGGAGATGTCCCAATCGCTGCCCCAGGGGTATTTCCGCCCGTCCGTGCCGCGAGCGGCCTTTTCCCACTGCGCCTCCGTCGGCAGTTCGCAGCCTGCCCACTTCGCGTAAGCGGCAGCGTCGTCCCATGTCACCCAGACGATCGGGTGATCGCTCTGGCTCCAGGTCGGGTCGAAGGACGGCGCGGGCGGCATCCGCCAACCCGTAGCATCGCAGAACCGGCGATACTCCGTCACCGTCACATCGTTTTTGTACATCCAGAATCCGCTCAGCGTCACCCGACGCGGCGGGTTGTCAGACTGGTCGCTGTCACCCATCTGGAACGGCCCCGGCGGTATCCAGACCATCTCCGCGCCGTCTTTCGGGTTGGTCCGCTGCTTCGCGTGCAGTACGACTGGCGCCCGGCTGCCGGCTGCATCCGCAGTGCCGCGCACGGTGTATGTCACCGACTTGCCCGGCCGCTTCTGCGGCTGCGCAGTACCGCCGACCGCCGCCCAGGACCCTGCGGCACAGCAGAGCGCCGCAGCCGCTGCGGTCCAGCTACCCAGGGGCGGGCGCACGTGAGCGCCTGGCCAGCGGGTTGGCGCGCCGGATCTCATCCCTCTTACTCCGCCAGCAGATAGCCATTCCATGTTGCGCTCCTCGTCGGCCGTTTCTCGGCAAATCGCGATGCCAATGAATTGCCCTCCGGCGGCGGGAAAAGGGAAAAGAGTCAAAGTGCAGAGTTAAGGCGAGCCCGCGCGCAAAGCACAACGGAAGCCGCCGTCGTAGTTGTAGTTCGCCGGATTGCCGCTGCCCCGGTTCGACGTGCGGAAGTTCACTGGTAGGTAGAGCTTCCACGAGCCGCCGCGCACAACCCGGTTCTGCCCCGGCGCAAGGTCCACGGGGTCTGGCTGCTCGCCGGCGCGACCGCTCCAGAAGGCTTTGTGGTACCAGTCCCGGCACCAGTCCCACACATTGCCGGCCATGTCGCTGCAGCCGTACGGGCTCACGCCATAATGGCCAACGGCGGTCGTGCCGCCCGCATCGCCATACAAGGACTTGCTGCACCAGAGTTTCGAGATGTCCCAATCGCTGCCCCACGGGTATTTCCGCCCGTCGGTGCCGCGGGCGGCCTTCTCCCACTGCGCCTCCGTCGGCAGGTCGCAGCCTGCCCACTTCGCGTAAGCTGCGGCGTCGTCCCATGTCACGTCGACGATCGGGTGATCGCCCTGGCTCCAGGTCGGGTCGAAGGACGGCGCGGGCGGCATCCGCCGACCGGTTGCCCGGCAGAAGCTGCGATACTCCTGCACCGTCACGTCGTTCCTGTACATCCAGTACCCGCTCAGCGTCACCCGATGCGGCGGGTTGTCAGACTGGTCGCTGTCACCCATCTGGAAGGAGCCTGGCGGTATCCAGACCATCTCCGCGCCGTCTTTCGGGTTGCGCCGCTGCTTCGTGCGCAGTACGACCGGCGCCGGGCTGCCGCCTGCATCCGCAGTGCCACGCACGGCATAGGTCACCCGCGTGCCCGGCCGCTTCTGCGGCCGCGCAGTACCGCCGACCACGGTCCAGGACCCTGCGGCGCAGCAGAGCGCCGCAGCCGTTGCGGCCGGCCCTACGCACCGTCGTGCGGCCCATCTACGCAGCGACACGCGCACGCGAGCGCCTCGCCGGCGGGGTGGCGCTCCGGCGCTCATCGATCTTACTCTGCTCGCAGATAGCCATTCCATGTTGCGCTCCTCGTCGGCCGTTTCTCGGCAAATCGCGATGCTGATGAACCGCCCTCCGGCACCGGTAAAACGGAAAGGAGTCAAAGTGCAGAGTCAAGGCGAGCCCGCGCGCAAAGCACAACGGAAGCCGATGCTGGCGTTGCTGTACGCCGGGCCGTTGCCGTTCCGGTGCGCCGCGCGGAAGTACAATGGTGCGCCGCTGCCCCACGAGCCGCCGCGCACAACCCGGCCCCACCCCGGCGCAAGGTCCACGGGGTCCGGCTGCTCGCCGGCGCGACCGCTCCAGAAAGCTTGGTGGTACCAGTCCCGGCACCAGTCAGCCACGTTGCCGGCCATGTCGCTGCAGCCGTACGGGCTCATGCCGTAGTGGCCCACGGCGGTCGTGCCGCGCCTGGAACACCAGAGTTTCGAGCTGTCAAAATCGCTGCCCCACGGGTATTTCCGCCCGTCCGTGCCGCGAGCGGCCTTCTCCCACTGCGCCTCCGTCGGCAGTTCGCAGCCTGCCCACCTGGCATAAGCTGCGGCGTCGTCCCACGTCACGTTCACGATCGGGTGATCGCCCTGGCTCCAGGTCGGGTCGAAGTACGGCGCGGGCGGCATCCGCCGGCCCGCAGCATCGCAGAAGGTGCGGTACTCCGTCACCGTCACATCGTTTCTGTACATCCAGAAACCGCTGAGCGTCACCGTATGCGGCGGGTTGTCACGCTGGCCGCTGTCACCCATCTGGAAGGGCCCAGCCGGTATCCAGACCATCTCCGCGCCGTCTTTCGGGTTGGTCCGGACCTTGCCCGCCGCCAGGCCACTGCCCTCGACTGGCGGCCCACCGCCGCCGCCCGTCGGCGACCCGGGTCGCGCCCGGGCCTCATCGCGCAGCATAACCGGCGGAATGATCGTAGAGTGGCCGCGCTCCAGCGTCACAGGGTAGAGAACGGGCTGGAATCCGGTAAGATTGATGGCCACCTGCGCCTGCCGAGTTGCCTGCCGCCCGAGGTCCACGGGAATCTCTGCCGGCGTCACTCCGGTGGGCACGCGATCCAACGAGACGGCAGCCCCGGGCGGCTCGGTGACTGCCGAGAGGCGCACGCTCGTATCCAAAGGCGAGCCCGCGCGCAAAGCACAACGGAAGCCAGTGCAGTTGTTTCCGTTCGCCGGGCAATTGCCGTTCCGGACCGAGGCGCGGAAGCTCACTCGTTCGTTGAGGTCCCACGAGCCGCCGCGCAGAACCCGGTACTGCCCCGGCGCAAGGTCCACGGGGTCCGGCTCCTTGCCGGCGCGACCGCTCCAGAAGGCTTCGTGGTACCAGTCCCGGCACCAGTCCAATACGTTGCCGGCCATGTCGCTGCAGCCGTAGGGGCTCACGCCGTAGTCCCCCACGGCGGTCGTGCCGCCCGCGTCGCCACCCTGGAACTTGCTGCACCAGAGTTTCGAGATGTCCCAATCGTTGCCCCAGGGGTATCTCCGCCCATCTGTGCCGCGCACGGCCTTCTCCCACTGCGCCTCCGTCGGCAGTTCGCAGCCTGCCCACATCGCGTAAGCTGCGGCGTCGTCCCACGTCAGGTTGACGATCGGGTGATCGCCCTGGCTCCAGTTCGGGTCGAAGGACGGTGCGGGCGGCATCTGCCGACCGGTTGCCCGGCAGAAGCCGCGGTACTCCTGCACCGTCACGTCGTTTTTGTACATCCAGAAACCGCTGAGCGTCACCGAATGCGGCGAGTTGTCAGCAATATCGCTGTCACCCATCTGGAAGGGCCCCGGCGGTATCCAGACCATCTCCGCGCCGTCTTTCGGGTTGGACCGGACCGCGCCTTTCGCCAGGCCGTGGACCTCGACGGATGGCGAACCGCCGCCGGCCGCCGGCGACCCGGGCTGCGCGCCGGTCTCTCGGCGCAGCGCAACCGGCGGAATGATCGTGGAGTGGCCGCGCTCCAGCGTGACACGGTATAGCACGCGCTGGAATCCGGGAAGCGTTATGGCCACCTGCGCCTGCCGCGTTGCCTGCACCGCGAGGTCCACGGGAATCTCTGCCGGAGTCACGCCGGCATGCACGTCATCCAACGAGATGGCAGCCCCAGGCGGCTCGGTGACTACCGAGAGGCGCACGCCCGTATCCAAGGGCGAGCCGGCGCGCAAAGCACAACGAAAACCGATGTAGTCGAAGCTGAGCGCCGGGGCGCTGATGTACCGGTACGACGCGCGGAAGCCCACCGGATCGTTCATCTTCCACGTGCCGCCGCGAATAACCCGCTCCTGCCCCGGCGCAAGGTCCACGGGGTCCGGCTGCTCGCCGGCACGACCGCTCCAGAAAGCTTCGTGGTACCAGTCCCGGCACCAGTCAAACACGTTGCCGGCCATGTCGCTGCAGCCGTAGGGGCTCACGCCGTAATGGCCAACGGCCGTCGTGCCGCCCGCGTCGCCAAACCGGGACTTGCTGCACCAGAGTTTCGAGCTGTCCCAATCGCTGCCCCACGGGTATTTCCGCCCGTCCGTGCCGCGCGCGGCCTTTTCCCCCTGCGCCTCCGTCGGCAGCTCGCAGCCTGCCCACTTCGCGTAAGCTGCAGCGTCGTCCCACGTCACGTTGACGATCGGGTGATCGCCCTGGCTCCAGGTCGGGTCGAACTGCGGCGCGGGCGGCATCCGCCGGCCCGCAGCATCGCAGAAGGTGCGGTACTCCGTGACCGTCACATTGTTTCTGTACATCCAGAAACCGCTGAGCGTCACCGTATGTGGCTGGTTGCCATATTGATCGCTGTCACCCATCTGGAAGGGACCCGGCGGTATCCAGACCATCTCCGCGCCGTCTTTCGGGTTGGTCCGGACCGCGCCTGCCGCCAGGCCGCTGTCCTCGACTGGCGGCCCACCGGCGCGGCCCGCTGGCAACCCGGGCTGCGCGCCGGTCTCTTCGTGCAGCACATCCGGCGGAATGATCGTAGAGTGACCGCGCGCCAGCGTAACACGGTAGAGAACGGGCTGGAATCCGAAAAGCGTGACGGCCACCTGCGCCTGCCACGTTGCGTGCAGCCCGAGCTCCACGGGAATCTCTGCCGGAGTCACGCCTGCGGGCACGCCATCCAACGAGACGGCAGCCCCGGGCGGCTCGGTGACTACCGAGACGCGCACGCTCGTATCCATCTGCTTCACTGCGCAGCCCTGGGGCAGCTGCGTGCCGGCCACGCTGTTGGCCAGTAGGATGGCTGTCGGCTGTGCTGTCGGGCCCAGGCGGTCACCTTTTCGAGCACGTAACCGGCCACCTGCGCCGCGGAAAGCGGCTCTCCCGCCAGCGCGGCGGCCCCCTTAAGCGCGCTGACCAGGTAGTAGGTGAACGCGCCGTGGGCCAGCGATGGATCCTCGTAACCGCGCTGCCCATCCGCGCAGGCAAACAACACCGCGCTGCCGCCCCCCAGCGCGGCAGCGGGCCGGGCCGCTACTTCCAGGCTCTTGCTGAAGCCGGCCGTGCGAACGTTCTCGCCGCCGCCCTTGTCGCGCTCCGGATCATTGCGGCAGGCATCGATCATGAAGACCACCTGCCGGGCCTTTACCCGCTTCATCACATTCTGCAGCATCGAGAGCGGGATTGTACTGAGCCGCAGCGTATCGATGGATGTGGCGTCCGTCTCTATGGTGCCCAGAAAGCTTTCGTCACCGCGGCTGAAGCCATGGCCGGACAAGTAGAATACAAACGTATCGTCCGGCCCGACGCTGTTTGCCATGGCGTTGAGCGCGTCGATGACGTGCACGTTGGTAGGACAATCCGGCTGGGTGGTGTCCGACACCGCGCTGGTCATCACCCGCACGCGCCTGGCGTTGAAACCGAGGCTCTTCTCCAGGGCGGAGGCCACCGAAGTGGCATCCGCCTCCGCGTAGCGGAGGGGCTCGATATCGGAGTTCTTGTAGTGCTCCACGCCAACCACCAGCGCCCAGCGATGGCCGGAAGCGGCCGCCGGCGCGGAACCGACTGCCGCCAGCGCGATCAAGGCGAATACTTTGGTAAAAGGTTTCATAGTCGGTATCGTGCGCGATTGTACCACTACAGGCAGGTTCCGGGCCTGCTCCGGCTCTTCCATAAGATAAAGACTGCGCTCGGCCAATATGATCGGGAGAATCTGCGCTGAGCGGGCGGTTTGCGGTTGAACTGCCTGCGAAGCCCACGCGCGGCGCCGCCGCCGCTCGCCGTTGAAACTCAGGCCCTGTTCCGCGCACACCAGCTGAAGAGCGCCACCCACTCTTCCCGCTGGCGCCTCACAAGATCGGGCGGATTGGCGGCGCCGGTGGCCCCTGCGGCTGTAACAAGGGCCGCGGGCGCCAGCTGCGGCTGCTCAGCCAGCAGTGGGTGACCTGACGCCCGGGCCATCCAGTAGAGACTGTTGTTGAAATCGCCTTCCCGGCGGTGCATGATGCCATGCCACCACGCGCCGGTTGGTCCCTCGATTCCCTGACTCACCGTGTGGCTCCGTGTGAGGTCATCCACGAACAGCCATAATCCTGCGACGAGCGCCGGATTGGGCGCGACCGCCGGCTCGGCAATAACCTGCCGCACCACGTCGGTACACTGCTCGGCGCCGGATAGCAATGTCCCCATGGCCCGCGTGATCGGCAGTAGCTCGAACAGCGGCGCGCACGCAGCGGCCACATCCGCCGGCAAATCAACCGTCATCGCAACTTCCTCCCTTTTCGGCGCCGGCGCCCGGGCGGACCTGCACGCCGGCTATCTCTGGTTTACCGCATTCGCCGGGCTTTTACCCTCCGTTCCGCGCTATCGCGGTCGGTTCGGCCACATCCGCTCTGGTAGACTCGTTGGAGATAACGAGAACTTTTCGGAGCTTGAAAGGATGTTGGAAACCGCATGATTGTTGTAATGAAAGCCCACGCCACGCCGGAAGAAGTGCGCGACGTGGAGCAGCGCATCCGCGATTGGGGCTACGAAACCCACCCAATATACGGCGCGGAGCGAACCGTGATCGGAGCCGTCGGCGTGCCGGAGGACGACAAGGCGCGCTATTCCGAGAGCCTTGAGGCGCTCTCGTGTATTGAGCGCGTGATCGCCATTCTCCGGCCTTACAAGTTTGCAAGCCGCGAGTTTCATCCCGACGGCACGGTGGTGGATATAAAGGGCGTTCAGGTTGGCGGTGAGCAGTTTTGCCTGATGGCCGGCCCGTGCACCGTTGAAACGCATGAGCAGACGCTGGCATCGGCGCGCGCCTGTTACGCAGCCGGCGCGCGGATACTGCGCGGCGGCGCCTACAAGCCCAGCACGTCGCCCTACTCTTTTCAGGGGCACGGCGAAGATGGGCTGAAGATCCTGCGTGACGTGGCCGATGAGGTAGGTATGCGGGCCATTACGGAAGTGATGGATCCGCGCAATGTTGAGCTGGTGGCGCGATATGCTGACATCCTGCAGATCGGCACAAGGAACATGCAGAACTACGACCTGCTGCGGGAGGCAGGACGATGCTCGACGCCGGTGATGCTGAAGCGCGGCATGTGGGCGAAACTGGACGAGTGGCTGCAGGCCGCCGAGTATCTCCTTTTGGGCGGCAATCCCAACGTGATGCTCTGCGAGCGCGGTATCCGAACTTTTGAAACTTACACACGGAACACGCTCGATGTCTCGGCCGTGCCGGCGGTCAAAGAGCTGTCGCACCTGCCCGTGATCGTCGATCCCAGCCAGGGAACCGGCCGCCGCGCGCTGGTTCCCGCGATGTGCCGGGCCGCCCTGGCCGCGGGGGCCGACGGGCTGCTGGTAGAGGTGCATCCGCATCCCGACCGAGCGCTCAAGGACGGCGCGCAGTCGATGTTCCCGGCCGACTTCCGGGATCTGGCGCGCAGCCTGCAGCCGATCGCGTCCGCCATGGGTCGAACGATGGAGCCGATGCTTCCGGAATACGAAGGCGCGGGTTAGTCCGCCGGCCTGCGCCGCAGCAGCTTCGCGCCAATCCGGCGAATGACTTCCGTCTCCTCCATCCTGAACGCGAATGCCAGGCCTGCATATACGGCGATGGCGGCGCCGCTGCAGGCGACGAGCAGCGCCAGCGCATGCAGCGTCACGCTGCCGCGGCCGGCCATCAGCGGGCGCTGCAGCGCATTCCGTATCCCGGTGCAGACAAGGCCGGCGCCGGCAGAGGCCAAAACGATCCGGCTAACGGATGCCAGCAGCCGGCCACCTTCGATGCCGCCAAGCCGGCGGCGAAGAAGCGCCAACATGGTAAGCATGTGGAGCATCGCGGCAATCGACGTAACGCCGGCGAGCGCGGCAACCGCCTGCGTGTGTTTGCCGGCGGCGGTGCCGATTACCGCCAGAACCACGAAGTTCATGGGTATGAAAATGGCGGTAACCACCGTGCCCACCACCACCGGCGTGACACTGTCTTTGAGCGCGTAGAATCCGCGCGTCACGATTGCATGACCCGACCAGGCGAACAGCCCAACGGCAAACAAGCGAAGACATGCAGCAGCCATCTGTGAGTTCTGCAGCCCGAATGCGCCGGTTTGCAAGATCGTCTGTACGGCCGGCAGAGCCAGTACATAGAGAAGAACCGACGAAGGAACGGTGAGGAACAGCACCCGCCTGAGGGCATAGTTCACGGTGCCCCGGAGCGCGGAGAGCTCGCCGCGCGCAGCCTGTGCGGCCATCGTGGGGAATGCCGCCTGAGCCGTGGACTGCGCGAAAATGCCAAGCGGCATGTGCATGAGGCGGTTGGCGTTCATCAGAGCGGACTGCGGGCCATCACCGAGCCGGCTGGCGAATATCTTGCCGATGATGGTGCTCACCTGCGGCAGCGCCAGGCCGAAGATCACCGGCAGCATCAGGATTCCCACTTGCCGCACGCCCGGGTGACGCCAGTGCCGGCGAAGCGCGCCAAACAGAAAGTAGCCGCCCATGCGCCGCACCATGAGCCATTGGAGCAGCAGGTTCCCCAGCACGGCGCCCGTAACGGCGCCGATACAGAGGCCCGCCACGCCAAACCGGTGAGCCAGGAACAGGCCGCCGCAGATGATGCCGGTGTTGTAGATGAGGGGGCCCAGCACCGTAGGCCCAAACCGATGCTTTACCTGCAGCGTGCCCATCATCAGGCCGCCCAGGAAGAAGCAGATTTGCGCCGGCAGCAGGATACGTGTTAATGCTACGGTGGCCTCAACCTTGCCGGGGACGGCCACGTAGCCCGGGTTGGTCAATATCACGAGCCGACGCGCGTACACCTCACCCAGTACAATAAAGCCCGCTACAACAATGCCCATGATGGAGGCGACGACGCTGAATATCTGCCACGCCTCGCGCTCTTTGCCCTTCTCCACGTACTCGGAAAACACCGGTATGAACGCGCTGGAGAATGCCCCACCGGCAATCAGGAAGAAGATGAGGTCCGGCACCGTGAAGGCGCCGTTGTACGTATCGGTGGCAAAGCCCTGGCCAAACTGATGTGCAATAACCCTATCGCGGATCAGCGCCAGGATCCGGCTTCCCAGGATGCCGGCCATCATAATCGCCGTTGCCCCGGCGATGCTGCGGCGCACGAGCGGCCTGCCTGTTGCGGATCCGCTGCCCTTTGGGTCGGAGGAGTCGGGCGGGGTCATCTGCATAGGTGGCATTATACTGTGCCCGCGCGCGGCTTTAACCGGCTTCTGGCGACGATGGAGGATGAATGACCACGAGTGGCTTGCTGTTGGGTGTTGATATCGGTGGTACCAAGTGCGCCGTTTCGCTGGCCGAGCCGGATGGAACGATCATCGGCCGCCACGAGGAACCGACAGAGGAAGGTATCCGCTCGCCGGGGCAAACGCTGGCCGCACTTGCAACGGCAGGCAAAGGCCTGCTGAATGCGGCCGGCGCCGGAGCGCGGCCGGCAGGCATTGGCGTTTCGTGCGGAGGGCCGTTGGACGCAGACTCAGGCATCATCATGGCTCCGCCGAACCTACCCTCATGGACGGCAGTACCGGTAAAACGGCTCCTGGAAGAAGCGTTCGATGCTCCGGTGGTGGTAGAACGTGACGCAAACGCCGCCGCCCTGGCCGAGTTTCGGCTTGGCGCCGGTCGGGGCTGCCGGCAGTTGATCTATGTCACCATGGGCACGGGTATCGGAGCCGGCATTATCGTGGATGGCAAGCTGCTGCGCGGCGTGAGCGGCATGGCCGGTGAACTTGGCCATACCACCATCCTCCCGGATGGCCCGCTCTGCCGATGCGGCAAACGCGGCTGTCTGGAGGCGCTGGCTTCGGGACCGGCGATTGCGAGGCTTGCCGTGGATCGACTGGCGTACGGCCGCGGCCGGCTCTTGCTGCAGCGTGCGGGCGGCGTGGCGGCCGCTATTACGGCTCAGCACGTAATTGAGGCGGCGCGGAGCGACGACGCCTTCTCCCAGGACGTCTTGAGCGAAGCGGGTCACTACATGGGCATCGGCCTGGCGAACGCGATTCAGGCGCTCAATCCCGAGCGAATCATCCTGGGCACGATTGCCGTCCACGCCCAGGAACTGATACTCGATCCGATTCGCGCTTCGGTCTTCGCGCACGCCTGGGCGCGCGCGGCCACCGGCTGCGAAATCGTGCCGGCCGGGCTCGGTGATCGAGCGCAGGACATGGCGGCGATCGCGCTGGTCATGGCGCCGCTTTGAAGCGCGGAGAGCAGGCGGGGCAGGTTCCGCGGCAGCCGACCGCGAATACCCGGGTGATGTGCATTTTGAAATGGTATCCCGCCTCAATGCTGCTGCTTTTGGCGGCTGCAGCCATGGCGTGGCCACAACACCCCGGGAAAACCGCCTGGCCCAGGCAGGCGAAACATAGTTCGGCCGGGAGTTCGGTTGGGATCAAGACCGCGGCCGGGCGCCGGCTGGACTATGCCACCGATGTGAAGCCGATTCTGGTCCGCAGCTGCTACGGCTGCCATGCCGATGGTATGCGCCTGGGAGGGCTTTCGCTGGCAACCCGTGCGGGTCTGCTCCACGGTGGAGTCGACGGTGCGGCTGTGGTGCTCGGCCACCCGAACAAGAGCAAGCTGATCCAGCTGGTCTCCGGCCTGGTACCCGGCATGGTGATGCCGGCCCGCGGTCCACGCCTCTCGGTCCACGATATCGGCGTGCTCAAGGTGTGGATCGACGAAGGCGCTCCGTTCGACAAGGCCGGCAGCGGCGCCGACTGGACGCCGCTGCTGTTTCCACGGAACGTGAAGCTGCCACCGGCTGCGCCCGGCTTGACCAACCCAATCGACCGGCTTGTTCGCGCCTACGATATCAGCCACCACATCGCGGCGTCGACTCTGGTGAGCGATCGGGTCTACGCCCGTCGTGTCTGGCTGGACCTCATCGGGCTGCTGCCGCCGCCGGCAGCGCTGAAGGCGTTTCTCCGCAGCCGCGTTCCCGATAAGCGAGCGATGCTGGTTCAAAGCCTGCTGAGTGACAACGCAGATTACGCCACGCACTGGATCAGCTTCTGGAACGACATGCTGCGGAACGACTACACCGGTACGGGTTACATCGATGGCGGACGGACGCAGATTACGGGCTGGCTCTACGATGCGCTGGCCGGCAACATGCCGTACAACCAGTTTGTAGCGCAGCTGGTCAATCCGATACCGGCCAGCAGTGGATTTATCAAGGGCATTGAGTGGCGCGGCGTGGTTAATGCCAGTCAAACGCCGCAGATGCAGGCGGCACAGAACATCGCGCAAGTGTTTCTGGGCGTAAACCTCAAGTGCGCGTCGTGCCACGACAGTTTCATCAGTACCTGGAAGCTCACCGATTCGTACGGTATGGCCGGTATCTACGCCGATGGACCACTGGAGATGTACCGGTGCGACAGACCGCTGGGCGTGGTGGCGCCCGTCCGGTTCATGTATCCGCAGCTCGGGTCTATCGATGCGCATGCTTCCAAAGCGGAGCGTATGCGGCAGCTAGCCGCGATCATCACGTCGCCGCGTGATGGCAGACTGACGCGGACCTTTGTGAATCGCATCTGGGGCCGCCTGATGGGCCGGGCGCTGGTGGAACCACAGGACGATATGGATCAGCAGCCGTGGGACGCGGACCTCCTCGACTGGCTCGCCACCGACTTTGCCGCGCATGGCTACAACGTGCGGCGCCTGCTCACCCAGATTGCCACTTCAAGGGCGTATGCCTCGGCATCGGTCGGAGGCGCGCCGGATGTATCGCCGGCATACGTGTTCCACGGGCCGCAGGTGAAGCGGATGACGGCGGAGCAGTTTGTAGATGGCGTCTCCACCATCACGGGGGTCTGGTCCAGTCCGGCAGACGCTCCATTCGCCATACAGGGCGGTGCGCCGGTTTTGCCGGCCGGCGCGCGGCTGGCCTATGCCTCGCCCGTACTGCGTTCCGGCTCGGTCGCCATCCGTGTGCCGTTGACCGGCGCCGCCACAGTGGCGCTGATCGCGACCGCAACCGGACCGACCGTAACAGACGACTGGGCCGACTGGGTAGAACCGACCGTGGAGACGACCGCCGGGTCGGTGCCGCTCACCAGCCTGCGATGGAGTTACGCCAGCTCCGGCTATGGAGAGGCGCATACCGGGTCAAACATCGTCAATGGTCCGCTAAACCTGGGCGGAAAAACCTGGACGAACGGAATCGGAACGCATGCGGATTCGATCATTCTTTATAGGCTGCCGGCGCATGCAACCGAGCTTCTGGTAACCGCTGGGCCGGATGCAGCAGGCGTTGCGCAAGGCAAGGGCGTAACGGCCATACGGCTGTTCATTGCGGTTGGAGGCTCGCGCTTGAGCGGCGTTCGCGCTGCGCTTGCCGCCGCAGACCCACTGACGACGGCCCTGGGCAGGCCAAATCGCGACCAGGTGGTCACCGCACGGGCGGCCGATGCGAGTACCCTTCAGGCGATGGAGTTGACCAACGGCGAAACGCTGAATGGGATGATAGAGCAGGGAGCGCGGCGCATGATGGCCGCTTACCCAAACCCCCACGACCTGGTGAACCGGTTATGGGAGGTGGCGCTTGGCCGTCGGCCAACCGCCCGGGAAGGCGCTGCTGCGCTGGGAATGACGGGCAACCCGGCTTCGCCCGCTGGCGTACAGGATCTGTTATGGGCGGTGATGATGCTGCCCGAGTTTCAACTGGAGTATTGAGAAATGTCGAAGCAGGCTGAGTATTCGCGCAGGGATTTCCTGAAGACGGCATCGGCCGCAACGCTCGGCGCCCTGTCTGCCGGCGCTCCGGAAGTGTGTGCACACGCTGCCGCGCCCCCGGTCATCAAGCCGACGGCGGATGCGGTCATACTGCTCTGGATGGCCGGAGGAATGGCGCACACCGAGACGTTCGACCCGAAGCGATACACACCGTACACCCCCGGCATGTCGTCGCAGGGGATCCTCAGTACATTTCCATCCAGCCCGACCGTAGTGGACGGACTGCACTTTTCAAAGGGGCTGGAGCAGATCGGCTCCGTGATGGATCGTGGTGTGGCGATGCGCTCGTACGTGGCCGGCGATCTGGGCTTCATCCTGCACTCTCGCCACCAGTACCAGTGGCACACCGGTTATGCTCCGCCGCAAACCGTGGCCGCGCCTCACATCGGGGCGGTAGTAGCGCGCGCGCTTGGACCAAAGAACGACGCGGTTCCGGCATTTGTTGATATTGGCCAGCGGTTTGACGTCGGCGAAGGCGAAGAGCTGAAAGCGTTCCATACTGCCGGTTTCCTCGGCAGCGAGTACGGTCCGTTCATTATTCCACTGCCGGATGCCGCTATGGGGGCCGTACGCCCGCCGCAAGGAATGAGCCCGTCGCGGTTTGCAAACCGCGAGCGGTTTTACAGGCAGCTGGTGGCCGACAGTCCGATCACCATGCATGGCAGCGACTTTCAGAAAGAGTCGATGCTGCGCTCGATGGACAGCGCCTACCGGCTGCTCCACTCACCGGCGGCAAAGGCGTTTGATTTGAGCCTTGAGCCGGCCGCGTCGTTTGCGAAGTACGACACCGGCCGCTTCGGGCACGGCTGCCTGCTTGCTCGCCGCCTGCTGGAAGCGGGCGCAAGATTCATAGAAGTTACAACCGAGTACATACCGTTCAAGTACTGGGATACTCACGACAACGGCAACACCCGTACGGCCGTGCTGAAGCAGCAGATCGACTCGCCGGTAGCGCAGTTGATTCGTGATTTGCATGAGCGTGGCCTGCTCGATCGCACGCTGGTTGTTGTGGCCAGTGAGTTCAGCAGGGATATGCTGTGCGAAGGCAAGCCCGACAATAGAGTGAAAGATCAGGTGGTAGTGCCGCCGTTCATCCACGAAACCAAATACTACGGTATGCACCGGCACTTTACGGCCGCCGGATCGGTGCTGCTGTTCGGGGGCGGCGTTCGCGCCGGCTCAATCTACGGCGCCACCAACGACGAGCGTCCATGCGTTGCGGTCGACAAGCCGTTCCAGATTCCCGACCTGCAGGCAACCATCTACCACACTCTGGGCATAGCGCCCACAACCGCCTATACCATTGAAAAGCGACCGTTCTTCATCACCAAGGATGGGACCGGCAAGCCGATCATGGAGGTGCTTGCCCAGGTTTAGGCGCCGGTTTCGGCAGACCCCACCAGCAGAATATCCACGCCCTGGAGGTCCCGTGCGACTCTGGCGGCAACCGTTCCGTGTGCACGCAGTGTAAAGCGTTGAGGCTCGGGTTGGCCGAGAACCACCTGCGTAATCTGGTGCTCTCGCGCATAACGGACAATTTCGGCGGCCACATCACCGTACAGGGTCACCACCGGCACGTTGAGCCTGTCGGCCAAAGCGAAATCGCTCTTCAGTATCTCCAGCTGGCGTGTCGAGGGCTGGGTACGCTCAACGAAAACCGCCGTGATCTCGCCGTGCAGCCGCTGCGCGATCTTCCAGCCCCGCCGCAGCAGCCGCAGCGAGGGTCGATCGGGATCGATACAGACCAGGACGCGGTCGTGCGTCGCCCAGGTTTCCGTGAGGTTCCTGGCGTGTCGCCACGCCTCCACCTCATCATCCACCTCGTGTGCAACCTCGCGGAGCGCAATTTCGCGCAGTGCGTTCAGGTTTCCCTCGCGGAACCAGTTATTCAGCGCGTTATGCACCCTGTCGCCGGCGTAGATGTCACCTCGCTCCAGCCGGTGAATTAGCGCTCGTGGGGTGATGTCCACCAATTTGATCTCGGTGGCCTGGCGCACCACGTCGTCGGGCACGGTTTCCCGAACACGGATGCCCGTTATATCAAAAACCGTGTCATTCAAACTCTCCAGGTGTTGAACGTTCAACGTGGTCGCCACATTGATGCCCGCCTGCAGCAGCGCTCCCACGTCCTGCCAGCGCTTTTCGCGCAGGCTGCCCGGTGCATTTGTGTGCGCCAACTCGTCTACCAGCGCCCATTGTGGACGGCGCTGCAGCAGCGCTAAGGCATCCATTTCTTCAAACGTTGCGCCCCGGTATTCTATGCGACGCCTGGGCACGGTTTCCAGGTCGCCGATCTGCGCCGCAGTTCCGGCGCGGGCGTGCGTCTCGACGAAGCCGATCACCACGTCCTGTCCACGCTGAACCCGCCGGTTGGCTTCATTCAGCATCTCAAAGGTTTTGCCAACCCCGGCCGCAAAGCCCAGAAACACCTTCAAGCGACCGCGCGAGCGGCCGGCTCCGGATTCCATCGGGGACCGTTTTTCGCCGTCTGTTTCGCCGGTTGGCCCTGACGGCCCGTTCATGGCGCCAGTACTGCGTCAACAAAGCGCCGCAAGCCGGAGCTAAGCTCCTCCACGCGGAGCCGGCCGCCGACCGGTGGCTCGGCATGCTGCCAGATGTAGTTGGCCAACGCCTCCTCGCACAGCGCCTGCCAGAATCGATCGCCACCAGGCAGCGTCTCGCGATCGGTACGGGCCTTGACCAACTCGATCAAATACGACGGCAGCACCACCAGACACCCGGCATCGACGCCATCCGGGGAGCGTACCTGAAACTGCTGCCGGTAGCCGGTGGTATCGTGCCGTGAAGTGGAGGGGTCGAACTGGATACGGAAGCCGTTGATCGTGGTTGAGCCAAAGGTCACTCCGCCGCCGCCCGGCTGCGGTGAGCTGGTAAGGGCGGCCGAAACGGCACTCTGCAGGGTTTCGTTGGTGAACGGTTTGCGGACAAAGTCGGTTGCTCCGGCCTTCATGGCATCCACGGCGAGATCGATGGTGCCGAACGCCGTAGCCATGATCACGCGCGCGGCGGGATTGCGGCGCCGCATTTCGCGCAGTACCTCCAGCCCATTCATGCCCGGCATCCGCTGATCCAGGAGGACCAGATCGACGCCGGAACCATCTCCAAACCGCTTGAGACCTTCGTCTCCGTCCGCCGCGGTCTCTACCATGTGGCCGGCGTGGATCAGGGCCAGCCGGACCATCGTCCGGATGTTGGTCTCGTCATCAACCAGCAGTATACGGGCCATCATTCACTCCCTTCGTCTCGGCAACCGGCAGTGTGAAGCTGAACACCGAGCCTTCACCAGGCGTGCTGGTGGCGCTGATTTCTCCGTGATGCGCGCGGACGATCATCCGTGCGATGGAGAGCCCCAAGCCCGTGCCACCGCGTGTGGCGCCGGGAACCTGCACAAACCGCTCGAAGATGCGCGCCAGGTATTCCGGTGGTATCCCCGCGCCGGTGTCGCGAACCTCAAACCTGACGCAGCCGGGCTGGGTGACCGCGGTTACCTCCACGCGCCCACTCGCCGGGGTATGCCTCAGGGCATTGGTAAGCAGATTCACCAGCACGCGCTCGGCCTGCTCGGGATCGGCTCGTACCATCGGGAGATCGTCCGGCACGGCGGTCAGCAGGGGCACGCCGCAACCAGCTCGCTCGGCACCCAGGGCAGCAATTGCCGCGGATACCAGCGCTGCCGGTTTCGTGATCTCGAACCGTGGCGGCGTCACACCCGCTTCAAGACGCGTCATCTCCAGCAGTTCACGCATCATCCGATCCAGGCGCTCAACGTCGTCCCGTTGAACGCGCACCAGCTCAGCCTGCTCCGGCGTCAACCGGCCGACCGCTCCCGCCTCCATGAGCTGAACCGAGAGCAGCAGGCTGGTCACCGGCGTTCGCAGCTCGTGCGACGCCACGGCAATGAACTCGGTCTTCAATCTATCCAGTTCGCGGAGGTGTGTGATATCCTCGAGTACGGCCGCGGCGCCCAGAATGCCCCCCTCCTCATCGCGCATTGGGCTCACGCGGAGGCGGTACGTGCGCGTGGCCTCACCGGCTCGGAAAGTGACCAATCCGGCTTCATCCTCGGCCGCCGTAACGTGCTCCTGGTGAATCGCACGAGCGATAGCCTCAGAGATCCGAGGATCGCCGAGCGCGCGGGCCGGCTCCTGGGTCTTGAGCGCATCCGCTGAGCCAAACAGGCCCTCCGCCGCGGGATTCAGGTAGACGATCTGCGCCTCGGAATCGGTAACCAGCACCGGGTCGTACAGGCTCTCAAGCGCCGCGTCCGACATGCGCTCGGCTCGCCGCAGGCGCTCGCCTTCCAGCTTCCGGGCTTGCCGCAGCCGTTCCGCCATGTGGTTGAAAGACTCCGCGAGCGCGCCGATTTCATCGGTCCGCTGCAGTTCGATTCGCTGGTTCAGCCGGCCCGCGCCGATCTCCTCGGCCTGCAGCGCCAGCGAGCGCAATGGCGCCAGCGAGGCGCGCACCGTTACCGCTGCCAGGCAGAGCGCCAGGGTGAACGCGGCCAGCGTCACGGCTACGGCGGTAAGCGATACGCTTCGCGCATCACGCTTCGCCCGTTCGTCGGCGCGCACAATCGCGGCTTGATTCAGATCCAGTACATCCTGTGCCCTCTGCGTCAAACGGACAAACCCCGGCTCAAGCCGCGAGAAGTAGATGGCCCGAGCGGTCACTGCCGGCAGCGGCGGCGCCGCGTAAAGAAAGGCGGCAAGTTCGCGGTGGTAGGTGGCGAACTGCCTCTGGATGTCATCGGCCATCTGCTGCTCGCCAGGCTCCGTGATGTTATGCGCCTCGACCTGATATGCCGCTTCGAACCGGGCAGCGTACGTCTGAAACTGCAGGCGCGCCTGCGCCGGCTGCCCTGCAAGAAGAAAGGTTGCGGCGCTGTCCTGCCGCTCGAGTGCCTGTTTCATATCCTGCGCGGCGACCACCGACTTGTAGTTGTTGCGCAGAATGCGGTCGATGGACCTCCCGAGCCGGAAGAAGTTGACGACCGCGCCCGTCATAACCACGCCCATAATGGCCACAAGCACGAGATGACTGGTGAGGAGCCGCGTTCGGAGGTTGCGCATGATGTTTGCCCGATTTACCCGCCACGGTGGCCGGCGCGATCCAGCCGCAGATTCATCTCCAGTACATTCACCCGCGGCTCACCTAGAAAACCGAGGGTGCGGCCGCTGCTGCAGGCAGCGATGATCGAGCGTACCTCGCCCAGCGGCAGCCGACGCGCCTGCGCTACGCGCGCGGCCTGAAGGTTGGCGTTGGCAGGGCTGATGTCGGGATCCAGTCCGCTGGCCGATCGCGTAACGGCATCGGCCGGAATCGGTACGTTCGGCGCGAGGCCATTTTCACGCCGATATGCAGCCGCGAGATCGGCCACACCGGCAAAACTATCCGATCGATTCGCGCTGGAATGGACGCCGTTGATCAGCTTTGCACTGGTGGGTCCAAGGTTGGATCCTCCCGAGTCGGTGGCATCATAACCGGCGCCGGCAGAGGATGGCCGGGGATGGAAATAACCTGGCAAGTCGAACTGCTGGCCGATGAGCCGCGAGCCGATGACGGTACCGCCGCGCCGGATGAGGCTTCCGTTTGCCTGCCACCGAAAGAGCGCCTGCGCTGCGAGCGTGATCGCCAGCGGAAAGAGCAGGCCCGCGAAAACGGTGAAGAGCACCACCGACATAACGGCTGGTCGGATCTGTTTGAGCATTTTGGGTCTCCTCTCGCAGTTGGGACACTCGGCCGAAGGCGCTAGGCCAGGCGGAGGTGGGTCAGCAGCCAGTCCAACGCCATGATGCAGGGAAACGGCAGGAGTATGCCGGCGAGGCCGAACTTGAGCATGTTTCGGCGCAGAACCGCTGCAGCGCTCATTGGCCGGTACGCAACGCCGCGCAGCGCCATCGGAATGAGCGCGATGATAATGACCGCATTGAAGATGACGCACGCAAGTATGGCGGACTCCGGCGTCGATTGTGGGTTGGAAAGCTTCAGGAAGCTGAGAGCCGCAAGCGCGGGCCACGTTCTGGCGAACATGGCCGGAATGATGGCGAAGTATTTGCTCACATCATTCGCTATGCTGAATGTAGTGAGCGCGCCGCGCGTGATCAGCAGCTGCTTTCCGATCTCCACCACTTCAATCAGCTTGGTTGGGTTACTGTCGAGATCGACCATGTTTCCGGCTTCCCGCGCAGCTTGGGTTCCGGTGTTCATCGCGACCCCGACGTCCGCCTGCGCCAGCGCCGGTGCGTCGTTGGTCCCGTCACCGGTCATCGCGACCAGCTTGCCACCAGCCTGCTCGCGCCGTATCAGCGCCATCTTCTGTTCCGGCGTTGCCTCAGCCAGAAAATCGTCCACTCCGGCTTCGTCCGCAATTGCCTGGGCAGTCAGCGGATTGTCGCCGGTGATCATCACGGTTTTGATGCCCATTCGTCGCAGCGCGGCAAAGCGTTCCCGCATGCCGCCTTTCACAACATCCTTGAGGTGGATCACTCCCAGGATGCGCTGGTCGCGCGCGACGGCAAGCGGTGTGCCGCCCATTTGCGAAATGCGGTTTGCGATGGCATCCAGTTCGGTCGGTAGGTCGGACGCAGGTTCTCCTGCGAAGGCCTTGATACTGGCGGCCGCGCCCTTTCGTACGCGGTGGCCGCCGATATTCACACCGCTCATCCTGGTTTGGGCTGTAAACCGTACAAACTCCACGTCGTCGCTGAGTTCGCGCTCCCGGAGGCCGTACTGCTCCTTTGCCAGCACCACAATGCTGCGCCCTTCCGGCGTCTCATCGGCTAGCGATGCGAGCTGCGCAGCGTCCGCCAACTCCGCCTCGTCCACTCCTGCAAGTGGGATCAATGCCACGGCCTGCCGGTTACCGAGAGTGATGGTTCCGGTCTTATCCAGCAGCAGCGTCGTGACGTCGCCGGCTGCTTCCACAGCCTTGCCGGAAGTGGCCAGGACGTTGTGCTGCATCACGCGGTCCATGCCCGCGATACCGATCGCCGACAACAGGCCGCCGATGGTGGTGGGGATGAGACAAACCAACAGCGCGACCAGCACGGTAACGGACGGCGCCGTACCGGCCCGGGCGGCGCGGACGCTGTACTCAGCAAACGGCAGCAGGGTGATCACCGCCAGCATGAAGACGATCGTCAGTCCGGCGAGCAGGATGGAGAGCGCTATCTCGTTGGGTGTTTTCTGCCGGCTGGCGCCCTCGACCAGCGCAATCATCCTGTCGATGAACGTGCTGCCCGGGTTGGAGGTGATTTTGATGACGATGCGATCTGAGAGCACCCGCGTGCCTCCGGTTACGGCGCTGCGGTCGCCTCCGCTCTCGCGAATCACCGGCGCCGACTCACCGGTGATAGCCGACTCGTCTACGCTGGCGATGCCTTCAACAACTTCGCCGTCACCGGGTATCACGTCGCCCGCCTCGCACACCACCAGGTCTCCCTTGCGCAGGTCGCTGGCCGGGGCTGCGAGTTCGCTTCCGTTCACCAGTTTGCGGGCCGTCGTTTCGGTACGGGTCCGGCGCAAAGAGTCGGCCTGTGCCTTTCCGCGTCCCTCCGCCATCGCCTCAGCAAAGTTGGCGAAGAGAACCGTGAACCAGAGCCACAACGTAATCTGACCGGTGAACAGGGCGTCCGGATTCCTGCTGAACAGGTCGTACAGCCAGTACGAGGCTGTCAGTGCGCTCCCGACCTCTACAACCATCATTACCGGGTTTTTGGCCACGGCACGGGGATCGAGCTTACGTATGGCGTCGCCAACGGCGCGCCGAACGATTTCGGGATCGAGCAGAGATCGCGGCGCGTGGTGCGGCCGTGGCGGAATGCCCTGGCCGGGCTGCTCAATCCGCTCCGGAATACCTGGTTCAGCTGCGGGCAATTCCGTCTCCCTTCGCTTCCCTACCACAGTCGTCCGCCGGTCATCTGGAGATGCTCAACGATCGGGCCAAGCGCCACGGCGGGGAAAAACGTCAATGCTCCGACGAGCACCACCACGCCAACCAACAGCGCCACAAATGTCAGGCTGTCGGTTGGAAATGTTCCTGCGGTTGCGGGCACCCGCGTTTTGCGAGCCAGGCTGCCTGCGATCGCAAGCAGCGGAATGATCATCAGGAACCTGCCGATCAGCGCGGCCAGCGCGATGGTGCCGTTGTACCAGGGCGTGTTCGCCGTAAGGCCGGCAAAGGCGGAGCCATTGTTGCCCGTGGCAGAGGCGTATGCGTACAGGATTTCGGTAAAGCCGTGCGGCCCGGCGTTGGCAGCATTGTTCCAGGTCGCTCCCAGACGCGCACCGCCGCCATCCGCGCGGTTCCACGAGGCAGGAGCACGGCCGGACGCCGCCGGAAGTTTGAGGTTTGCCGAGATGGCTGTAAACCCCAGAATCGACGCGGCCGGAACCAGGACGGCCAGCATAGCCATCTTGACCTCGAACTGCTCGATCTTCTTGCCGATGTACTCGGGCGTGCGGCCCACCATCAGGCCGCCGATAAACACAGCCAGGATGGCAAACATGAGCATGCCGTAGAGGCCGGCGCCAACGCCGCCGAAGATCACCTCGCCGGAGAGGATGTTGGCGAGTAGCACAAGACCGCCGAGCGGCGTGAAGCTGTCGTGCATGGCATTCACCGCGCCACAACTGGCATCTGTGGTTACAACCGCGAAGAGGGCCGAACCGGTTATGCCAAATCGCGTCTCCTTGCCCTCCATGTTTCCTCCCGGCTGCGCGCCGGAGGCCCGCGTCATCACGCCAAGTTTCGCCAGATTCGGATTGCCGGACTGCTCGGCGGCGCAGCAGGCAAAAGCGCCTATCAGGAACAGTACCGACATGGCCGCCAGGATCGCCCAACCCTGCCGGAGCGAACCTGCCATTTTGCCGAACGTGAGCGGCAGACCGGCCGGAATCAGGAAAATGCTGACCAACTGGAGGGCGTTCGTCAGGGGTGTTGGGTTTTCGTACGGGTGCGAGCTGTTGGCGTTGAAGAATCCGCCGCCATTGGTGCCCAGCATTTTGATGGCTTCCTGCGACGCCACCGGCCCTTGCGCGATCACCTGGCGCGCGCCCTGCAGCGTGGTTGCCTGCGTGTAGGGAGACAGGTTTTGCGGTACACCCTGCCACACCAATACGAAAGCGTAGACGGCACATGTCGGCAGAAGCACGTAGATTGACACGCGCACAATATCGGCCCAGAAGTTTCCGATCCCGCCGGCGGCCGATGCCGTTGAGCTGCCTGGAGCCGAGGTTTCGGGCACACCATTTGCAGTTTGCGCGCGACGGCGGCAGATGCCACGAATGAGCGCCAGGGCCACAGCCACGCCTGAGGCGGCCGAGGTCCAGTTATGCACAGCCAGTCCGGCCATGTTGGAGAATTGTGAGACGGATGTCTCCGGAACATACGCCTGCCAGTTTGTATTAGTGGTAAACGATGCGGCTGTGTTGAAGGCAAGGTCCGGCGGCATTTGCGCGGCACCAAGGCGCTGCGGATTGAACGGCAGCAAACCCTGCAGGCGAAGCATCACATAGGTCAGAATCATGCCAACTGCGCTGAAGGCCAGGAGTGCGAACGCGTACTCGTGCCAGACCATGTCGTGGTTGGGATCGACGCCGCATGCGCGATAGACAACCTGTTCAAACCGACCGAGCAGCGGTGAAAGGAGGGTTCGTTCACCGGAGCAGGCGCGGGCCATGTAACTGCCCATTGGGCGCGCGCAGAGCAGCACCACGGCCAGAAACAGGACGATTTGAAAAACGGCATTCACGGTCATTCCGGGGTCCCCCTAAAAGCGTTCCGGACGGAGCAGCGCATAGACCAGCCAGATCATCAGCAGCAGCGCGGCGATCGCCGCCGATATCAGCTCAAGGTCCACAGCGAACTCCTTACAGCCGGTTGCACGCGCCCACGTAGGCGACGCAGATCGCAAAGAAGAGTAGTGTTAGAAGAATGCAGAGCAAATCGGCCATCACATGCCTCCTCAGCCAGGGCCGCGGCGCCCGGCAAACGACAAAAGGCCGCATGATTCGGCGCTGCGCCGGGTTCCTTACCCGGCGCGGCCCCAAACCGTGCGGCCTCCCTGCAGACTGGCCGACTTGCGTCGGCCCCTCTGCATGGCAACCTCTATCCCGTCGGTTCACACCCCGATAACGTGTTGCTCCCGCTCTGCCGACCTAAGCCAGGCGCTTCTCCACATCCTCATCGAGCACATAGACCTCGATGAGTTCGGCCACATCCGTATCGATCTCACCGTAACTGCGAAGCACCGGGCAGCCCACAATGCCGGCGATCTCTGCCTCGATCTCAGCGCGACTGATCACGCGGAGCTCGTGTCTCGCGCTGCGTATCAGCTTTTTTCCCTCCGGCGTTGATGCAAGGCGTGTCTCCGTGGCTGTGAAGACGCCGCTGCAGCGCACCAGCAGCAGATCACGATGCAGATGCACCTCAACCTGCGCGGGACCGCGGCCCTGCTGCTCACGCTGGAACTTCACCACGGCATTGCCGACCTCTGCCTCGATGCTGCCCTTGGTCTGGCGGTTCATTCTTGCGCCTCAAACGCATATAAGCCAGCATCGATGCCGAACGCGCTCGCGCGGTTCCGCAGGATGCTGGCCTACAAATGCACCGGACCGCGGGGCGGCCCCTTGCTCTCGTCAACCAGAAGCTTGTTCGCTAATTATACCAAGTACGTGCACCGAAATCAAGTGGTTGCATAAGTTGGCCCGTGTGCGTTACGTCGGCGGGCCGAATGTGCGCAGGTCGAGCGCCGGCCATGCGGCAAACGCCGGCAAAACGTGGTAGAATGGAATCAAGACGCCCAGTGACAGCCATGCGCAGACAGTGAGCGATCGATCGTGAACGGCGTAACCAACCGGGCGGGCAATTCAGCTCTCTCTCTGACTGAATCCGCGCCTGTTCGGTGCGTTTGTGGTCGCACCTCTGCATTGCGTTTCCCCTCATAGGCTTTTCCGCGTCCGGACGCATCTGCCACGCGCAGGTGACCGCAGATTACTCCCCCGATACCGCGCTCGTTCTTGTAGACGCCGCGCATGACACCGACTCCGAGGTTGTGCGCCTCTCGGCAGTGGGCCGCATCGACATGCGAATCCCGGACCTGCACTTCATGCGTCTGCGGCTGCCATCTTCTATCCATTCCACTTCGGATACTGACAAACCCCCACTCATCCCCCAAAAGGAAAGAAAGCGATGAAGAGGCCCTATCTTGCGGCTGCGATCCTTGCAGCCATGTTGTTCGGCTCGGGATGCGGCGGGAACGGCGGAGGTTCGGGCGCCGTCCAGACGGCGCAGAATATGATGGTGGAATCGACGCCGAGGTCGGTATTCGGTGTGACGTTCCTTCAGGAGGCCGATCATGCCACGTACCGGACCGGCCAGGTGATGCATCTGCGGTTCGTCTACTACCTTGCCCAGTCGCAAGCCGCCAACGCCAGTATTGCCGTTACGTTCGAGAACGGGTTTGATTACCAGCCTGTACGGTGGGTGTTGACAGACACTCGGGGCGGGCAGACGTTGGTACCACCGACTCCGCCGGGAATCGGCGAAGGCGGTCCCGACGGACCGCCAGGTTATTGTCCGCCAGATATTACTTCGTTCCTGATAATTGAGGGCGCTACCCATGGGTTCGAAAACGACGCCACGGCGCCGGCGCCCGGCACCTACACTCTCAGTGCGTGGTCGACGGCAACCTCGACGGATGTGCCGGGGCTGAACCCACCCGCGGCCGCTCTGCAGACCACGCTGTACGCCAATCCGATCACCATTCGCGTACTGCCGTAAGGCGACAGCGGATCGGGGTTCGTCCTGCTGCCATGCGCACGTACCAGACCAAGCCGGTTTGCCGGATTGGTCTGGTACACGCCGGATGACGGCTGACTCGCTACGCTTTTGCGATTAGCGGCCCGACGCGCGTTCAGTCCGGCTGCGCGGCAGCAGCAGACCGGAGCCTGACGTGAAATCCAAACAAACTGTTCGAGCCGCAGAACCGCTTCCGCCCGTTCACGAGGCGTCGTCACGCTGAACACGCTCCAGGAACTCTGCCTCGGTGATGACCTCCACGCCCAAAGAGCGGGCTTTATCGAGTTTCGAGCCGGCCTTTTCGCCGGCCACCACACAACTCGTCTGCTTGCTCACGCTTCCCGAAGCATTGCCGCCGTGCTGCCGAACAATCTCTTCCGCATCCTCGCGCTTCAACTGCTGCAGCGTACCTGTAAAGACAAACGTCTTTCCAGCGAAACGGTTGGATTCCGGCGCGCGCTGCTGGGCTTCCGGTACAACACCGGCCTCCTCCAGCGCCGCGATGAGTTGCTGGTTGTGCGGGTCGTGAAAAAAGTGGCGGATACTGGCGGCCGTTGTGGGGCCAATGTCGGGCACCGCGGCAAGCTGCTCTTCGGAAGCATCTCGCACCGCCTCAAGTGAACCGAACGCCCTCGCCAGCGCCCGGGCGCCGCCTTCTCCCACGTGGCGAATGCCAACAGCAAACAGGAGGCGTTGAAGTGGCCGGCGTTTGCCGGCCTGGATGGCGGCGAGAATACTGGCGGCAAGGCGATCGCCCATCCGTTCCAGCGGACCGAGCTTCTCCAGCGTGAGGCTGTAAATGTCGGCAGCGCTGGCGATTATGCCCCGAGTAACCAGTTGGTCGATGTGTTTGTCGCCCAGGCCCTCAATATCCATCGCGTTGCGCGATACAAAGTGACGGATGCGCTCCCGGATTTGGGCGGGGCAGCTGACATTGATGCAGCGCGAAACCGCTTCGCCGGCCGCTCGCTCCACCTCTCCCCGGCAGACCGGACACTCCTCCGGCATGCGGAACTCCCGCTCGGCGCCGGTTCGCGCGTCGACAACCACCTCCACGACCTCAGGAATCACCTCACCGGCGCGCTGAACCACCACCGTGTCGCCAATCCGCACATCCTTTCGCCGGATCTCGTCCTCGTTGTGCAGGGTCGCCCGCGACACGGTGACGCCGCCAACGTTCACCGGGCGGAGATGCGCGACGGGCGTCAGCGTGCCAAGTCGACCTACCTGGACGGCGATCTCTTCGACCACGGTCCGTGCCTGGTTCGGTGTGTATCCCTTATAGGCGATGGCCCAGCGAGGGCTCCGGCTGGCCGCGCCGAGCTCGGCCTGTACCGCAAACGCATTCACCTTGACGACCACGCCATCGATATCGTAGTTGAGCGACTCTTTCCTTACGGCCCACTCGTCACAGAAAGCCAGAACCTCGTCGATACCGCGGCACAAGCGCACGTTGGGATTGGTTCTGAGGCCCCACTCGCGATAGGTCTCCAGCAGCTGCCACTGCGCATCAAAAGCCATGCCATCCACAGCGCCCAGTGTATACATAAAAGTATTGAGGCGCCGGTGCGCCGTCAGCGCAGGATCCCTTTGCCGCAGGCTGCCGGCCGCGGCGTTGCGCGGGTTGGCGAAGGTTTTTCCGCCGCCCTCTTCCAGCCCGGCGTTGATGCGTGCGAACTCCTCAAACGTGAGGTAGACCTCGCCGCGAACTTCAATGAACTCCGGAGGAGGCACGCTGCTCTCCAGCAGTTGCAGCGGGATCGTGGCGATAGCGCGGGCATTGGCCGTAATCTCTTCGCCCTCCTCACCATTTCCACGCGTTAGGGCGCGAACCAGCTTGCCGTGCTCATAGTGGAGCGATATCGAGGCGCCGTCGATCTTTAACTCGGCCACATACTCAAATGGCGCGTCGCCGGGCATGCCCAGGTAGGTGCGGTTGCGGGCTTCCCACGCGCGCAGCGGAGCCTCGCCAAAGGCGTTATCCAGCGAGAGCATCGGAGCGCGGTGCGCAACGGTGGCGAAGCCGGTTGAAACACCGGCAGCTACCCGCTGTGTTGGTGACTCCGGCACAACCAGTTCGGGGTACTCCGCTTCCAGCTGCTGCAGCTCCGTCATCAGCGCGTCGAATGCCGCATCGGAGACGGAGGGATCATCGAGCACGTAGTACCGGTGGTTGTGCTCGCCGATCAGACGGCGAAGTTCACCAGCGCGCGCCGCGGCGCCGGCCGCAGCAGAGGTCATGCCGCATGGCTCCGAACCAGGAGGGTACGCCTCACGCCGCCAGCGCCTTCCAGTACAGGTCGAGAAACCGCTGAGCATCTACCGTTCTGGCAACGCTGCACGTGCCGGCTTGATCTGCGCGGAGGTCGGTCTTGCCGGGAAATGCGCCGCAGAGTTCAACTACTGCTGAACCGGTCTCCATGGTGCAAAGCCCGTTATGGAACGGCAGAGCCGCTGCCAGCGGATCGTGAAACGTCACCTCCAGCCGGCTGCCGCCGCACCATATATCGGTCATATCGGCGACCAGCTCGAGGTGATGACCCAGACCGCGAAGGCGCTCGGTGCAGGTGTCGCCTGCCAGCTTGACCTGTGTGGTTACGTCCAGCCCGGCCGCTTCGATGCGCAGACCCGGCGCCGCGAAAACGCGCGCCGCCGCGTGCGGATCGCACAGAATGTTCCACTCAACCGTAGGTGGCGCTCCGGGAGATTGAAACCAGCAGCCGCCCATCAGAACAAGGCGGTTCAGGAGCGGCGGTATTTCGGGATCCGTGGCAAACAGGAGGCCGATGTTGGTCAGAGGCCCTATAGCGATCAGCGTGATCTCGTGCGGATGCGCCCGGATCGTGCTCTGCAAAAACTCCACCGCGGTGTTGCGCGTGTGATACGTGGCATAGCTTGCGCCCTTTCGGAGCGCGGCGAATTGGGGGACATGCGGCTGCCGCTGCGGAATGAGCCATGGTTCGGCCGCACCTACGTGCACGGGAATATCTCCACGGCCGAAGGCGCGGCTTATTGCAGAGGCCAGCGAGGCGCGATGGTGCGGTTCCCCCGTTACCGTGGTGATGCCAAGCAGGCGGCAGCAAGGCTCTTTGAGCAGCAGGCTGAGCGCCAGCGCATCGTCAATGTCGCTGCCGATGTCGGTATCCAGAAGGACGGGAACGATCGATTCGGACACTTCTTGAAGGTACCCCCGGCAGTGAACACGGGGTGTTCACGATCGGTAGTTGCGATACTGCCGTCGGTTACTCCTGCCCCATTCCCGACCCGGCTCGCTCGTTATTCCGCGGCCGATCCATGCCGGCCGCGGCT
This sequence comes from Armatimonadota bacterium, assembly GCA_028871815.1. NCBI lineage: Bacteria > Bacillati > Armatimonadota > Armatimonadota bacterium. The sequence continues at coordinate 317,589 of JAGWMJ010000002.1, read as the reverse complement.
ATTCGCACGGCCCGTTAGAGATACGGGTCTCTTGGAACCGTACCCGGTCGGATGCCTTTGGCCCGGAGCTGCGCGATGGTAGTGGGATGATAGAGGTTATGGCTGATCGACTGATTCAGTCTCTGATTACTCTGCAGCGTCATCACCGTCTCGACTGCGAACAGCAGCAGCGTGGCGCAGCAGACCACGGGCGCGACACCGCGCACGCCGCGAACGACGCCGAGAGTGAGCGGCACGCGGCACCAGAACGTGACCGCCGCAACCACGGCGAGCACCAGGAGGAGCGGGCCAGCCGCAACTGCGACCTCGATGGCGGTCCAATGGGCTGCCGCTTGCCCATCGCTGCCGTAAATGTCGGCGAAACCGGCCAGCAGGGAACCGCGTCCGGCAATGTTGGCCAGGAACGTGCCAACCAGCGCCGTAGCGATCCCAGGGATTAACGCCACCTTCAGCGCACTCAGCCGATTCCGGAACGACATCACTGGAAGCGCCAGCGCGGCGGCAAGCACGGTGGCGACTGCCGCCCACCAGAAAACCTGGTAGCTGCCGGCTTGCGAGGCGAGCGCGACTAGCGCGCCCAGGCTGAAGCCGCCGGTAAGCGCGTACCTCGTTACCGGACCAAGACCCCAACGCGCGCCCCGGTTGACGGCGGGTAACAAAGCGGCGGCGAGGGCGGCTGCTCCAGCCAGCAGCAGGGCCGCCAGCATCAGCAGATCACCAATGACCAGTAACGTCAGCACCTGGGTCTCCTCGCGCTGAGTAACGCTTCCCGGCTCAAGTGTTTTCTGGCACGCCAACCGGTATGCCGTGCAGTCTGCGCGGTCTTGCGCGATCCACGCCGCATCGGCCGGAGTTGCGTGCAGGCCGAAATACTTCCTGATGGCGGAAGTTTGAGCCTCCAGTCGGGCTTTGGTGTCAAGCTGGTGATAGTTGGGCGGCAAGTACGCCGTTGGCGCCTGCTCTGTGATACCTGAAATCGCTATGGCCACCAATCCACCGATCATCGTGGTCGAGTGGATGCGCATCGCTGCCGCGAGATGCAGCAGCTCCATACGCAGCGCCATGGCGTGGACGAAATCTCCGTGAGAGTCGAGTTGGTTAATGCGTACGCGGATGAGCCTTGCCGCGCCACGCCACTGGGCAAACTGGGGGAACAGAGCTGCTTCCGCGATAACGGCGCGCGAGATTCCAAGTAAGTCAGGCTCGGCGCGGAGGGCAGCCGCGTCCGTGGCCGCGATCGCGTCCAGAAGGTGGTCATTGAAGTTAGGCGCCGCAGCGGCAGTCGCCAGCGCCCGGAAGGCGTCGGCATCACGATACATCTGCAACAGGGCGATCGCCTGTACAAATGGGAAGTAGCCGTTATCCGGCTCGAGAGCAGCTCCGCGGGTGGCGTCTGCCAGGAGCGTTTCAGGAGCAACAGCCGGTGCTCGGCCGGCGTGCGCTGGCGCAGACTCGTCCGCAGTGACGGCAGCGTTTGTGGTCCGCGTGGCGTTGAGCGCGCCTACTTCATAGTTAAGTGCCGCGGCTGTGGCAAGGACGCTGCCGGGGTGCGCAGCTTCCAATACGCGCAATGCCGGCACAAGGCTCGGGAACGACATCTGGTGCGCGGCGAGCAGCGCACCGACCTGCAGCCGTGCATCCGACGGATGGCGCGCAGCCGTCTGCTCGAGCGCCCGGTCCAGACCTGCCGAGCCGTGGCCCGGGACACTGCTCCACTGCGAATAGCACGCAGTCCAGGGCGTGAGGCTCAAGAGCTGCTCCGTAATGACCGTCCTGCCGGCAGGATAGCTGACGATTGCAAGCAGCACGCCGGCGGTGATGCCGGGCAGAATGGCGCGGCGTCGGCGGCTGCGTGCGGTGGTTTCAGTATCCAGGTTCATTTCAGCTCTCCCTTTGCGGTTCGCCGCTTGCATGCGGCACGGTCATGCCATAGCCACGCCGGTGGTTCTTCATGTGCGGCGGCTCCGGCGCCGGCTGGCCAGACGGCGACTTGCGCGCCGGCGATTGTAAAGTCAGCACGGGGCCGGCAGCCTGGGCCGATTCTGGAAAGAGGCTCGTCGCGTACACAAAGCTGTTTACCTGGAACGCCTCACCCGGCAGGCGTTCCTGCTCGGCAATCGCAGTTCCGGTCAAGCCACCGGATCCGACCGATATCGGTGGCAGCGCGATAGGCGGCGCAGCAAGGAGTCCGGGGATACACGCACGGGTCACCGCCAGGCTGAGCGCTGCGGCGATCAGGCCCGACTGAAGAACCGGTCGGAGCGTTCGCCGGTCGACGCTCCGATGGCGTGATGATTGTGCTGCCAGGGCCGCGACGACATCCGCCGCCATTCTGCGGCCGACATCGGGCGGAGGGACTTCGCGCAAACCCTCCCGCAGCATCCTGAGCAGATTCTGCTCTTCTTCCTGTTGATTCATGCCGGTCCACCCACTTCCTTCATATAGAGCTCGCGGAATAGCGCTCGAGCCCGGTGCAGGCGCCACTTTACACGACCAACCGGGATCCGGAGCGCGATGGCGATCTCCTCGTACTCCAGCCCTTCCAGTTCTCGCAGAACCAATACCGCGCGCATCGGTGCGTCAAGGGCGTCGAGCAGTTGTTCCACGAGAATTCGCGCATCGGAAGCATTCTCGAAACTCGCGGCTGCGTCGCGTTCCTGAAGCGGCGCCGCCCGGCGACGCCACCACGCTGTCCGCCGCCGATCCAGCGCAGTGCGTACGATTATCGGGTAGAGCCACGTAAAGAAGGCGCCATCGCCACGGTATGTGCCTAACGTGCCGAATGCCCGCAGAAAGGCAACCTGCACCACATCCTGCGCCTCATCATTGGAGCGCAGGATTGCAGCGGCCAACCGAAGCGCCCTGGCTCTATAGCGGTCCACCAGCACGGCTATGGCGAGCTCATCGCCATTTCGCGCCCGTTCGATTTCGCCGGATTCCGACTTCGGTACATCCGAGGTTTCGTGCATCCGTGTTACCCGGGCCGGGGTTTGTAAGGTGGTTTCCATTGGGCGCCGTAAGCGTACTACAGCGTTAGACGTGCGCATTCTGGGGATTTGTTAGGTGTGACCGCCGGGTGGCCTACAGGTCGACGGCGGCCGTCAAGATGACTTCGGACGGAGCCGCACACGCTGGCCGGGCTGAACGTTCAGGTACGTGGTGTAGTGCGCGCTGCGCACCTGGTACAAGGGACGGAAGGTGAGTGAACCATCTGCCGTCTGGAATGTTAGCGGCGCGGCAGGCACGCGCTTCAACATGGTAACAGACCCGGCACCGGAAACCGGCAGAACAACCGCGCCGCGCGAGATAGCAACCAGCAGCACCGGTCCGTACATCAGGGCAGCGAGCTGTGGAGTTTCGGGCGCGATGGGTTCCAGTCGAAGCGCCATCGGGAGGGTAACTGTGAGCGTATCACGGTCGTGCCATAGGCGGTTAACCTCCAGAAAGGCTCCTGGAACTGCCTTTGGATGGATCAGGCGGCTGTTCAATCTCGCTGTGACCGGGCCGGAAACCCACTGCGGCACCCGGATCTGCAGGGCGAACCGGGTGGGTCGCCGGCACCGAACGGTAAAGCCGGCACGGTTGGACGTGGGAAAACTCGTGGCCTGGGATACGGACACACTGGATCCCCGCACACGCCACTGAACCGTTGACGGCGTGAACAGGTTTACGGTGAGGCCGGCGGCGGTGTGAAAGTAGACATCCAGCGGATAGTCGGCGGTGATTTCGGCGTACGTGCCGGAACAGCACGGCCACGCGTCGCGGTAGTAGGCCTTCTTTGTGCCGGGTCGGTAATCGGAGTAGTAGAAGGTTCGTCCGCTCGGCTGTTCCGGCAGCGCGGCAAGCATTCCGTTGAGGAGCACGCGCTCCATGTTGTCGCCGTACTTTGCATCGCCGGTAAAGCGCAGCAGGTACCGATCGAGGTTCACCGTGGCGTACGAGCCACACGGCGTTTCGAAAGCGGCGCCGGTCGCGGTGACCGATGCGGCCAGCTTGCCCGCGCCGGGAGTTACGAACCGCTCGTTGGGTCCCCATCCACCGGATGCAACCATCTGGGTTGTGGTGAGGAAAGTCCACGCGTTCTGAATCGCCCTGAAGTAGGTCTCGTCGCCCGTAACCTGGTACGCCCGGGCGGCGGAAGCCAGCGTGTTCACGTGGCTGTAGGCGTGCCGGTTGGGTGTAAACGCGTTGATGCCGTTGGCAAGCGGCTGGTAGAAATCGGCACTGTAGTCAAACTGGCGCGCCATGGTGAGGTACCGCGGATCTCTGGTCAGCGCATAGCACTTGTACAGGTTTTCCGGTAGCGTATACCACTCATCGTGCCGGCGCGGCAGGTTCGTCCACGCCCAATCGGTCATCTTCTTCAGCACCACCAGCGCCTCGCCATCGCCGGTGAGGTTCCAGGCGTCGCGCATCCCGGTGCAGTTCTTATCGTACACGTAGTCCGGCCAGTCGCGCGCCACCTGCTGTGTTGCGTAAAAGAAGCCGTCCGGTGCTATCGTCTGGTCGAAGCCGTGAACCAGTTCCGTCACCTTCGCCTTGAATCTGCTGTCATGGGTATTGGCGTAGTACCGCGCCAGCGCGGAGAGGTACTGTCCGAACGAGTGGCCCGCGGCGAAGCCACCAGGGTCGTACCAGCCGCCCATGTTGCGTCCCGGTGCAGGTAATCCGGCCCTTTGGCGGAAGCCTTTCAGCAGGCTGTCGTTCGACAGGCCGAGATAGAGACTTTTTGCCCCGCTTGCCTGCCCATCCAGTGGGCCGCCGGTGAGCATGACATCCGGATATCGGAACGGTTGCAGCATTCCGGACCGCGGGTGAGGTTCGGTGCTCAGATTCCCTTTGTTCGCCGCGGGCGGGCTCTGCGACGGGAGAAGAAGGACGATGAAGAGCGCCAACAGCGAGAGTTTGCGCAGGGTTTGCATCGCATGAGCCTTTCAGAGCGTGCGCGCGCCGGGGCGCGGCTGGCGCCGGCGACGAGCTGCCGGCCCGGCCACAGTGGCCCGCAATCAGTGTACCGGCACCGGCCATGCGCGGTGCCCGCCGGCGCTTAGGCGGTCCGCTTCACGTACCGGGTCGATACGGCGCGTGGCAGAATGGAGCCGTGAGGGTATGTTGGCGAATAAGGGGCGCCGACGGCAACGTCCTCGCTGGCTCAGCCGTAGATTGAAATGACCGTCTGTAGGTTGACAACGCCGTTGCTGATAGAGTGACCGTTGAAGGGATGCGAAACCATGGATGCACTGGACTACACCGTGCCGACGGACAGGGGCTTCGACGATGCGGTAGCGTCGGTGGAGCGCGCAGCGGCAGCAAACGGCTTTCGGGTTCTGCACACGCACGACTTTGCCGCCACGCTTGCCGAAAAGGGATTCCCACGTGAGCCGCTTACTGTCGTGGAAATCTGCAACGCGAAGTACGCCAGTGAAGTACTGGCAAAAGATGTGCGCCTTGCGCTAATGCTTCCTTGCCCCATCAGCATCTACGCGGAGAACGGCCGGACGCACATCGGCACGATGCTGCCCTCGGCACTGACGTCGCTGTTTCCACGCGCGGGGATCGAGGAGACCGCACAGGCGGTTGAAGCGGCCGTGATCCGCATCGTTGAAGAGGCCCGGTGAGGAACTGGTATCGGGCGCGTCGTAAGTGCGCGGCGCCTGAAGCGTATACCGATATTGCCTGTGCGCTTCGTGCTTTTCACCACGTCCATACCGTAGGAGTGGCAGCTGCCTGACCCGGCAGCTGCCGGCGATTGTGGGCGACCGCGGGGCGGCCTCCCAGGGCGGCCGGCGCGCGCTCACCCCCACAAAGGCGCCGCCTGATTCTGGAGCGACAACTATGAGTCAAATCCACCGCGGGCCTATTTGCGCGCTTGCGCAATCGGCGATCGTGTTCGCCGCCATCTGCGCTTTATCGGCTGTGCCGCGCAGCGCGCGGGCCCAGATCTACGTCTCGACCGGAATGGGCAACAACCAGCGCACCGGCGCCAACACCCACGAGAAGAAGCTGACGCCGGCAAACGTCACGGCGAACAGCTTTGGTCTGGTGTTCACATTGCCGGTGGATGGGTATGTCTATGCCCAACCACTCTATATGTCGGGCCTCACTGTAAATGGGGCTTATCACAATTGTATTTTCGTTGCGACCGAGCACGACAGCGTCTACTGCTTCGATGCCGACAAGCGGATCGGATCGAACTCACAGCCCCTCTGGAGCACAAGTTTCATCAATCCGCCCAATGTCACAACCGTTCCCAGTGGCGATACCGGCAGTGGCGATCTGGTTCCCGAGATCGGTATAACCAGCACGCCGGTGATCGACACAAGCACCGGTACGATCTATGTTGAGGCGAAGACCAAAGAGACCAGCGGCGGCGTCACCACCTACGTGCAGCGGCTGCACGCCCTGAACATTCTGACGGGCCAGGAGCGGCCCGGGAGCCCAGTGGTCATCACTGCCCAGGTTCCCGGCATCGGCGACGGCAGCAGCGGAGGGATGGTGAGCCTCGACCCGCTGCGCCACCACAACCGGCCCGCGCTGCTGCTGGATAACGGCGTGGTGTACATCGGCTTCGCTTCGCACGGAGACAACACGCCGTACCATGGTTGGGTGGTGGGTTACAACGAATCGACGCTGGCGCAAACGTCGATCTTCTGCACCACACCAAACGGCCTGACCGATCCCAGCGGGTATCCGATCGGCGGCGGCGGAATCTGGCAGAGCGGCGACGGCCTGGCGTCCGGACCCCACGGGAGTATCTACTTCCTCACCGGGAACGGGACGTTTGATGTGGACAGTTCGCTGGGAAGCGGCATCGACTACGGCGACAGCATGGTCAAGCTGACACCCGGCGCCGGCATCCTATCCGCCACGGACTACTTCACTCCGTACGACCAGGACGGCCTGAACCGCTCCGATTCGGACCTTGGATCGGGCGGCTGCCTGGTGCTTCCGGATGCCGCCGGAAGCGCCACCTACCCACACCTGATGGTCGGCTGCGGTAAGGAAGGCAAGATCTACCTGGTGAATCGGGATGCGATGGGCCACTACAACACCGGCGGCAGCGACAGCCAGATTGTGCAAACCGTCCCGTATCAGATTGCCGGAACCTGGAGCGGCCCGAGTTACTGGAACGGCAACCTGTACTACTGCGGCGCAGGCGACCTGGTGAAGGCGTTCAGCCTGAGCGCAGCGCAGATCAGCGCCACACCCACGTCCTATTCGCCCGAGGCGTACCAGTATCCCGGCGCGACACCCGTTGTGTCGGCATGGGGCAACACCAATGGCATCGTGTGGGCGCTGGAAAACGGCAGCAATGGCGACGTCAACCTGCACGCGTATGATGCCACGAATCTGACTAACGAACTGTACAACTCCGGCGCCACAAGCGGCCGCGACGATCCCGGCGGTTATGTGAAGTTTGCGGTGCCTACGGTTGCAAACGGAAAGGTATATGTACCGGCCCAATTCGCCGTAGGGGTATACGGGCCTGCCCGCTTTGCCATCGCGCCGGTGATCACCCCCGGAAGCGGAAACTTTACCGGACCGGTGAGCGTGAGCATTACGGATGCAACTCCCAGCGCAACTATCCGGTACACCACCGATGGCAGTACACCAACATCCGTGTCACACCGTTACGTTGGCGCCTTCACGGTAAGCTCCACGAAACTGGTAAAGGCGCGGGCGTTCGCAAGCGGGCTGGTTCCGAGCGGAATCACCGAAGCCCCAATCCGGATCGGCATCGGCCCGGCAAACGGCGACGGCCTGTGGGCAACCTACTTCAGCGACATGACGCTGACCACCCCCGTGCTCGCTCGCGTCGATCCGCAAGTGAACTTCAACTGGAACGGCAACTCACCGGCGCCCGGCGTTGGGCAGACGCAGTGGTCGGCGCGCTGGTACGGCCGAGTTGAGGCCGAGGTAACCGGAACCATAACGCTGCAAACGCTCTCCGACGACGGCGTGCGGCTCTTCTGGAACCACAACGAAGTGATCAACGACTGGAATGATCATGGTCCCACGGTGGATACGGCCAGTGTCTACGTCCACGCCGGCACCCAGTATCCGGTAACCATTGAGTACTACCAGGATGGCGGCGGCTCGCTGATGCAGTTTTCCTGGGCGGATGCCGCGGACCCCATGGCGCCGGTTCCTCAGAGTCAGCTCTTCTCACTGCACGTCGATACGCCGGTGATCGGTCCGCCGGGCGGCAGCTTTGATCCGTCCGTACAGGTTTCGATGACGGAGGAGACGCCCGGCGCGACAATCCATTACACCACCGATGGTACGGTGCCGACCATCAAGTCCACAATCTACTCCAGCCCGTTTACGCTCACGGCAACCCGTACCGTGCGTGCGCGTGCCTTTGTTGGGTCGAGTACAAGCGAAACTGCCCGCGCAAAGTTCCTGCTGAACCGGCACCCGGCCGCCTACCAGATCAACTCCGGCGGCGGAGCGGTCGCTCCCTACTCTGCCGACGAGGACTCCACGGGCGGAACGCCCACCTCCACCTCCAGCAGCGTCGATACCGGCGGCGTGTCTAACGCGGCGCCCGAGGCGGTTTACCAGACGCAGTCGTATGGCGACATCACGTATACGCTGCCTAACCTCACGCCTGGCGCTCTCTACACCGTGCGGCTGCACTTTGCCGAACTCTACTACACGGTAAGCGGCATCCGGCTCTTCAGCGTGGCGATCAACGGCAGCAGCGTTTTGAACAACTACGATGTGATAGCGGCTGCCGGCGGACCGCTTCGTGCCGTAGCGCCGGAGTTCTTCGCAACGGCCGACAGCACCGGCAATATCACCATCACGTTTTCGAACGGTACCAACGTGCCCGACGGCACGCCGATCGTCAACGCCGTGGAAGTGCTGCCGAACTGAGGCACAGGTTCGCGGGCGCGCGCGGTTTCCATCAACCGAACCTGCTTTGCGCCATGCCCGCGACGCCGCCGCGCGCCGCGACCCAGCGAGCGGCAGGGGATTCCTCGCGTAACCTGCCGAAAGTAGTAACTTGTGGCCGACGCCAGGCACAGCTCGGCGGGTCGCCCGGAGAGCGGAGTTCATGAAGATTACAGGCATCGAGGCTCTTGTCTGCAATGCGCGAATGCGCAACTGGATTTTCGTCAAGGTCCTCACGGATCAGCCCGGGCTTTACGGCTGGGGCGAAGCGACCCTGGAGTGGCACACACGGGCGGTGGTCGGCGCCATCAAGGACCTCGAACCGCTGCTGATCGGTGAAGATCCTACCCGCGTCGAGTACCTGTGGCAGATGATGTACCGGCAGCATTTCTGGCACGGAAACGGCATCGTGCGCGGCACGGCGATCAGCGGCATCGACATCGCCCTCTGGGATATCATGGGCAAGGTTCACGGCTGCCCCTGCCACAAGCTCTGGGGCGGGCCCGTCCGCGATACTGTTCGCACCTATTGCCACCTGGGTGGCGGCCGCATGGAGGACTTTTACGAGACATCCAACGCGGATGCCGCCCGTTTTGGCGAGCTGGCCGCCAGGGCTGTCGAGGATGGATTTACCGCGTTCAAGTCGATGGCGGTGCCGTGGACGATGCCGCTGGAAGGGCAGCGGCCGGTTCGATACGCCGAGGCGTGCGTGAAGGCGATGCGTGACGCCGTTGGGCCAGACATCGACGTGATGGTGGATTGCCACGCAAGGCCCTCCCCGCAGATGGGTCTGCTCTTCGCCAGGGCACTGGAGCCGTACGGCCTCTACTGGTTTGAGGAGCCATGCTGGCCTGAGACGATGGATGACATCGCCCTGATTTCTCGTGCGGTCAGCACACCGATTGCAACGGGCGAGCGGCTGATTACGCAGCACCAGTTCCGTGAGCTATTTGAGAAGCGCGCGTGCGCCGTCATTCAGCCGGACATCACTCATTGCGGCGGCCTGAGTGAGGCGCGCAGGATCGCAGCCATGGCCGAGGCGTACCGCATCTCGCTGGCGCCGCACAACCCGCAAGGTCCGGTCAGTACGGCGGCATCCCTGGAGTTTGGGTTTGCCACACCCGGATACATTATCTGCGAGGCTGTCCACCTGGACGTGCCGTGGCGCGCCGATGTCGTGAGCGAGGGCTTCGTTGTGGAAACGCGGGGCCGCACCGTTGCTCCCGGTAATCGTCCGGGTTTGGGAGTCGAGATCAATGAGGCTGAAGTAGCGAAGCATCCTTTTGAGCAGGAGCTGCCGCAGAGGGTGTTTTACGCCGACGGCGCTGTAGGAGACTGGTAGAGCGCTAGCGGGCGCCGGCTGCTGCTCTACCGCGCCCGGCAGCGCCGCCGGACTCTCCGGGCGCCGGTGGTGGGCAGCGCTCGTCGATTATCCGCCGCAGGTCCGCAACCTTGTGCGGCCAGGTTTCGTCGGCCATGGCCCTGCTGCGAGCGGCACGCTCAGCCGGCGATCCCTTGCTGAGCGCGCTGACCACGGCGCGCTCGAATGCCTCGTAATCCGCCGCCGTGGCGCAGTGTTCACCATACGCCTTGACTTCCGGTAGGTCTGTGGCGACTACGGGCAGACCCGCGCAGAGATACTCGCGCAGTTTGATCGGGTTCATGTGCGTGGTCAATTCGTTGACGATGTGGGGGATGAGGCCAACGTCGATGGCTTTGCAGTAGGCCGGCAGCTCTGAATGCGGCTTGCGCCCAAGCAGGTGTATGTTGGAAAGCGACTCCATACGAGAAACGTCCACGCAAACGCGCCCAATCAGCGCGATGTTCCACTCCGGATGACGTTCAGCGAGCCAGACAAGCAGTTCCTGATCCATCCAATCCTCAATCAAACCGTAAAAACCCAGGACCGGATGGCTGAGTTGGGCCACGTCGGCTGGCGCAACGGTACTGGGGCTGAGAGCAGCCGAGAACTGCGCGTAGTCCACGCCGTGTGGGGCTAGCCTTGCATCCGGATGAAGCTGGCTGAGCATCCTGACAATTGCACTGGAGGTGCCGAACACCACATCGGCCTTGCGCGCCGTGCGCTCCATCATGCCGGCAATCGAGATGCCATCCATCGAGCTGAAGGCCTTCCAGTTGTCGGTGCAGTAGTAGATCAACGGCCTGCCGGCCGCCAGGTCGAGATACTCGGCAAATGTGGGCACAAAGGTCCAAACCTCGTACTCGCGCATGTGCATTCTGCGTGACAGGCGGCGCACCATTCCCGCCAGCAGCCAATGGTTGATGCGTTTCGCCAGCGCGCTGCCGTGCATGGGTATCACGATTGGAGTTGCCACCAGAAGGTTGTCGCTCACGCGCGTCGGACCTTTGAGGAAGCTGCCGAGCTTGCGGAATATCTTGCGAACATCGCGTCCGCTGGTCAGGCTCGGCGCACGCGTGGAGATACTGTTGATCCACAGGACGCGCCGCGTTTTGGCCAGCTCCTGCATCACATGGTTGCAGCTAGTTGGATCCTCGAACCAATCCTTGGCAAAGCAGACAATATCCCGGCAGGGAGGCTTATCGTTCATCGGTCACCGCCGGAATGCCGACATCCGCATCGTTTGGCGCAGATGGCATCGCGTCGGCCAGCCGTTTGCCGTACATGCGGACCACGCGGCCAGGAATGCCGACCACGGTGGCGCCATCCGGAACGTCATGTACAACCACGGCGTTGGCTCCGATCTTCACGTCGCTGCCGACGTGCACGCCGCCGATGACCTTGGCGCCGGCGCCTACAAACACATTGTCCCCGAGTTCCGGCACGCGCCCCTTGGCATCACCGATGGTAACGCCGTGCTCCAGAATGATATTGGCTCCGGCACGCACGCGTGTGTTCACCACAAGTCCCACGCTGTGCATAATCGCAAGGCCCGGACCAAAATCTGCGCCGCGCCCGATGACGCAGTGCCCCACCAGATGATTGATGCGGTAGAGGAGGAACGCAACCGGCTTGAGATGGTGATTATGGCAGTACTGCGTCATGCGGTACAGCACCTGGGCGGTTGTGCCGTCGGAGAAAAGCATGCGCACCAAAGCTAGCGGTCCCGGACGCAGGCCGAAGATCTGCGCTTTGCGACGGAGATCGTTGCGAATAAGTGAAAGCATAGTGGGAGGCATCGCCGGCAAGTGCTGCGGCGTGCACCATTATGCGCCGCAGCCGCATTTGCAGGCAATACGCTAAAATGAAACGTGCTTCGCTGCGGCCCTGCGTGCACGTCCGTGCGTAAACAGAGGACGCATTATGATGCGCCGACGCCGAAAGGATTGGGCCGCCGAACGAAAGGGTTTGTCAGTTGTCTGCCGCACTCTATCCGCTGGAAACGGCGTTCCGGGCCGCTCTTTCCATTTGCCGCCGCCGTCCTGCGCCTCCGACGGACCTGCTTCTGTGTACGGTTGACCACTTTGAACCGCACATGGGCGGCGCGAGCGACGATATTGCGTACCGGCGCACCGCAGATTGGTTGGAGCGGTTTCCGCGCATACGCAAAGCCCATCGTGACTCAGCCGGCTGCATGCCGGCTCATACCCTCTTCTATCCATGGGATGAGTTTGAACCGGGCGCTTTTGAACAGATCTGTGACTTCTGCCGCGCTGGGAACGCCGAGGTGGAGATCCATCTCCACCACGAGAACGATACCGAAGCCGGTCTGCGGCAGAAGCTGCAGCAGGCAATCGGCCACTACACCGCAGGCGGTGCGCTGGCGCGCTGGCCCGACGGCAAGCCGGCATTCGCCTTTATCCACGGCAACTGGGCGTTAAACAACTCGCGGATCGAGGCCGGCCGGAACTACTGCGGTGTTCAGAACGAAACCGATGTGCTGTGGGAGGAAGGCTGCTACGCAGATTTCACCTTCCCGGCCTGGAAAAAGACCTCGCAGCCGCGCCAGGTCAACAGCATCTTCTATGCGCATGCCGGCGCCCGTCCGGGAAAGCCGCATGATCGTGGCGTCCGTGCAAGGCGTGGCCATGCGCCGCCCCCGGGACTGATGATCGTTAGCGGACCGCTGACGCCATACGCTGATGCCAACTCCGGAAGGCTCAAGCTGGGCATGGATGACGGCGACCTGGCTGCAACATTCCGCTTCAAGCGCGACCGCATTTCGAGATGGCTTGGAGCCGGCATTCACGTGATGGGCCGCCCGGACCGTCTATTCATCAAGCTGCACTGCCACGGTGCACCGGATGCCAATCGCGAGATGCTGCTTGGCAGCGACCTGGACGCGCTTTACACCGCTGCGGGGGAGTTGACTGCTCCGGGAAGCGGCTATCGCATCCACTATGTGACCGCCCGGCAGATGTTCAACGTCATTCGCGCCACGGAACTGGACCTGCCGGGACCAGTGGAATCGCTGCGGGATGCCGTGCTGCAGAGGCCGGCGTTTGCCGGGTAACGCCAGGTCAATCGGCGCCGACCGCGCCACGTCCCGGCTGGCCGGGGCGGTCTGGTGGGCCTATGGGATCGCGCCTGCCGCAAGCGTCTCCTACCCCGTCACCCACGCTCGAGGCAGCGCGTCGCCCGTCGATCGAAAGTGAAGTTCGCGATATGGCGCCGCCACAGCGCCAGAAAGGCGAAAACGCCGCAGCGCAGGGATGATCCGAGTCCCGCAGCAAAAGCAGAGTGCGGCGGCCGCAGTCCGTCGGAGTTCCCGGCCCGGCCTTTATCCGCGCATCTGGGCAACGGCCCGCTGGAGGACCCCGTGAATCTCACCGCCAACTTCCTCCCACGTGCGTCCGGCGCCGGCCGCACGTATACGCTCCGGCGTCCACTCCGCGGCAAGCGCCTTTCGTATTGCCGCAGCAAACTCGTCGGGCTTTTCCGGTGAGACCAGAATGCCGGTATCCTGCGTCACCATGTTGGGGATGCCACCCACCGCCGCGGCAACCACCGGCCTGCCGCATGACATGGCTTCCAGCAGCACGTTGGGGCAGCCCTCGCTGCGGCTCGCCAGGCAAAAAGCGTCGGCCGCAGCGAACCAGGTCGGCAGGTCGTTCTGGAGCTGACGCCCACAGAATCGCACTCGCCCGGTGATACCCCACTCTTCAGCGCGGGATCGCAGTACGGCCTCCAGTTCGCCGCCGCCTACCATCAGCAGCAGTGGGCACTCGCCCTCCGTGTTCATGAGCCGCATCGCCTCAAGCAACAGATCCACACCCTTTTCTGTTCGGTAATTGCCCACGTAGAGCAGAATCTGCTCGCCGTGAGGCAGCCCCAGGCGGTCACGCGCCACCGCTCTATCTCCAATGGCGAACATCTGGCCATTCACACCGCCGGGAACCACCGTAATGCGGTCGCCGGGTATCTCGAGTTCGATGAGTGCGTGGCGCAAAGGTTCGCTCACGGCTATCACCGCGGCCGCCTTGTTCAGCGCCCTGCCGATGCGCGGCCGCAGGTCCGGGCGCTGCGCCAGCCTGTTAATGTCGGATCCCACCACCTTGACCACCACGGGTACGTTGAAGTCGCGTGCAACGGCGCCCGCGGCGGCTGCGTCCGGCCAGGCCCAAACTCCCAGAACCACTTCAAACGGAAAGCTGCGGTGAATTCGTCGGCAGAGCGGCCGGATCGACGCGGCGCACCCCGCCGCGCTTGCGACCGGCATCCGCGGCACGGCCCACATCGTGGGGTAGTGCGACCGTACGCCTCCATGCAGCTGCACCGGTGTGGTGAAAAGCTGTGAGGGCCTCTTCCAGGTATCCCACCAGGGCAGCGGCGAGACCACCTGCACGTCGTCGATAGCACAGAGAGCCTTTAGAGCGTTAAGCGTGAATGTCCCACGCGTCGGCTCCTGTTCTGATGGAAACAGGTTTGTAACAAGAAGCACCCTCATGCCACTCGCGACCGCATCGCCAGCGCTTCACGGTAGAGCCTCCCATAGGCATCCGCCATTGCGCTGAATGAAAACTGCCTCTCCACCCTGTGCCGGCCATTGCAACCCCACTGCATGCGCAGCGCCGGCGAGGCTTCCAGACTTTGCAGCGCCGCTGCCAGCTGGGTGGCATCACCCGGCTCCAGGAGACGCCCCGTTTCGCCATCGGCTACCAGGTCCGGCAGGCCGCCAACGCGGGAGGCCAAAACCGGCAGGCCGGCTGCCATGGCCTCGAGTACCGATAGTGGCATGCCCTCGGACAGCGACGGAAGCACGAAGATATCGCCAGCGGCCAGCAGCTCGGGAACGTCGGTACGGGCGCCGAGGAACCGAATGCGGCCGCCGTTCAGCGCCAGTTCCGCTGCCAGTTGCTCCATTTCGGCGCGCCGAGCGCCGTCGCCGGCCGCTATCGCCAGAACGCGGCTCTCCGGCGGCAGCAGGGCGAGCGCGCGGAGCAGTGTGTCGTGTCCCTTTGCGCCGTCGATCCGCGCGACAATAATGGCGGCTAATTCTTCACCCAGTCCCAGCCGTTCGCGCGCTGCTTCGCGGCTCAGACTGGAGCCCGAAGAGGCCACTCCGTTGGGTATGACACGCACGAGCGAACCGCGGCGCCCGGCATGGCGCTCCGCCACGGCGCTGGATACGGCCGCGATCGCCTGCACCGAGCGCCACTCGGATTCGGAGGCTGTGCGACCGGGCGTAACGCCCTGGCCGTGATCGGTTAGCACCAGCGCCGCGCCGGCAACACGAGCCCCGATCCGTGCGTAGTGAAGCGTCGTTGGGTTGTGCGCGTGGATAATCGACGGTCGGAAGCGGCGCATCTTCACTGCCGCTGCGACCACGCGAACCGCGCGGCTACGTGCCTGTACCACCACCGGGTTCAATCCGGCGCTTCGCGCGGCGTCACGCAGCGACCCGTCACGAAACGTGAGGATCTCAGATGTCTGGGCCTGACTCCGTTGATACGCGGCAAGGCGCACAACAAACTGCTCGAGCCCGCCGATCCGGAGGCTGCTGGCAAGATGGAGGATGCGGAGGTGGTCAGGACCGGCCGCGCCGTCATCCGTGGGTGGCTCGATCATGGCACGCGCACCCGGCGGGAATGGATGCCGCCGGCGCCACTTCTTAAGCGTTTGCCGGCTGAACCACCGTGGCGGCACGCTCCCATGTGACCTTCTGCGTGCGGCACACGAACCGCCAGAATCCGCAGAAGAGAGCATAGTTCATCAGGTAGAAGTAGCTGACAGGGCGCGCCAGTCGCGGTGCGAATCGGGGCAGCAGATTGCGGTAAGCCAGCCAGGCGGTGAATACGCCGGACATCTGCAGCAGCATCAGCGCCTGGTAGAACGGATGCGTCACCAGAAGCATATTCGCTACAAAACCTATTAGCAGGTACCACGGAACGAACCAACGCATCACCTTGTGCCCGAGGAACGCATAGGCTTTCAGCCCATGGCGCGGGTGCAGCAGATCGGCGGTGAGGCCGATGGACTGGAACGCGCCGGCGCCGATGCGAGACTTCCGAACCATTTCGTCGCGCGCCGATTCGCAGGGCGGCTCGACGGCCACAGCTGTGGGATCGAACTTTACCTGCTTCCCGCCGCGGAGTACGCTCAGGCTCTGCACATAGTCGTCCACGATGGTACCCGCCGGGAGCGGCTGGTAGAGCGAGCGGCGCATCGCATAGATCCCGCCGTTGCAGCCCATCAGAAAGCCCAGCCGGCTCTCGCACCGCTTGATCCAGCCCTCGTACTTCCAGTAGAGCCCCTCGCCTGAGACGCCGCCGTTCTGCCCCAGCTTTAACTCGCCGCTGACACAGCCCACGTTCGCATCGCGGAAGTGGCGGACCAGCCGCCGGAGGGCGTCCGGTGCATACCGAGTGTTCGCGTCGGACATCACGATAATGTCGGCATCCACCTCGGCAACCAGGTCGTTCAGTACCGAAGGCTTGCCGCGGCGCTGCGTGAAAAGGCGTGCCCGGAAGTTGGGCCGCGTGCAGGATGCCAGCAAATGGTTGGTGCCATCGGAGGAACCATCCGAGCCGATCGTGAGGGTGAACTTGCTCTGCGGATAGTCCAGCGCCCAGCTGTTGGCCAGCTTGGCCGCAATGTGTCGCTCTTCATTATGCGCCGCAACCACCATCACCACGGTGGGCAAATCCGCGTCGTCCAGCAGCGCCGGCTCGGCTGCGGCACGCCGGGTTTTGGCGGCGAGCCACAGCGAAACCGGGAATACCACGTACGTGAAGGCAGCAAGGCCCCACATCAGCCAAAAGATAACGATCAGCGCCAGGCTCATTGATTCGCTCCTGCGGTGTTGGCGGCCGGCGGTCCGGCGGCGCGCAGAATGGTGAGTATGTTGCGGGCCAGGAATGCTCGCGTTACCGCATCGGCCTCTCCCGATTTACCGGTAACCGCCGTCATCACCCGCACGAGAGCGGCATCACCGCGGCCTCCTGCCAGCCGCGCCTGCACCTGGCGTAACAGCAACTGCACCTGACCCGGAGTAGTAACCGAGCCATCGGTGAAGAACCAGGTAACCAGGGCCAGATGGCCTTCGCGGTTGAGCAGCGAGCGCTCGGCGTGAATGTCGAGGCCGTCCAGCTTGAGCGTGACCGGCTCGGTTTGAAGCGTCACCCAGCCGTCGCCGGCCAGGCAAGCCTCGGGACGGTGCAGCGACTGGCGCCGGCTGCCAACGATGAGTGCGAAGTCCAGCCAGCCATCGCCGGGCAGCGTGTAGTCCTGTAACAGAACGTCTTGCGCCTGCAGCATGGCGTCTTCCGACGGCGGCAGCGTTTCCGTGGCCGTTGTCCAACCGGGAAGCGCGAGATGCAGTGACGCGAGATGCCGGGTAGCCACAGGGCCCTTACCAGGTCGAATCGCCCACGCGGCAAGCAGCATCACGGCGGCAAGGCTATTGATGACAAGGAGCCGTGTGGTCATTCCGGGCCGCCACTTCGGCGTCGATCCGCTCGGATCAAAAGCGATCGAGCACCCATCAGGACGAGGCAGACCAGCAGGAGCAGGAACGGATGCTCAAGTTCGTGAACGCGCATAGCGGCGGCCCGCCCGGCATAAGCAGACATCACCAATACATTGGCCAGCCGCACGGCGTTGGTGATGACGGCGAGCGGCAGCGCCAGCGCGATCAGTAAGCCGCGGTTGAACCACGACCCGGGCGTAAAACATGCAACCATTGTGGCGATGGCGCCAAGAACCAGCAGGGAGCCGTAACCATCGCAGGCATCGGCAACGATAAGGCGAAATGGCTCGCCGCCCGCATGTGCAGGCAGCACCGTGAGAAGGATGCCGGCCGGCAGCACCTTGACGCCGACCAGACGTGTCATGAGCAGCGCGCCGGTTACACTGGCGCCTCGGAGCGGATTGGCCAGCAGAGCCACCAGAGTGGATGGCCACGGTACGGCGAACATCGCAACGGCTGCTGGACCGGATGCCGCGGCCGCCGATCGCCATCCAAACAGCCAGAGGCAGCCTCCAATTGCAAGCAGCGCCGCACCGAGGGCGCAGGCCGGATCCACATCCGTCAGCGATCCGATTACGAACAGGAGCGCTGCCCCGCCCGCAACCACCAGACCCGCGCCATGCGGCTGGGTGACCGCTGCGATGCTGCGACGCCGGATGATTGCCACAACAATCGCAGCTGCTACCACTGCCGGCCCAAATGTGAGATTCGGGTCTGACTTCCAGACCGGTGCAAATGGTAGGAATGCCAGAAGGAAGGCCAGCGCCATCAAGCCGCCGAACGCCCCAAGAAGAAGGGCCTGGGAAGCCCGTGGTCCAGGGCTCCGGCCGGACAAAGCGTCCGGGTGGGCCGGCTGCTCGCGCGGCGAGTCTGTCAGTCGCCGCGCAAGCACCCAGGCGTCGGGAACCGGAACCGGATCGTGATGAAGTGATGTTGCCGCTCTACCGGCAGCATCGGTCATCCTCGGACGAAACCCATACGCAGTGGACGGAACACAATCTGCGCAAACTCACGAACGGGACTCTGGGATCGGTACGATGGCTTGGCGCCGAGACGCTGCGCCCGGTCGTCTCCCGTGGATTCTGTCATCCGCCGTGAAAGCACCCAGACGTCAAGGTTGCGGGGCGGATCAACGATAAGTGGCCGGACTGGCTTGAGGGTGGTGGATATCATGATTGCTCAGGACCGAAACTGGAATTGCAGACACCCAAAAGTGTGCCGGCACAGGGACTTTTGTGCAGGCACTGCCGACCCGATTAGGGACTTATGCACCGGGGCTGTGGCGCCTGACGGAAAAGTATGATTGACTGGTCGGCCCGTTTGTTCGCCGGCTATGCAGTATCCAACACAATTCCGGATTAGAACGGGGGGACAATCGGTCCGGAAAGCGGGCAGCTTGCTCCGTACCGGTTACAGCAGGCAGGCGCCGCTGGCCGCGCGGGTTACCAGTATTTCGGTCTGCCCGCCGGTGGCTATATGGTACAGCCTGGGCACCTCTTGCCGGAACAGTTCAACCGACTCATCACGCACAAGGCTCACCGTACAACCGCCGAAGCCGGCGCCCGTCATGCGCGATCCAAGCACACCGGGAATAGTGAGCGCGGCCTCGGTGAGCGCATCGAGCTCCGGGCAGCTGACTTCGTACCAGTCACGAAGGCTGCTGTGCGATTGGTTCATCAAAGATCCGAACAACTCAAACTCACCGCGTTGGAGCGCGTCGAATGCCTGCAGAGTGCGCTCATCCTCCGTAACTACGTGGCGAGCACGGTTTCGGACCGGCTGCGGCAGTAGCTGCTCGTGCTGCTCCAATTGCAGCAGCGAAACGTCGCGCAGCGCGGTTATGCCGGGCAGCACCGGCTTTAGAAGCTGGACGGCGAGTTCGCACTCGCGTCGCCGTGTGTTGTACGC
This sequence comes from Armatimonadota bacterium, assembly GCA_028871815.1. Taxonomy (NCBI): domain Bacteria; kingdom Bacillati; phylum Armatimonadota; species Armatimonadota bacterium. Next base: position 297,895 of record JAGWMJ010000002.1, on the reverse strand, counting down.
CGATTTGACAAGCCCACGCGGTTTCAGCGTATCTGCGATCACGATGGAGAGGCCGGCTTCCGGCAGCGGCGCCGGCTTGAACTCGAGTGAACGTGTATCTATCAGCAGAGCGTGCCCGCGCTGGCCGAGCGCGGAGATGTACTGATCCATAATGCCGACGTTGACGCCTACGAACTCACGCTCGGCGCGCTGGGCCAGGAGCGCCAGAGCTACCCCGGAGAGCGGCACACCGGCTGCCGTGCTGAGGCATAGCCCGCATGCCACCAGCATGGCGGCGCTGGAGCTGAGGCCGGCGCCGAGAGGTACGGAACCCGCAATCGTACAGTTGAGGCCGCAGAGTGGTATTCCGGTATCCGGAAGGAGCGCCGCCATCGCCCGGAGGTAGTTGCTCCAGGCACTGGCGTGCGTGCGGGCATGCTGGATCGTGTCGAGGTTGAAGCGCGTCGGGCGCTGAAACTGGGCGGACCAGGCAAGAACGGTGCGATCATCGCGTGGTGACGCGCCGATCATTACGCTGCGCTCAATCGCGGCTGGAAAAACAAACCCATCGTTGTAATCGGTGTGCTCACCGATCAGATTGACGCGGCCCGGCGCCCGGGCAATAAGCTGTGGCGAGCATCGAAACTGGCGGCGATGCTCCTCGACAACCAACTCCGCCAGCGCCGCGTCATCCACCGCGGCTACCCATCGCGCCCTCCGCGTGCCGCCTCGCGCGCGCTCTCCCGCAGCCGGTCCTTCTCTGCAATCGACTCACGCTTGTCGTGGAGCTTCTTTCCCTCTGCGATGGCGATCTCCAGCTTTGCGAAGCCGCGGTCAAAGAATATCTTGAGCGGCACGATCGACCGTCCCTTCTGCTCACTCTGAACGCGGATCTGCTCGATCTGCGCGCGATGTAGGAGCAGTTTGCGCCGACGCGTGGGCTCGCCATTCCACTGGCTGCCCTGCGCCCACGGAGAGATGTGCAAATTGTAGAGCCATACCTCGCCGTGCTCGACGCGAGCGAAGGCGTCCGAGAGATTGGCGCGGCCGGCACGCAGCGACTTCACCTCGACGCCGGCCAGCACGATGCCCGCAACCAGCGTGTCGTGGATATGGTACTCATGGCGCGCCCGACGGTTCTGTATAACCGGAGCGCGTGGTGGCTGCTTTTGAGGCTTTTGAGGAAGGGTTGAGGTGAGCATGGCTCGTGGCAGCGTGCAGCAGCTAGAGAGTGTACCTGCCGCCGCTGGGATGAGATGCGCGGCCGAGGCAAGGCGGACTTACAAACCGCGGCGTAGGCCGAAGCTAACCCGGGCACGACGATCCTGGAGTTTGGAATGCGGAGCGGTATTCCGTCGTTATGGCAACGCAAGCGCCGCTGCGGACCGCTGCCTGAACCCAAAACGTGTGCGTCGAGGGCCGGGACTCTTGTGGATAGCTGTCCCGAAGGCGCCGAGCATCGATTAAACGTCGTGACCACCGGCCGCTGGCGCCGATGCCGCCTGGCCGCCAGCACACCGCACCCGCTCGGATTCACGAAATCGTTCGGTTCGCCCCCGCAATACGCGTACGGTATCTGGTCGAGCATGCTGTCGCGGCTGGTGAACCGACCGACCTGCGGGTCGTAATAGCGTGCTCCTAGGTGCTGCAGCCCGGCGTCGCCATTGCTCTGGTAGGCCCAGTCGCCGGCGAAGTTGTACGTGCTCGACGTCGAGCCGCTGCTGGCGATGGTGCTTCGAAACGCGTTGAAATCCTGCGTGACCGTGGCCGTGCCGGAACTATTGGTTTCGGCGCGTGCCGAGCCGGGGCCATCGTAATCGAAGGCGAGGCTGTACGCCGTACCGGCCAGCGTGCGGCCGGACTGCTCGGCGTTGACGTTGTACGAATAGCTGTTCGCGAATCCACCGCTGGTCGACGTAAGCTCATCGTCGTTATCCATCGTGAAACTCGTAGCGGCGGTTCCCACCGTTTCGCCGGTGCGGTTTCCAACCGGATCCACCGTATACGAAATCGAGTACGGGTTTGAGCCGGTCCGCGTTTCCGACGTGAGGCGGCTGCCCCAGTCGTAGCCGAATTTTATCACGTTGTTATTGGCATCCGTGACCTGCGTCGTGCGACCGACTCGCGCTACCCGGCGCCGTGTCGCCGATCGGCACGCCGATTATTTCGCACCAGAGTTGCCGACGGCGTGCAATGGACCGAACGGTGATACCCCATATGACGAGATAGCCCACAGCGGCAAGCCAGCGTTCCGGTGACGCGGCGCGGTCGTCGAAAGTGCCGATGAGTACCATGAACCCGAGCGGCCCGGGAGCGAAGCTGGGACCGACGATCAATCCCCGCACCACGCGGTCAACGCCGTCGGGCGACCGGCGCATGATAGCGGCTAACGGCGGCCCGACGATGATCGTATACAATAACCCGAGCGCGGCTAATCCGAACGCGATGATGATATGCTCTATCATGTCCGAACATGCCGCCGGTGCGACGGCGCTCGTCATCGGAACCCTCCGATCCAGCCGGGCAGCACCCCACCGCAACCAGGTTGCGCACAGCTTCGGGGCCAGCAACATGCGCGGATTTGGCCGTGCGCTCGCATCAGAACGGCCCTTGTATCCCGTACGGCAATCGCACCGGAGGCGGATCGAGGCGGGCGGTAAAGCTGCCATATGGCAGGCCACGCAAGGCGCCGAGGATGCCCCCCTTTAACGCCGCCTCTTCAAGGCCCCCCGGAGTGACGCCGTCGGGATCCGTCCGGGCCAGACCCCATCCCCAGCCAATCACCCCAACCGTAGCCCCGCCCACAGCCCCGACGATTGTCCCTACGATCAGTCCGCCGCCGAGGGCTAGTACAACGATCGCTCCACCGACGCCAACCAAGATTAGGGCCGCTCCGCCGGCGATCACTCCGCGCCAGAACGGCCATTTAGGCCAACACCCGCTCGGATCCATCAAATCGTTCGACTCGCCTCCGCAATATGCGTACGGAATCTGGTCCAGCATGCCGTCGCGGCCGGCGAACCGCCCGACCTGCGGGTCGTAATAGCGTGCTCCTAGGTGCTGCAGCCCGGCGTCCCCGTCGCTCTGGTACGCCCAGTCGCCGGCGAAGTTGTATGGGCTGGAGGTAGATCCGCTGCTCGCGATCGTGTTTCCAAACGCGTCGAAATCCTGCGTGACCGTGGCTGTGCCGGAACTGTTGGTTTCGGCGCGTGCCGATCCCACGCCATCGAATGCGGGGTACGCGCCGTTAGGCGGAGCAGGTCGTTGCCGAGGGTGTAAGCCGCCGTGAAGGCGCTTCCCTGCATTTCGGTCACCGGCACGCCGCCAGCGTATTGCGTGGAGGTGGTGGTGCCTGAAGCGGTGCGGCTCACACGGCGGCCCAGGGCGTCATAGCCGAAACCGGTCACCGCCGTACCCTGTGTGATCGACTTGAGCTGGCCGTCGTAATCGAAGGCGAGGGTGTATGCCGTGCCGGCCAGCGTGCGGCCGGTCTGCTCGCCGTTGGCGTTGTACGAATCGCTGTTCGAGAATCCGCCGCTAGTCGATGTAAGCTCATCGTCGTTATCCATCGTGAAGCTTGTAGAGGTGCTTCCCACCGTTTCGCCGGTGCGGTTTCCTACCGGATCCACCGTATACGAAATGGAGTACGGGTTCGAGCCGGTTCGCGTTTCCGACGTGAGGCGGCTGCCCCAGTCATATCCGAATTTTACCACGTTGCTGTTGGCGTCGGTAACCTGCGTCGTGCGGCCGTCGATGCGGTCCGGTGCTCGCCAATGCAAGGGACCCGTAGCGACTCACCATTCTCACATGGGCTCCGGTCAGGCCCGTGAGTATGCCGCGAGCTCACCGCGCGCGGCGGCGGCAGGTCGGTGTTGTGGGCTGGCCGCAGCGATCCGCCACTGCGCCAGCGCACCGTCGGGATCGGACAACTGCCAGAGGGCCTTGCCGAGTCCGTATCGCGCGTAGGCGTCGTTGCGTAGAGTAAGTGTGCGGCGAAATTCGGCGGCCGCCGCGGCGGGTTCCGAAGCACGGAGAAGCTGGTACGCGAACTGCGCGCGGACGCGCCAACTCGTTGGGCGCGCTTCAAGGTATCGGCGCGAACACGCGATGGCCTCGTCAACGGGGCCGATGTCGTCAAACACAGTTGCCATAACCCGCCACGGCGCTGGGCAGTCCGGATAGAGTTCGAGCGCAGTCCGGCACACTGCCAGCGCGCGCGCATGCTCCGCAGCGAGGGCCAGCGCGGTGGCCGCTCGTGCCCACGCGCCCGGACCTGCATCCTCGGTTGGAAGGATGCCGGCCGGCGGGCCAGCGCCAAGGCGTGCGAAATCAGCAGTGACGGTGGCGATCACTTCTAACGCAAGCGACTGCTTCCATAACGGCAGCGGGTCCAGCCACCGCCGAACATCGCGTTCCTGCGCAAGGCGGCAGGTGTGCTTCGGTCCAACTAGCGCGAGTAGCGCCAACGCAGCGCATCTCGAGCTTGCGCCCACGACTTGGGCCGCAAGCGCGTCTTCCCGGCTGGGTCGCCGGCCTGGGATGAAGGTACAGAGATCCGACGGTGCCTTTCGCACCGCGACGCCGCGGCGTGCAATTATCATCAGGCGGCACGAGGCGCCGATCTCGGCGGCCGAAATCCCCTCCCCCCGACGGCAATAATCCAGCGTCGTGGCCGCCGCGCTAAGCGTCCAAAGCAGGTCCGCACGGGTAAGCCACAGCAGCCTCATCAGCATCACGCGTTGCGCTACAAGCTCCACGACCAAGGTACGCGCGTCGCTGTCGGGAGGAGATGGCACCGGCATGATGAGCAGGTAGTCGCGGCGCCAAGGCCTCCGCCTTACATCTGGTGGCTGCCAGTCCGTGGCCCCGCGGCGTCGGTCCGGGACCACGACCATGTCCCATCCCGCATCTCGCGGCGCGCCAAACAAGCGCGTGCATTGTTGATATGCCTCGGCGGCGATCGCCCGCATCTGACCGTCTTCCGCGACCACGCTACCCGCCCTCTCACGACGAGCCAACCGCGTCTACCCGGCTGCCAAGAGCAGTACGGGCGTGGCGGCGCCGCCGCTGCCGACTATGACGATCGCTAATACAGCAAGAGCTCCAATCGCTAGAGCGCCCTCGCCGATCTCGGCCCAGGGCACGCCGCCGCTCGGCGGATCCCCGTCGCCATCGCCGCCAGAGCCTTGGCCGCTACCGGCCTCCCTTTTCGGATCGATCGATACCGCTGGTGGGAGTTGGTCGCCGCCCAGGTTAACCGGCACGCCCGGTAGGCGACCACTCCCGATTCCTATGGCGATGCCGACGGCCGCCTTCAGCTTCTGCCACCAGCTCGGCTTGTCCCCTTCCGGATCCACGAAATCGTTCGGCTCACCACCGCAATACGCATACGGCATCTGATCCAGCATGCTGTCGCGGCTGGCGAATCGCCCGACCTGCGGGTCGTAGTAGCGTGCTCCTACGTGCTGCAGCCCGGCGTCGCCGTTGCTCTGGTACGCCCAATCGCCGGCGAAGTTGTACGGGCTCGAAGTCGAGCCGCTGCTCGCGATGCTGTTTCCAAAGGCATCGAAATCCTGCGTCGCGGTGGCCGTGCCGGAGCTGTTGGTTTCCGCGCGGGCGGAGCCGAGGCCATCGAATGCCGGATACTCGCCGTTGCGGCGCAGCAGGTCGTTACCAACGGTGTACGCGGCGGTGAAGCTTGAACCCTGCATCTCCGTCACCGGCGCGCCGCCGGCATACTGCGTGGAGGTGGTGGTGCCTGAAGCGGTGCGGCTCACGCGGCGGCCCAGGGCGTCGTAGCCGAAACCGGTCACCGCCGTACCTTGGGTGATCGACTTGAGCTGGCCGTCGTAATCGAAGGCGAGGGTGTACGCCGTGCCGGCCAGCGTGCGGCCGGACTGCTCGGCGTTGGCGTTGTACGAATAGCTGTTCGCGAATCCGCCGCTGGTCGCCGTAAGCTCATCGTCGTTATCCATCGTGAAGCTTGTAGAGGTGCTTCCCACCGTTTCGCCGGTGCGGTTTCCAACCGGATCCACGGTATAGGAAATCGAAACCAAAGTGATCATAATCTACCAGACAAAGCCTGTCAAGGAGTATACGACCTTTATCTGAAAATGTTCGCACGCATCCTGCACTCAAAAGGTAAAGCGAGTTTTTCGGGCCGGAAAGTTCCATCCGAGCGACCTTATTCAATTCGTTTTGACGTTTAAGAGTTGAACTATGCAGTGGTGAGCGCGGTGGCGGGAACCGGCGCCATCAACTGCCTATCCTTCGGCGCTGCTTGGGATGCCGTTTCGTGCAGACGTATGGGATGACGGCCGGGCGGACAGTTGTGGTGACGACTGGTGCTCGTCATCACCAGGCACTACATTCGATGCCCGCTGAGACCGCCCGGCGGCAATCGAACCTGAAGTCGGTTCCTGCGTCTCACGTTTGAGCGGTTCACCCTGGTGTGTACCGAGAATGGGACAAATGAGACGTACGCGACATATAGGGCGTATCACGCCCGCGAGACTATGCGGCGGGTTGGGTAACGGAGCGACGTGCTGAGGCTGTCGGTGCGCAAGTATCGCTGCTTGTGGCTGGCGGGAGCCGTGAGTTGAGACCAGGGCAGAGCCGGAACGCCGCCGGAGGCGCCGGCGCTTGAGCCCCTGCACCTGATGTGCGGCGCCGACAAACGCACACCTTAGAAAATGGCCGGTGGAACCGACCCCTCCAGCCCTGCCACGAGGCATCCACACTGGATGCCGGCACGAGGCATGGCCGCCGCGGCGAGCCACGGGTTGTGTTATACTTTCGCCATGCGAACCGCCTGGCGAAACGCTGGCGCCTATATAGCCCTTGCTGTTGTAATAGTAGTTTTTGCCGTACTCCAGCCGCAGTTTCGCCAACCGTCCAATCTGCTCAACATCCTCGACCAATCGGTTGAAATCAGCATCGTGGCTGTCGGCATGACGGCGGTGATTCTCACGGCCGGCATCGATCTCTCGGTCGGCAGCATCGCCGCCCTGTCCGCATTTCTCGCGGCGTGGGTGATGACGCACGAGGCGCACGCACTGGGCGGGCTCGCCGGAACGGCCCTGGCCGGGTTTGTGATCGCCCTGGCAACCGGAGCGGCCGCCGGCCTGTGCAACGGCCTGGCTGTGACGCGCCTGCGCGTGCCGCCATTCATCGTGACCCTGGGCGCCATGACGATGCTGCGGGGGCTGGTATATATCGCATCGCACGGCACCGGAATATCCTCCGGCATCCCGCCGCTGTTTGAAGTTACGGCGCGCAACCTCATCAGCATCCGCTCATCCAACGGCTTTGAGACGAATCTCACCCTGGCAATTCTAGTGATGGCTGTTATATATGCCATCGGCTATATCGTTTTGACGCGGACCGCGGTGGGACGGTCGATCTATGCCATCGGTGGCAACGAGTCCGCTGCGCGCCTCTCGGGCTTGCCCGTAGACCGCATCCTGATTGGCGTTTACATTTCAGCCGGGGTGCTGGCTGCCGTTGGCGGCATTATCGAGGCGGCGACCGTAGGCGCTGCGGTTCCGGATGCCGGAACCGATCTTGAATTGAACGCCATCGCCGCAGTTGTGATTGGCGGCACAAGCCTCTTTGGCGGGCAGGGCAGTCTGGCAGGCACGTTTGCAGGAGCGCTGCTGATGCGCACCATCAGAAACGGCCTTAACCTGACCAATGTCGATTCGAACTGGCAGCGTGTCACAATCGGCAGCGTCATCATTCTTGCGGTAGCATTTGATGAGTTTCAGAAGCGAAGGAGATCGAGGACATGAGCGGCAGACACATTCACCGGTCGGAACGGGCGGCTCTGCTTGGCGTGGTGATTTCCGCGATCCTGCTCAGTGGCTGTCACGGAGGTGGAGCAGCCTCAACCGGCTCCGGGGCAAACAGCCGTCTCGTTGCGATTATCTCGCCGGCCAAAACGAGCGAGTTCCATGTGGAGCTGCCCAAGGGAGCCGCGGCTGAAGCACAGAAGCTCGGCTGGCCGCCGATCATTGACCAGGCCCCGCAAAAGGAGAGCGACTACGCCGGCCAGGTGGCGCTGGCGCAGGACATTATTCAGAAGCAGCCGGCCGCGATCAGCGTTTGCGGCATTAATCCCGATGCACTCAACACCATCATTCAGAAGGCCAACGCTGCCGGAGTACCGATTTTTGTACACAACCAGATCACACCGGTGAAAGGCAACGTCGTTTCATATATCGGCTACGACGAATTGAAGGGCGGCGAGATGTGCGGCGCCGAGGCCGCCAGCCTGCTGAAACAGAAAAACGGCGCCTACAAGGGCGAGGTGGCTATCCTGGACGGTGAGCCCGGTGACCATACAGATGCCCGAGCCGGCGGCTTTAAGCAGGCGCTAGCGAAATACCCCGGCATCAAGGTGGTGGCTGAGCAGAACGGCCAGTGGCTGCGGGCGCCGGGCACATCGATAACGCGAGACTGGCTGCAGCGTTTCCCCGGGCTGGACCTGGTTTTCGGCTGCAGCGACGCCATGGCGCAAGGCGCGGCACAGGCAGCCCGCGACTCGGGCCGAACGCTATTAACGGTTGGGATCGATGGAAACAGCGACTCGCTGAAAGACATCAGCCAGGGCAAAATGACAGCCACGCTCGCTACACAGCCACGCAAGATGGGTCAGGCGATTATCGACACCATGAACCTCTACTTCCAGGAGAAGAAGGCGCCGAAGGTGGTGGAGACGCCATGTGTTATCGTAACAAAGGCGAACGTCGGCCAGTTTCTACAACCATCGAGCCCGTAGCCACGTACCGCAGAACGGTCGAATAGAGGAGCAGATACAATGACCCAGGTAACGTCCCGCACCGGAGCGCCGGCCCAGTTCCGATTGATTATCCGCGAATCGGGTGTTTCGCGCGAGATGGGCGGCGATTTAACCGAGGCGGTGACTGCGGTGGACTTCCTGCTCCGCAAGGCGCTTGATCTTGGCGCATCCGACGTCCATCTGCAGCCGGAGCGCAGCCGCCTCCTCGTACGCTATCGCATCGATGGCGTGATGCACGACGTGGGCCAGTACAGCCCGGACATCGTGCCAAACATCCTCGCCCGCCTCAAACTGAGCGCGGGAATGCATATCGACGAACGTCGCGAACCACAGGATGGCCGTGTGGATATGGAGTATGGCGCTCGCAAACTGAGCGCCAGAATGAGCTGCCTGCCGATGTTGAACGGTGAGAAGGTGGTGATGCGCCTGCTGGACCCAGCTTCTGCGCGTGTGGAGCTGGACAAGCTGGGCATGCCGCAAGACGTAAAAGGCAAATGGTCGAATGCCATCCAGAGCTCGTATGGAATGGTGCTGGTCACCGGTCCAACCGGTTCGGGCAAAACCTCCACGCTCTACGCGTCTCTGAACAAGCTGGATCGCACCAAGCGGAACATCGTCACGGTGGAGGACCCGATCGAGTACGAATTCAGCGACCACATCACGCAGGTAGGCGTCACCGACAAGATGACGTTTCCGCGCGTCATGCGTTCGTTTCTGCGCCAGGATCCAGACGTGATGATGGTGGGAGAGATGCGTGACCCGGAGTCACTCGGCATCGGCATTCAGGCCAGCCTTACCGGCCACCTTGTGCTCAGTTCATTGCACACCAACAACGCCGTGGAGACGATCGGCCGTATGATCGACATGGAAGCCGAAGCGTATCTGATCGCCAGCACGGTACAGGCTGTAATGGCTCAGCGCCTTGTTCGCACCGTGTGCACCAGCTGTAAAACCGACTACAAGCCCGAGAACGATGAGCTCCTTGAGATCGGGCTGGAGCCCGACCAGGTGCAAAACTGGAAGTTCAAGCGCGGAACGGGGTGTGAGTTGTGCCGCAACACGGGCTTCAAAGGGCGACTTGGTATCTTTGAGATCTTTATCAGCACGCCGGAGCTGCGTGAGATGATCGCGCGCCGCGCAACCATCACAGAACTGAAAACCGCGATGACTGCGAAACAGGGGATGCGCACGATGCTGGATGACGGCTACGACAAGATATCCAGCGGGCTGACCACCCCGCGCGAGGTCTTCACCGCGGTCTACTCCACGATGACGGTAGGGTAGTTCACCACCGGTTCAGCGTTGTTATCGCTTACTACGCGCTACACCACGCCACGGCGAAGTTCATCCAAAGCATAGTGCGTTCCACGCCAGACGATTCCACCGCACTGATAGACGCGGTACGTGGATCGAAGAATGATGAAGATGAGGAGGAGCGCAGCAAGCGGATACGCGGCGCCGATCCACAACCGGGCATCTGCGATCCGCCGCATACACGCCCCGCCCACCACCATCAGGAGCAGAGAGGCGAGGCCAAGCAGGCGAATCGCATTGCTGTGCGTGGCCAGCGCGATAACGGGATAGACACCGGACACGGCAAGGCAGCCGACCGAGGCAAGCATCTCGGTTGGCCGAAACTCAAAGCCGGCAAATGCATTCTTGCTCAAACCATCAATAGCGCCACGCAGACCCACCACCCAACGCACGGAGAGGAGACCGGGTCCGTTCAGCACCTGCTGCTGGAAGCCGTGCTGCTTGATGAGCTTTCCCAGTTTCGTATCGTCGCACACCTCCATCGGCAGCGCAGTGTGGCCTCCAAATGAACGGTACGCATCGGCCCGTACGAGATTGAAGGCCCCGACTCCGATGTAGGCGCTCTTGCTTGCATCCGGCACCGCCCACGGCCTAACCCGAAAGCTGAACATCAAGCCGAAGTAGCTGACAAACAGCTTCTCCCAGAAGCCGTGCGTCTCTACGCGCGGGCAGAGCACCAGATGGCCGAGACTTCGTTTGCGCGCCCAGGCAACCGCTCTACTGAGCGTGTCGGCGTTGTGGATCACGTCTGCGTCCGTGAAGAGGAGCCAATCTCCGGAAGCGTGCTGCGATGCGACGTGCAGGGCGTGGTTCTTGCCCAGCCATCCGGACGGAAGATGGTCGATATGTATTACCTTCAGTCGCGGACAGTCGCGCGCCATCGCCTCCAGGATACTTCCCGTGCTGTCGGTGGAGCGGTCGTTGACGGCCACAATTTCGTAACCCGGGTAGTCCAGGTCAATCAGACTGCGCATGGCGCGCTCGATAGTTGCCTCTTCGTCGCACGCCGGCACCAGAATTGAGAGTGGCGGCAAGTTCGCCATTTCCGACTGCGAGAGATCCACGCGGTCCAACGATGGGTATCGGCCGCGATGCAGGATCAGCAGGGTGATGCCTGACGCCCACGCGGCGAATGCTGACGCTGCAAGAAGAGCGTTTACCGGACCGAGGTGTCGCAGCAGATAATGGAAGATCATAGGCGCCTGAATCCAGAGAACATCCAATGCTTGCATCACGCTGATGAAGCAAGCCTACGGGTCGCTGTCGTGGCGGCGTTCGGCCGCCTGGTGTTCCAATTCAGCGCGAAACGGCTCCGTGTGGATCGTTATACGCATAGCCGGCAGCGCCGCCCGTATACTGTCTTCCAACTCCTCGGTCAATGTATGCGCCTGCACCAGAGTGCAGTCGTCATCCAATTGCACGTGCACATCTGCGTGCCGTTCCGAACCTGCGCGCCGGGTACGTAACTTGTGATACCCGAGAACCGCCGGATGTGCGTTAAGAATCTGAATTATCTTTGCTTCCTCCTCCTGCGGGAGGCTGGAATCGAGCAGTGGCTGGGTTGCGTCGCGCAGTATTCGGACGCCGATTTGTGCGATTACCGCTACTACGACAAGGGCTGCGACGGCATCTGCGCCGGCCGCGCCGGATATCTGCGATACGATCAAGCCGACAATCACGGCGGCCGAGGTCAGTACATCGGTGAGCATGTGGCGCGCCTCGGCCATCAGGGCCGGGGAATCGGTGGAGCTTGCCGCGCCGTACAGGGCCCGGTTGAGCCAAAGGCTGCTGCACAGCGAAACGGTCATCACGCCGGTCGCGAATCCCGGGTGCAGCAGCGGCAGGGCAGCGCCGCGATGCAGCGCAAGCAGGTGAGTCACCGCGTCCAGCAGCATAAACCCGGCCGCTGCCAGCACAATACAGCCTTCAACGAGCCCGGAGATGCTTTCGTATTTGCCGTGGCCGAACGGGTGATCAGCGTCGGGCGGCGCTTCGGACCGGACTACCGAATACCATGTGACGGTGGCAGCGATCACATCGGTGGTGGAGTGCACCGCGTCCGAGAGTACCGAGATTGACCCGGTAGCCAGTGCCGCTGCAAACTTGAGGACCGCCAGCGTGGCGTTGATGCCGGCGGAAAGGCGTGCCGCACGCGCTTTGGAAGTCGGCGGCGGTTGGGCGGCGCCGGTCACCGGCGTGCGCCGAAAGGCGCCAGTTGGGCGCCACCGCCTTGCATAACGTTTCGCGTTGGCATCGCGCGGCGCTGCTGAAGGCAGCCTGGCAAAGCGGAACCACGTGGGAGAACGTGACGAAAGTGGTGCCAAGGGTCGGACTTGAACCGACGACACGCGGATTTTCAGTCCGCTGCTCTACCAGCTGAGCTACCTCGGCATACGGCTGGACGCAAGGAATAATACCCAAAGCGGCGCGCCGGGATCAAGGGTCGCTGAGCCGTAGATGGCTGATGGCTCCGGCCGGAAACGAAACCGCCCGGTTTGACCGAAGCGGGGATACCACCGTGTCCGCGCACGGCGCTGCCTGGCGGTAGACTGGCGCCTGTTGTCACTTGCTGCCTGTTGGTTTTGTGCCGAGACTACCTATGTGACACACGTATTCCGCGAACCGGTGGTTCGGGCGGCGCCAACGCATATCAGCCCCTTGCCGCCGGCCGGCGGCAAGGGGCTGAATTAGCGACGAGCCCTGACCCTTACCTTCAGTTGTGGTACTGGCTCAGGCCCTCGGTGGAGTAGGCGAACCGTTTGTCGAACCGTACGCCCATTCTTGTTCCTGCCGCAAGGTTGACGTCGGATGCCTTCTTGCCCTGTACCTTGCTGAAAAGGTATCCGGCACCGCCGCCGAGCACGGTATCAACGAGCTTGTTTCCCTTCAACAGCGTGCCGACAACCAGACCAGCTCCGGCGCCGATACCCACCCACTTCAGCGTATCGTTGCTGGAGGTGTTTTTCGCCACCAGTACTCCATCGGCCCGGCGAGATACGTATTTCGCATCGGTGCTGTACGCAGAACCGGAAACCGGACGAATGTCACCATTGGGCAGTTCAACGCTTTGGAACGCCAGATCGAGCACGCCCGGTCGGCCATTCGACGCCGGTACAACGCTTCTCACGGTTCCGTGGAAGCGCGTGCCGTTTGGCAGCCCAGCCGACGCTGATCCGTTCTCGACGGACGCGGTGAATCGATCGCCAGGCTGGCTGTTCCGGCTGCTCAGCGCCTCATCCAGCGTGAGCGGGACCACGGTCCCAGCCGCTACATAGGCCATTGGCGCGTGGTGCGCGGCGGGACGGCCGCCGTTCGGACGGCTGCGCGGTCCACCGCCAGCCCCGACGCGTTCGGCGCCTCCACTCGTCGTGATCGAGACCGTCTGCGTATAGTCGGACCATCCAACATTGGCGCCCAGCGCCTCACTCATGAAGCGGAGCGGCACCATCGTTCGCCCGCCTATTGTGGTAGCCGGAACGGCCACATCCACCTGGCGGCCATTCACGGTGCCGGCGTGGCTGCCGATCGGAAGATCGATCTCAGTACCCTGTCGAACGGCGACTACGGTCTGTGTGGCGGCATTCCAATCGACTTTCGCTCCCATACTCTCCAACACTCCGCGAAGTGGGACCAGCACGTGGCCATTTACCATTTGCGGCTGCACATCCAAAAAGTGAACTGGAACCGAGTTTACGGTTACGGTGATCTGGCCGGCCAGGCTAGCCGCAGAGATTGTAATGGCCATAACACCGAGCAATGTCGTTCGAATGGGTTTCAACATATTCTTTCCTCCAGCGTAGCGGCTTCAACGGCAGCCGTTATGTTAACCTGACGAACCGCAGCACGTTTCTGTTCCAGACCAGCTTATTGGCCTCTACAGCGATTCCATCTCGTAAACCTGCCATCGCCATGTGAGGTACAGGTACTCGGCGGCAATGGCGGACGTGAATGCGGCGGCAGCCAAAAGCATACCCGGAGCACGCACGGCAACACCCAGCACGAGAACAGCTATCTGGGCCACCACGCTGACGGCCATACCCTGGTAGATGGTACGAGAACGATGAACCGCCATATGCATTCCACGGCGCCACGCATCCACGGCCGTGATTACCGGCAGCAGGATACACGCATACGCGCCTGTTTTGGCATAAGGCAGCACGGCCAGGGGCACGTGTACCACATGGACCAGGTAGAGCTGAACCAACGGCGAGAAGAGGAACACGGCGGCGCCGCCGAAACTGATCCATGCCACGAGCCAGGCAAAACGTCGGAGGTCCGGGCGTCGGTCCGGATCGGGAGCGACTGCCACGGAAATCTCCTGCAAAGCGATACCCCAGCCTCGAACCACGAGCATCATCCCCGCGACCACCGGCCAGGCCGCGAGCGTAACCGTACTGTGAGCAAGTCGGCCCAGAGCCGCGGCCGTCAACGGCAGTCCCAGGAGGTTGAGCACGGTTGTGGCGGCTAGCGGTGCGTGAAACTTGATGATGGCGCGCTGCGTCAGCGGTGCGGCCGAGGCGTGCGCATGCGGGATATCGTCACGGATCACCGGCCACGCGAACAGCGTGATAACGAACGCCTCCACGGTGACTGCAGCCACAACCGCGCAACCGCCGACCTCAGCGCCCGGCAGTCGCCGAGAGACAACAAGCGCTCCCGCAACCGCGATAGTCGTCAGAATGCGAATCGCGGTACCAACAGAGATGTACCGGGTGATTCCGTGCTTTACCAGAGTGCCCTGGCAGAATCGCCTCCAGCAGATGACCGCGCTCCAGAACAGCATAATCCGCATAACCGGCTGTGCCGCGGAAACGATCGCCACCGGCTGGCCCATCAGGCGCTGTGCGATAAAGCCAAACAGCGGCGTGAATGCCACCAAAGCGGTAAGCGCGGTACAGAACGCGCAGAGCGACAGCGTGAACCGGCGCATCGCTTCCCACGACTGTTTGTCGCTGACCAGGGCAATCGTCGTGGGCAGCATCATGATCACAGGGCTCTCCACGAGAAGCGACAGCGAAAACGCCAGACCGAATGCCGCCAGGTTGAGTTGTGCCGCGGGAAGGCGTCCCATCGCCGCCTGAACGGTCGGGCCTTCCATCATCATCATTTCGTAGCTGATGGCAAGTGGAAGCCAGAGGCGAACGATCGACCTCATCGAGCTCCCTGAGGTCGGTGAACCAGATCTGGCTGCCGGAGGGCCCGCTGCGACCGACGCCACGACGGAGGGCGAGGATTCCACCGCGGCCGGCGACGCGCGCTCAGGCACCGATATGACTGCCGTCAGATCGGCGCCATTTGCCGGCGCCGGCATACCGATACCGCACGACCGCATCGTGGACCAGACCGCTGCCATCCCGCCAATGAGCCACGCCAGGAGCCACGCGCAGTGCGCAGACACGTCTGCTGCCCAAAAACGGAGACTCACCGCGGCGGCGCCCAAACGTCTGACTCGATCGGAGCAGGTTCGTACCCTGGAGCGAATAGCCATCGCTGAACCAGTTGCCGGATCCGGCGGCACTCAGGCAGCTTCCGCCATTCGCGCCTTCCAGAAGCCGAGGACGCGATGAGGTCTGGTTGCAGATGATGTTGTTGTAAAGGCGCGCCGTGCAGCCGGGCGACGTAATGCTGACGACTGCAGACACAAAAGGCGTGATAATGGTGTTATTGATGAGATAGACTGTGCCGGTGCGCATACCGGTCTCACGGCCAAACTGGATGACGACCCGGTTGCCGCTGCAGGCAGGATCCTTCACAATAAGGTTGCCCAGCAGGAGAGCGTTCGAATTCGGCCGCGCAGTGGCGTTATCTTCAACCAGATCGAGCTCGCGGTTCGCCGCATCGTGAATGAAGCAGTACTCCACCTTGATAAAGTGCGCGCGACTTTTCAGGTTGTGCCCGGTAAGAGAGCCGAAGATATCGCAGAAGCGCACCGTGACACTCTGCCCGGCCAGGTAGAGGTTATGGTTGAACCCCGGGTCTTTCAGGCTGCCGTTGCCATGAATGCGGCAGCGCGTGATGACCTGGTCGGAACCGCCGGTGGCAGCGCTTGACCCGTTGGACATGATGCCCATATCGCAGTCATGAATATCGCAGTCGCGAACGGTTACACCATCTGCCGCGTTGATGCGGATTCCGGCGCCGTTGAATGTTGAGTTATGTGCGCCGGAAATCTCAAAGTTCTCAATCGTAGTTCCGGCGGCGGAAGGATCGACCTGAAAAACCGCGCGAGGTACTTTGCCCGCGCCGCTGTAGTCGAAGCCGACGCCGTCCAGTACAATGCGCGTCGGGCCCATTCCCTGAATCGTGATGCCTGCCACGTCTACCTTTACGGCCACACGATGATATCCGGCTGTGGCGCCATATACCTGAATCGTGTCGCCCGGCGCTGCAGCCGCCACGGCCTGTTCTATCCGCGGGTACTCGCACCCGTCTCCTACCTTGATGACCGACGCGTGGCGCAGGCCGAGCATGAGCAGAAGGTAGAGGATCATCGCAAGTCGATTACCGGTCGGGCCGCCTGTTTGCTGCCGCTATCTTACCAGCCCGCCGCCATCCTGTGGCACAACCAGGTCGGCGCGGTCCCACGCCGGTTTGAGCGCCCAGCACTGTAAGCGCGTCTGCTCCAGCACCCTGGAAAGATCCATCTGGGGTGGGTGAATGATCCAGCCTGGGACCTCCTCGCCGACATAGCGCGCAATGTCATCCGCCTCTGCGGGCCAGGGCGCGCTGCTCGTCAGCCCGGCTTCGAACCGGCCGAGTAACAGATGAGCCAGACTTACCATCAGGCTGTCGATGCCCACACTGCCATTCGCGGTCGTAATCTCTGAAGGCAGAATCATCGGGCTGCCGGTATCCGGATTGTACGGTGCGCCGGGATGCGGACAGCGCGGCGCACTGACTGGCTGAAGCGACCTGAACAGCCGTTCAGCCGCCGCAGCCGCTTCTGCCCGGTTGGCAATCGATCCGATTGACTGCGGTATCGTCAGAGGGCCAAGCACTTCGGGACGCGCGTAGCAGGCACTGGGGTGCGTGACAGCACGGCAGAACATAACCAGCAGCTCGCCGGCGGAGAAACGATCGGTGAGCACGGGCCGGCCGGCGTCAATCACGCATTGCGCAGCCTGTAGCAGCTCTTGCTGTGTGGCGCCGGCAGCTTGCCCACTATAACGACGAATAAGCTCCGACCATCCCACGATCTCCAGCCGGTCATCGTCAGCCAGCATCCGGCAAAGGCGCAAATAGTTGCGCCGCGCCGTCGCAATCTGGTCCTCTCCCAATACAGGCGGCGCCTTCCATTGTGACCGTGGCGGATTGGCTCCGGCGCTGAAGTTGTCGGCATCCCAAAAGTCTGAATGGACAGCGCGCGTCGGGTGCCCCATGAACCAGCAGAGCCACCGGGCGCCGCTGCGCTGTTCGCCAAGATGGGCTCTAAGCCGCGCGGTTTGCGCTGCAAGGTGGCCGGCAAATGCCGCATCGTCGGCCAGAGCCCAGTCGAAAGCCCGGATACCATCATCGTGGAATCCCAGGCATCCGGCATACCAGCAGACGTTATGGCCCGGAAGGCGGACCGGGCTGTAGATGTACGCCCGTCCCAGGCGAGCCATCAACCCCTGGATGGAGGGCGCCCAACTCGAGCCGGTGCGGCCCCAGCCGAGCAGCGGGCGCTGCATAATCCGCTCTGTATCCTGCCAACCATCGCCATCCCATGCCCACAGCGCGTCCATTCCTTCCCGGAAGTCGGTCTCCAGGCATATCTCGGCTGTAACCGGGTGGACAGAATGCCAGGTGGAGTGGTAGCCGGTATCATGGCGCTTCATGGCCTCAATGACGTCAAGCCGTCCGCGTCGTTCCCAAAGGCGGGCCGATTCGCCCATAACCAGCATCGTGCCCGTGAGGCCGGAATCGGCAAGATCCGACGCCATCCACAGTTCCGCATCGTTGGCAGCTGGTGAGATGATATCTTCCACATCGAAACAGACCGCTGTGGGCATGCGCCGTGAATTCGTTGTCATAGGCGTGGACTGGTGACCCTTGCGCGAATATGAGATGAAGTCGTCGGTGGTTTCCGGCAGTGCGGATGCCGTGGACCGGCTCGTGCCGGCTGCCGGCGCGGCCGGTCCGTTCAGTTGCACTTGAAGAGCGCGGAACGCTGGAAGTCAGGCCGTCGCCGGCCCAGCATCGCCTTTCGTTTTCTATCCAGGACAACCGCTACGGCGCCTGGATACCTTGAAGCGGTAGCTGTCATGTCGGAACACGTCCAGCCGTCGTGCATTTTTGTCGACCCGGATTGAGCCGGCGGCGCTTTGGCCCGCTAGCCGCCGGCAGATCCGGCGATGGAGGCGCCAAGCTGTGCACAGGGTTCGAAACGATGGCAGCTGATCAGATGGTCATTGACCATGCCGACGGCCTGCATATGGGCGTAGCAGATCGTTGGCCCCATGAAGCGGAAACCACGCTCTCGAAGCGCTTTGCTCCACGCCTCCGCTTCCGCGGTTACGGCAGGAATCTCGCTTTGCTCCTTGAAGCGATGCTGGATTGGGCGGCCGCCAACGAAATCCCACATCCAGATGGCGAACGAGCCGAACTCTTCCTGTATGGCAAGGAATGCCTGCGCGTTGGAGATCGCCGACATGATTTTGGCCCGATTTCGGATAATGGCCGGGTTCTCCATGAGCGCCGCGGCCCGACTATCGGTAAACGACGCCACGGCGACCGGATCGAATCCGGCGAACGCCTCGCGATAGCCGTCACGCCGGTTCAGGATGGTGTTCCAACTGAGGCCAGCCTGTGCTCCCTCAAGGATGATAAACTCAAACAGCCTTTTGTCGTCGTGCACCGGTGCAGCCCACTCTTCATCGTGATAGCGCTGCATAGCCGGATTGCATTCCGACCATGGACACCGAGTTAAGTCGGTCGTCATGCCTGCGCCCTGCCCCGCACCACCTCGGCCGCCACGGCCCAATCGTACCGGATGTCGGGTTCCGCCGCGCTCCGGTAGGTGCTAATCAGCGAGTACCGGTCGTTGCCCGATCTATTTGGATACGACGCATGCAGCGTAAGATCGTGAAACAGCACTGCATCACCCACCGCACACACCGCGTCGACGGCTCGCGATTCATCCACAGAGCCCGGTGCAAGCCGGTTGCCGAAGCCTTCGCCTTCGGGGGCAACACCGGAATGTTCAACGGGATGATGGTGGCTGCCCGGCAGCAGGCGCAGGCAGCCGTTTGAGCGATCCGCCGGATCCAGCGCGATCCATACCGAAACCTTGTGAGCGCCCTTCCAATAGGGCCAATCCTGGTGCCATGGCGAGCCGAACTGAACGTCGCCGGATTTGAGCGCGACCTTGTCGCTCAGGAACTCAATGTCCGGACCGATCACGTGCTCCAGCGCATCCAGCATGGCAGAGTTGCGGGCGGCGCGGCGGAACAGCTGGCTCACTGCCGCCAGACCTACATAGACGCCGCCAACGTGCGAGTGGTCGGCGAGTATCGAGCGAATCTCCGCCTTCATGGCCGCCGCCTCGTCCGGTGAAAACATCGACCGAGCGAACGCGAATCCATCCCGCCGGAAGTCGGTCGTGATCGAACTGTCGCGGTGTGTAACGGTCATTGCCTTTGCCGGGACTTTGTGGGCAGCATCGTCCGGTTCGGTTAGCGACATGAACCGGTTAATCCTTCACGCTCGTGTTGGCTTGCCGCGCGCCAATTGTCCGCTTGTGCCATACTTGTTCGCAGTTGTCTTGACGGTTGCGGTCTGACGCGCCCGTTGGCCCGCGTGACTGGGTGAGGAGCCATAACGATGCGTAACGGTAGACTTTCGGTAGCTCTGACGGCGGTGTTGGCCGTCGCGGCATATGTAACACTGATCGCCGTCGCCGGATGCTCGAAGAGCCCGCAAGCCGCAGGAAGCGCTCCGGGCGCAGGTCCGGCAGCCGGCGCAGGGTCGGCAACCACCGGTGGCGCAGCCCTGTTTGCCTCATCCGGCTGTACCCGCTGCCACTCGATGGATGGTCAGGGCGGGCGTCGTGCGCCAGATCTGACGCATGTGGGCGCCAACCCCCAGCACACCGCCCAGTGGATCGCATCGTACGTCAAGAATCCGCAGTCGGTAGACTCCAGTTCGCGGATGCCACCAATGGGCGGCGGAAACATCAGCGACAGCAATTTGCAGGCGCTTGGAGCCTATCTGGCAACGAAGAAGTAACAGCGAGCGCGAACAACTTGGTGATGCCACCTGCAGGAAGTGCGCCGTGCAGTGGACTCGACGCGTCCCAATCCGTAACGCGGCCACCCTGCTGACGAACTGGCAGGACGACGCAGTGCGCGTGCAGAACACTGATTGTTGATGAAACTCGGTGAACCAGAGCTGTACGGAATCGCCACAAGAACGCAGGCGCGATTATTCCACTGCACGCTGCGGAGGGCGTGGCACGTGGGCGGAACCGTGCTGGCGCTGATCGCTGCGGCGGCGTTTGCACCTCCATCGCCCGCGCAGCCCACCGCCCCGCCAGTCAACTTTGTACGTGTGGTTTTGCCGATCCTGAAAGCCCACTGCTTTGAGTGCCACGGCCCCCAGAAGATGGGCGGCCTGCGGATGGACAACAGCCCTGACTTCTTCAAGGGTGGGAGCAGTGGGCCGATTGTGGCGCCTGGTGACAGCGCTCACAGCCTGTTGGTCGAGCGCTTACTGGGCCAGCTTGGAAAGCCACGTATGCCGATGGGCTTCGGCCCGCTCAAGGCCACCGACATTGCAAAGATCCGCGCGTGGATTGACGGCGGCGCCGTATGGAAAGGAGCGCCGGCGCCGACACATTGGGCGTATGTTGCGCCAAAGCGGCCGATGCTGCCAAAGGTTCAGGATAGAGCGTGGGCCAGGAATCCCATTGATGTCTTTGTACTTGCCAAGCTGCAGGCAAACGGTTTGAGTCCCGCGGCACAGGCTTCCAGACGCACCCTGATCCGACGTGTCAGCCTGGATCTCATCGGCCTCCCGCCGACGCCCGCGGAGATAGCCGCATTCCTGAAGGATCGCTCACCAAACGCCTGGTCAAAGGTGGTAGACCGGCTGTTGGCTTCGCCGCACTTTGGAGAAAAATGGGCCATCCGCTGGCTCGACCTGGCCCGCTATGCCGATTCCAACGGTTATGAGAAGGACCTGCCGCGTTCAATGTGGCCATACCGAGACTGGGTGATCAACGCTTACAACAAGGATATGCCGTTCGATCAGTTCGTTGTCAAGCAGATTGCGGGCGACATGCTGCCGAACGCGACGGTAAACGACAGGATCGCCTCCGGTTTTCAGCGCAACACGATGCTGAACCAGGAAGGCGGTGTTGACCCGGACGAGCAGCGGTGGCTGACGAATGTGGACCGCGTCGGCACTCTGGGCACCGTCTTCCTCGGCACAACGCTGATGTGCGCACAGTGTCACGACCACAAGTTTGATCCATTTACCCAGAAGGACTTCTACAGCATGCTGGCCTTCTGGAATCACTGCACAGAGCCCGATCTCGAGATTTTGACTCCAGACCAGAAGGCCGACCGGGAGCGGATCGGTGCATGGATAATGCAGGCATCGGCTGCCAAGGCCGCCGACGCGAAACCGGGCGGAGACGCGGCTGCGCTGCCAAAGGCAACGATGCGGCTGGCATCGCTCCAGGGGCAGCTGGCGGCGATAACCGGTCCCACCACGATGGTGTTCCATGAGGACGCAGATGGCAAAACGCCATCTACGCATATCCGTGTTAAGGGCGCATACCTGAGCCGTGCCGCGAAGGTAACCGCAAATACTCCCGCCTCACTCAATCCATTTCCCGCCGGCCTCCCGCATAACCGGTTGGGGCTGGCTCAGTGGCTCGTAAGCCCGGCTAACCCGCTGACGGCTCGAGTTGCGGTCAACCGTTTCTGGGAGGATCTATTCGGCATTGGTATCGTCAAGACGAGTTACGACTTCGGTACGCAGGGTTCGCCGCCTTCGCACCGAAGGCTGTTGGACTGGCTCGCTGTAGAGTTCCAGCACCCGACCCCGAATGCTGCCTGGCGGCGCGACGCAAACGGCCACGCCATATCGGTACAGCCATGGGACATGAAGGCCATGATCCGGTTGATAGTTACCAGTGCCACATATATGCAGCGCTCCGAAATCCCGCCGAAGATGATCGAACGCGATCCGGATAATGCGCTCCTGGCTCGCGGCGCGCGATTTCGGCTCGGCGCCGAACTGATTCGCGACGAAGCGCTGGCCATCAGCGGCCTGCTCGACCCCAA
The DNA here is from genome assembly GCA_028871815.1 of Armatimonadota bacterium. Lineage (NCBI taxonomy): Bacteria > Bacillati > Armatimonadota > Armatimonadota bacterium. The sequence goes on along the minus strand of JAGWMJ010000002.1, from coordinate 275,533 downwards.
GATCGGTGGCCCGAGCGTATATCCGTACCAGCCGGCCGGCGTATGGAACGTTCCGTACAGCGGCGACAAGTGGGTGGAGAGCAAGGGCGGAGACCAGTATCGTCGCGGTATCTACACGTTCCTGAGGCGCTCAGCGCCCTACCCGGTTTTCGTGAACTTCGACGGAACCAGCCACGAGTTCTGCACCGCGCTCCGGATGCGGACAAACACTCCGCTGCAGGCTCTGACAACGCTCAACGAGAAGGAGTTCTTTGAGTGCGCTCGCGCCCTGGCGAGCCGGATGATGCTGGAGGGTGGCGCCACCCCGGCTTCGAGAGTCCGGTTTGGGTTTCTGCTCTGCACAGCGCGGCCGCCCAACACAAGGGAATCGAGCACTCTTACGGCCCTGTTTAAGCGAGAACGTTTGCATTACTTAGCCGACCGCACTGCCGCCACGGCCCTTCTTGCGGAGAAGTCGCCAACGCCGGATGATGCGGAGCGTGCTGCGTGGACCGTGGTGGCCAACGTGTTGCTGAACATGGATGAGACCATTACGCGGGAGTAAGAACGATGGAACACGACAGGCTCCAGAAGTTACAGCTTGAAGCGCTGAAGCAGGTTACTCGCAGGCAGTTCTTTGGGCGGGCCGGATACGGAATCGGCACGCTGGCGCTTGGCAGTCTGCTGAATGAGGCGTTGTTCGCAGAGGCAGCGATGGCTGCTCCCGGCCCGGCGAAGAATCCTTTGGCGCCGCGGCCGCCGATGTTCGCGCCAAAAGCGAAGAATGTGATCTTTCTCTTCATGGTTGGCGCACCATCGCAGGTGGACCTGTTCGATTACAAGCCCAAGTTGGCCCAGTACAACGGCCAGAAGATTCCCGAATCGATCATCAAAGGCGAGCGATTTGCGTTTATCAAGGGAGACCCGAAGATACTCGCATCGCCGTACAGCTTCTCTAAGTTCGGCAAGTCGGGCCAGGAGATATCGAACCTCCTGCCTTTTACAGGAAAGATCGCCGACGATATTGCCATCGTTCGCGGCGTAAGTACCACGCAATTCAACCACGCACCGGCGCAAATCTTCATGCAGTCGGGCTTTCAGATCGCCGGCCGGCCGAGCATGGGATCGTGGCTTACCTACGGCCTTGGCAGTGAGAATGCCGACCTGCCGGGCTTCGTTGTTCTTGTATCCGGTCTCAACGAGCCGGACGGCGGTAAAGCGCTTTGGAGCAGCGGATTCTTGCCGACCGAGTTCCAGGGCGTGGAGTTCCGCTCGCAGGGCGAACCGGTACTGTTTGTAGAGGACCCGTCCGGCATGAGTGGCGCAGTACGACGCGACTCCCTGGATGCGCTCCGCTCATTGAACGAAGATCACCTCCACAAGGAGGATGACCCGGAGATCGCTACCCGCATCGCGGCGTACGAACTGGCATACCGGATGCAGACGAGCGTTCCCGAACTAATGGACATCAGCAAAGAGCCGCCAGCCATTCAGACGATGTACGGAACAGAACCCGGCAAATCGGCATTCAGCAATAACTGTCTGCTCGCGCGCCGCTTGGTAGAGCGTGGTGTGCGATTCGTGCAGTTGTACCATCGTGGGTGGGACACTCACGGAACCAGCGAGTCGGATGACTTGATGCATGCGCTTCCGAACATCTGCAAAGCCACCGATCAAGCAGCTGCGGCGCTGGTTACGGACCTGAAGCAGCGCGGCTTGCTCGACGAGACGTTGATCGTTTGGGGCGGTGAGTTTGGTCGCACCCCGATGAATGAAGGCCGCGACGGATCCAAGTTTCTAGGTCGGGACCATCATCCCCACGCGTTTACGGTGTGGATGGCAGGCGGCGGCATCAAGCCGGGGTTCAACATGGGCGCAACCGACGATCTGGGTTACAACGTGGTTGAGGATCCTGTGGATGTACATGATCTGCATGCAACCATCTTGAACCAGATGGGCATCGATCACACTCGCCTTACCTACAAGTTCCAGGGGCGCAACTATCGCCTGACGGATGTGTACGGCAATGTGATCAAGCAGTTGATCGTGTGAGACGGCTTGGCGCCGGCATCGCGCTCTCGCGGGCGCTACCAGCTACCGTGTGACGGCGGTGCGAGGAGAAAGCGACTGCCGGACAGGGCAGCGGATTTGATTGTGCGCATCGCTGTTGTGAATTCGGGCGCGGCAAGCGCCCTGGGTCTCGCGCTCAAACTCAGTCGATCGTCCAAATCGGATGCCCGGAACCGGCTCGGCGGGCAGTAGCCGGCGGGAAAGTATGTGAACCTTCAATCGGATACCTCCCGGGACCGGCGGGACCTTCCATCGTAGCGCCGGCGGACTTCATCCGCCGTCTCATTAGCGCCGCGCGCTACGAGATCAAATCGTCCGGCCATTTGTAGCTCCAGCGGAACTCGCGGACCGCCGCCCAGCGACCCCCGGAACGTATGATGCAAATGAAGGGGTGACCGCTGACGAATTGCGAACGCTTGGACCCGGCAGTGAGCCAGCTGCAGCCAATGCCCCTGGGAGTAGCGAAATGCACCACGACCATAAGCTGGCGACTCACCAGCGTGCGGTTCGGCGCGAGGCCTACCGCGTCCTGGATCCCAGAAGTTGTTCAGCTCTCCGGAAGCTCCTGTCGGCCTGGTGGCGGGAGGGCGGAGCCGATGCTTACGCCGCCGAGCTTGTGGAGCACGCGATGGCCGACCAACGCCACGCTGCCGACTCCGGCCGACCACACGGCAAGCCATTCATGAGCGACGAGTCGAGCACGGAACCGAACGAGGTGGCAATTGCCGCACGGAATGCAAAGGCTTCCACGTAGAGTGGAGCTGGGGGGATTCGAACCCCCGACCTCCTCGTTGCGAACGAGGCGCTCTCCCAGCTGAGCCACAGCCCCCCGAAACCGTGTGAGTATACCCCACGGTCGACTCGGTGAGAATGGAGGCTGCCGGATAGAGTTCTGCCTTACCGCGTGCCGCTGCGAACTGCGGGCGTTTCGGCGCCCGCGCCGGCGCTCCGCACAGTATCTGCAATCGGATCGCGGACCGCGAGGTGCTGGCTGTCGCTGGTGACGCTGAGAAACGCGATGCACATTTCGTCCGTGGTGTTCTCACCCCAACCAACGGGTTTCAGGTGTCCCAGGTTTGGATTTCGCGGATTATCGTTGGAGTTATCATAGCTGGCCCACAAGTGCAGTACCGTGCCTTTCGGCAGCTCGATGGGTTGGCGCAGTCCGTAGCTCATCTGCCAGTTGAAATCCCAGTCCTTTATCCAGATGATGTCCTTACGCGTGCCGTTTGGCAGGTCTGCCCAGATCTTCATCTGACGACCAAGCAGGTGCATGTGTGGTGTAACGGCTCGCAGGTGCATATTCCGCGTAACCGTGGTCTGGGCGGTGCAGGTATAGTTGGCGTCGCCCGGCGGGATCTTGAAGAAGAAGTTGATCAGCCAGATGCTGTTGATCGTCTGCTGGATGGTGTGGCGCGCGAAGCGCAGACCAATCTGCGACAGGTCCGTTTGAGCCTCACCGTTCTTGTGGTAGTGAACCTGAATAACAAGGTTGGCATGCTTCGGTACGAAGATTCCGATGCCTTGCGGCAGGTGCACCGGCTCGTTGCCGGGCGCCCAACCGGCCAACATTCCCGTGGGAATGAAGCCCGGGCCGCCGAAGCTTGTATAGCCGGGTTGGCCATCGTGGTCCCGGCCATCCAACCGATCCGAAACGCGGTTGCCATCGATGTAGACGATGATATGGTGGACAACGGCGCGATTTCCCGGATGGACCTCCACCGCCGAAAGGTACCGATCCTGAGTAAAGTTGGTATGCACCACGAAGTTGCGGTAGATGTCGGCGCCATCGGCCGGGACATGGAACGGAGCGCTCGCTTGAAGGATCATGTCGGGCTTGCCGATTTGCCAGCCGCGCGGGTAGTTGGGCATGTGTGGCGCCACAGCGGGATCGCCCTCCGGCGCCCCGTTTTCAGCCCACTTGCGAATCGCAGCAAGCTCGTTGGATGTCAGCGTTCGCTGCGAAGCATTGACAAAACGGCAGCCGAAGCCTTCTGCCGGCTTCCAGGGCGGCATGGCGCCGGTCTGCGTATAGCGCTCGATATCGGGCGCCCACGCATTGGCCTGGCGCCATGTCGTCAGAGAAAATGGCGCGACCTGCCCCGAGCGATGGCAGCTGGCGCATTTGTCGAGGATGATCGAGGCAATCTGACCGGACCATGTTGGCACGCCGGCGGCCGGTGCAGGCGCCACGGCAGGCTGGCGGATGGCGCAGCCCATGGCAAGCGTCTCTGGGTGCGGGACCGGCTTACCGCTCAACACCGCATCCAGCGCATCCTCAAGATCGTGATGGGTAACGAGCGTGGTTACCACGTTGTCATCGATCCGTCCCCGGTACCGTATGGCGCCGTTGGCGTCCACAATCACGGCTTCCGGTGTTGCGATAGCGCCGACCGCCGTCGCAACGCGCGCCCGCGGATCGGCGACGACGGCAAAATGGTAGCCATGCGCCGCAGCGTCGGCGCGGATGGCCGCTCGGGTCTCCTGCCGGTCCGGATAGTCTGCGAAAACCTGCACGCCCTTCTGCATCGCCTGCTTTGCGAACTCCGCGATGCGCGGCGCGTACGTCGTGGATATGGGGCACTGACCCGAAACGAAGAAGAATACACTGGCGCGATACCGTCGGAGTGAGGTGCCTGAGTAACGACGCCCGCCGAGACTGGCGAAGGTAAGTGTGGCGGGGACGACGCCGAGCGGCTGTGCGCGCAGGCTGGAGGCGAGGGCGCCGAGCCCCTGCTGCTCGCCGGCAGCCGGGCCGATGAGGGCAGCACTCATGAGTGCAAACATGCCGGCGCAACAGAGCGCAAACCTTCGTGGGAACGGTTGAGTCATCAACGCGGCGCCTCCCGGCGCACACTTGTAGCTGCTATTACGTTATACAAGTCTGCCGCAGTATACAGGTTAGATGGAGCGAAGCAATTGCAGGCTGGTTACCCGCGATGTGCGCTCTCTTCACCGGATCATTATACTGAGTCCGCCCGATTCCGGCTCCGCCACAACATCAGGCTTCCGGCTGACCGAGGGCTTCCACGACGGTGGAGCAGAGAGACTCGAACGATTCCCGGACCGCATTGTCATCCGCGCCCTGAACCATAATCCGGATTAGCGGTTCCGTACCGGACGCGCGTACCGAAACCCACGCTGGATTGCCGACTTTGCAGGCCGCCGCCTTGATGGCGGATGCGATGCGCTCGTTGGTTGTAAGCCCCTCCTTACTGCGGACTTCGATGCTTGTGAGCATCTGGGGCCGCTCTTTGACTGTGGCAGCGAGCTGCGAGAGCTTCTTGCCGGTCCGGAGCATTACTGAGAGCGTCTGGATCGCGGTAACAATGCCATCGCCCGTGGGTGTCAGGTGCGGCAGCAGAATGTGGCCGCTCTGTTCGCCTCCAACGGCCGCTTCCTGCGTTTTCATCGCTTCGGCCACGTATCGATCGCCGACGTTGGTCCGGTGCAGGTGCGCGCCAAACTCGGCAAGTGCCTCTTCGAGCCCGACATTACTCATGATAGTTGCAACAACAACATTGTTAGTCAGGCCACCACGCGCCGCCAAATCCTGCGCGATAATCGCCATGATGTGATCGCCGTTGACGATCGATCCCACCTCGTCTGCGAGTATCGCCCGATCGGCATCGCCATCAAACGCCACGCCAGCCTGCGCGTCTGCCGCCGCCACAACGGCCGCCATGGATTTCGGATGCGTGGAACCGCAATCCGCGTTGATGTTAATGCCATCGGGCTCGGCATGTTCTACGATCACCTCGGCGCCGAGCGCGCGAAAGATATCGGGCGCTAGTTCACTGGCCGCGCCGTTTGCGCAATCGAGGACGATACGTAGGCCCTTCAACGCGTCTTGTGTCTCCGCGACGCGAAGCACCGCATCTACATACTGCTCGCGTTTTTCCGGCATATGCCGTATTCGCCCAACCGCGTGGGCCACCGCCCTTGGCGCGTCAACTAGCCGTTGGGCCAGCGCTCCTATCTCGTCTTCAACGTCATCTGCCAGTTTATGGCCGTCCGCACCAAAGAGCTTGATGCCGTTGTCACAATAGGGATTATGCGAGGCCGAAATCACCGCGCCGGCCAGAGCACGTTCGGCAAGGACTAGACGCGCGACGCCGGGCGTCGGTAGAACGCCAACGCAGACGCTTGAGACACCAACAGCGGCAAAACCGCTGCACAACGCGGCCTCCAGCATCTCGCCACTGATGCGCGTATCACGCCCAACGATCACGTTTTTCGCGGTGCTGTGGCGCTGTAGAACTACGCCAGCCGCCATGCCGAGGGCCATCGCCAGCTCGCCGGTGAGGTCCTGATTGGCGACGCCGCGCACTCCATCCGTACCAAATAGGCGCGTCTCCGTCACCGTTCCGAGACCTTCACAAGGGCATGCCGAAGCACCTGATCGTGCATCCGATACCCGCGCTGAACTTCCTCAGCAACCGTATTCACCGGCAGGTCAGGACGGTGGGTTTGCCCAACGGCCTCATGAAGCGCGGTATCGAACGGCATCCCAACCGCCTCAATCGGCGTAACGCCGGACTTCTCCAGAACGCCGGTCAAAAGCTTCATCGTCGCCCGAACTCCGGTGACCAACGCGTCGAAGTTGGCCGATTGCTCTGCGGCCGCCAGCGCCCGCTCAAAGTTATCGAGCACAGGTAGAAGCAGAGCGACGACCTCGCGACCGCCGAAGCGCGCCTGTTCGCGCGCCTCTTCCTCTTTGCGCCGGCGAAAGTTCTGAAAGCTGGCGCGCTCGTACAGCAGGTCGGATTTTGCGGATTCCGCGGCTGCCTGCGCCGCAGCAAGTTCGACCTGAAGTTGAGCTACCGCGGCTGCCGTTTCCGATGGACCCGGCGGGTCGGCATCGGCCGGGTCGGCCAGAGGCGCGATATCATCGGCGGATCCAACCTCTGATGGTCGCTTCAGAGGTTCGCCGTCGTCACCCGGTATGTTCCTACGCATCCTGCCTTCTGCTCCTTGCTTCAACCAACTCCGACGGGTAGCGCTGCGAGGCGCCCATGCCCGTGGCGCCGAACCGCCGGCAGGTGTCGCGACACTGCCGCCGAACGTTCATCGTGAGCGGTCACTACACAGCGCGGGAACGGCTAAGCGTGAATCGTGGGCCGTGCAGGCGCCGGAGGGCGACTTGACCGCCTAATCCCAGGACTTGCTCACCTGCGTCAACGCTTGCGATAATGAGTTCGCCATCAAATTAACGGCCGCTGCAGCCCGGTCGTAATGGAGGCGCGTCGGTCCAAACACGCCCAGGTAACCCGCTGTGCGCCCGCCGATCTGGTAGGTGGTGCAAACCACGCTGCACGCCTGCATCGCCTCGTGACTGTTCTCCTTACCGATGGAAACCATGAGCCTGCCGGGGCGAGCGGTTGCGGCGAGGATGCGGTAAAGCGCGTTATGCTGATCGAGGATCCGCAGGAGAGCTTCCAGCCGCTCGGCATCGCGGAATTCAGGCTGGTGGAGCAGTTGATTGGTGCCTTCCAGCCAGACACGCTGGCGACTTAGCGAGGCTGCCACGCCCTGCAGGGCTTCCAGAGCGCGCTGTGCCACGACGGCCGAGGGCGTGTTAGCGCTGTTCGCCTGGAGGTGCACCAAGCCGAGTTGTCGAAGCGCCTTGCCGGCCACGACAGCATTCACCTGCCTGGCAGCAAGCTCGACGCACTGGGCCGTAGTCGGCCCGCTCTGCTCCAACATGCTATGCTCCACCTTACCGTTCGAGAATACGGCAACTAGAAGCACGCTGCGGGGTGGAACCAGCGAAAGGAACACCTGGCGAAGATAGGTGGAGTTGGTATCGGGATTGCTTGCAACCGCCGGATACGATGTGAGCCGAGTCAGAATTCGGCAGGTTTCGAGGAGGATCGCATCGACTTCCGCCTTTGCGCGCCGGCATGCGCGCTGAGCGGTCTGTGCTTCCGAGGCCGGCACAGCGTCTGGAATGTCCATGAGCTGGTCCACATAGTAGCGGTATCCCCGCTCCGTTGGGACGCGACCTGCCGAAACGTGTGGTTGGCGGAGGAAGCCCAGGTCGTCGAGGTCGGACAACTCGTTGCGAACGGTTGCCGATTTCCATGTGATGCTGAAGGCATCAATCAGACGGTCCGACCCGACGGGCCGGTTCGTGTTGACAAAATCCCGGACGACTGCCTTGAGAACCACCCCTTTCCGTGCGTCCAGTTCACTCATGGTGAAGCCTGGGCGCCGGCTGGCTCAGTGATTGCATACCACCATTATATTCGCGCCTAATTCGGCAAGTCAAGGATTGGCGGCCCGGAAGCTTACTAGTGGCGATAGCCCTGGGCCGTAATGGCAAGGCCATCACTCAGTGTAAGGTGAGGATGGAATTCAAGCAGAGTAGCGGCTCGAGACGTGTTTGCGACGGAGTCATGGATATCGCCAATCCGGGCCGGCTCATAGACCGCATCGATGTTAACCCCGAGCACTTCGCGCATCAGATTGAGCAGCTGGTTGATCGACGTCGCTCCGCCGCCTGCAATATTGAACACGTTGCCAATAGCTGCTTCCTGCACTACCGTGGCGGCAAGAACGTTGGCGCGCGCCACATCGGAGGCGTGCAGGAAATCACGCGTCTGCTCGCCGTTACCGTACACCACCGGATGTTGGCCGGAAGCGAGGCGAGTGAGGAACCGGGGTATGACCGCAGCGTACGCGGAGTTTGGATCTTGTCGCGCCCCGTACACGTTGAAGTAGCGCAGGCTAACGGTTTCCAGGCCGTACAATTGGAAAAACAGGCGGCAGTAGTGCTCACCGCACAGCTTTTGCAGCCCATAGGGCGAGGTCGGTACCGGCAAGGTATCCTCCGGAGTCGGCAATACTATGGTATCGCCATAAACCGCCGAAGAACTGGAGAATACCACGCGCTCCGCACCCGTCTCGCGGGCGGCCATCAGGATGTTCAGTGTGCCGTTGATATTGACTTCGTGGGCCCTATGCGGCTGTTCCACCGACTCGGGCACTGAAACCAACGCGGCAAGGTGAAACACGGTTTGCATCCCGCTGCATGCCTCGTGGCAAGTGGCGGCATCCCGCACGTCACCCTCCATCACCTCTATCCGGTTTTCGATTCCGTGAAGGTTGTGCCGATTGCCGCTGGTGAAGTTATCGAGAATGCGGACGCGCGCGCCGTGCTCTAGAAGCGCATGCACCAGGTGCGATCCGATGAACCCGGCCCCGCCGGTAACCAGGCAGCTATTCAGCGGTCGTGACATATTGGTACCGTATGAGGATGAATGCTACTTTGCACCGCTGCCGGTTGTGCGTAGCGGCGCTGGAGGTATTGGAGCCGACGTGTCGGCAGCCGGATAGAGCACCTGCTGGACGTTTTGATCCTGTGTAATCTCGCCATTGGCAAGCAACGAAATATAGGTGAGATGGCGCTGCGTAACGGGTCCAATGGTCAGGTCGCCTTCACCGGCAAAGAACTGAACGATTGGCGCGTGAGGATTGGTTGCAGGGCCGGGCCGAATATAGATTGCTTGAGGCTGACTGCATTCCGTGCAGGTTGTCGGATCCTCATCGGCAGGCGGAATGAATGGCAGTACCGCGTCCAGTGTTTTGGGATACGCCCCCTTGTGCGCGCGACGATACAGGTCCATCCCTTCGCGGAGGTACCAGAGTTTGCGGGCAGCGGGCGTAGTAGCCTCCGCGCTTCGCACGATATTTCCGAATCCCCCGTGCTTGTTCAGGTTGCTGACGCCAATTATGCCTATAACGACCAGGATGACAACCAGCGCTCCACATCCCAGGATTCCCGGTACCAGACATCCACTGCCGCCGCGACGTCGGACGGGCACAGGCGGAGTCACATTCGGCATAGGCGGAGGGGCGGTTGGCATCATCTCAGGCAGATCCTCCGGTGGCGAGGTGCATAACAGCCTCCTGCGTCGCCTGATCGCGGCTCAGCTCCCCGGCGACCGATCCTTCGTGCATCACCAGTATACGGTCGCTCATCCCCAAAACCTCGGGCAACTCCGACGATATCATGATGATGGCACAGCCCTGCGCGGCAAGTTGGTTCATCAGCTTATAAATCTCGCTCTTAGCCCCAACGTCGATACCGCGTGTCGGCTCGTCAAAGATTAGCACGCGCGAGCCGGTAAATAGCCACTTTGCCAACACCACTTTCTGCTGGTTGCCTCCCGAGAGATTGCGCACGGTCTGTTCAATGCTGGGAGTACGGATGTCGAGGCTCGCTCGGTACTCCTCTGCGACTGCGCGCTCCTGGGGACGCTTCACGAAGCCCATCCAGCACAGCGATTGCAGGTTGGCAAGCGTCGTGTTTTCTCGGACAGCCATCGGCAGAACGAGGCCCTGTTCCTTCCGGTCCTCGGTGACCAGGCCGATTCCGAAACGTATCGCATCTCGTGGTGACCTTATGACGACCGGCTTGCCATCGATCCGTATCTCGCCGCTATCGATTGGATCGGCGCCAAATAGTGCTCGTGCCGTTTCTGTGCGCCCTGCGCCAACCAGCCCGGCCATACCCAGGATTTCGCCTTTTCGGACGGATAGCGAGACGTTGTGGAGAATGCCCTTGCGGTTCAGCCCGCGAACTTCCAGCGCGGCTTCCCCGGGCACCGCGGCCTTCTTAGGGATAGCCTCTTTCAGCTCACGTCCGACCATCAGCCGGATAATCTCATCGCGGGAGAGCTCGTTTACAGGCCGCGTATCGATCACCTTGCCATCGCGCATAACCGTTGCCCGATCACATACTTCAAAAACCTCCTCCAGTCGGTGCGAGATGTAGATGACGCTTACCGCGGAGGCGCGCAGCTGCCGTACCAGAGTGAACAGGGCTTCCAACTCGTGCTGCGTAAGCGTGGCGCTCGGTTCATCCATGACGATGATGCGCGACTTGCGGCTCGTTGCCTTCGCAATCTCCACCATCTGCTGCTGCGCAACGCTAAGTCGATTGACCGGCGTTCGCGCCGAGAGCTTAACACCCAGGCTATCGAGGATTCGCTGCGATTCTCCGTACAATCGGGCATAGTCTACAAATCCGGGTATGCGCGACCGTGGCTCCTGACCGAGGAAAATGTTCTCCCCGGCTGACAAGTAGGGAACCAGGTTGAACTCCTGGTAGATGATCGCGATGCCGAGTTCCATCGCTTTCTGCGGCGTGTCGGCGGAAACATGCGCGCCATTCAGGAGAATCTCTCCGGCATTGGCCCGCACTGCGCCGGCCAGGATTTTGACCAGCGTGGATTTGCCGGCGCCATTTTCGCCCAGAAGCGCATGCACTTCGCCGGGCATCACGGTAAGGGACACATTATCCAGCGCCAGCACGCCGGGATACTGTTTCGTGATTCCGCGCATTTCGAGCGCGGGAGGCTGGAGTTGTGTCTCAGTTTGTGTCATCTGCCAATATTACGATATAGATACGGCAGCACCTGCCCATATACCTGTTGGCCCGGCAGCCCGGTATCGCGGCGTCAGGGCTGGTGCACCAGGCTGTTCAGCGCCTGCTCGGCGGGAGTGAGCTCGGGGTTCAGCATCAGCGCCTGCTTGTACTGGGTGATGGCTTCCGAATTGTCTCCGAGTTTTTGCTCAATGTCACCAATGCGGAAGTGCGCCATAGCCTGCGTTACGCGGTCAGCTCCGGCGTCGGCGGCAATCTGGCGGTAGATGGGCAGCGCGCTGCCGGTTTGACCCTGCAGCACATAGATCTCGGCCATCTGTCCCAATGTGCTCAAATCGTTCGGACGGTCCTTCAGTACCGTTTGATACACTTGCAGTGCCAATGCGTACCGGGCCTGGCGAACGTACCGCTGCGCCAGTAGTGCGCGTACTGAGTCGCGCTCATCGGGCGTCAACGTAGTGTTCGCAATGAGAGTCGTGTAAACGAGGTCGGCCGCCGAGGTCTGTTTGGCTTCATCGAGCCGGTCCGCCAGCTCGGTCTGGGCATTGAGGTCCGCAGGATTCCTGGCGGCGATCTCCTGATACACAGCTAGCGCCTGCTCCGGCCTGTTCTGGCTGTCGAGCAGTTGAGCCCAGGCAAGGAGCACCTTCTGGTTGGAATCGTGCTGTTTGGCAAAGGCCGAGAGCCACGACCAGCCTGCATTCTCGTCTTTGCGGGCTGCATAGGCATTTACGATCGCCTGCATGGCCGTCCGCCTGTCTGGGAACTGGGTTAACCGCGCTTTAAGCCATGCGAGATACTGATCCTGTTTGCCCTGTTTGGCATAGAGCAGCGCGAGCTCCGCATACGTTTGATCCTGCTCGGGGATGCGGTTCAACTCCGTCTCAAATGCCGCTTGCGCCTGCGGATACCTTCCCAGCCGCATCAACGCTACCGCACGACGATCCTCCGCCCAGTACGCCTGCGGGTTCTGCTTGAGGAGCCGGTCGTACGTAGTTACCGCGTCTGCATCCCGGCCGACCAGTTCGTAGAGCTGCGCCAGCACTGAGTTAAGTCGCGGATCTTTACCGTACTTTGGCGTCAGCGCTTCATACACGGCCAGCGCTTTCGGCAGCTGGTTTTTGCGCTGGTACAGGTCGCCGGCCTTCATCGCATCGGGCAGCGGATCTACCGAGCGCGCAGCAGCGCTCTGCCATGCCGCGGCTGACTTGTCGATCAGATTCTGCTGCTCGTAAATAGCGGCCAGATGTTCCCACGGCTCTGCCATTCCCGGCGCTTTCGCCGCGAGTTGTTCGTACTGCTGCGCCGCCATCGCCAGGTTCTTCTGTTTGAGATAGATGGCAGCGATACCATCCCACGCTTCCGTATTTACGGCGATGTGGTTGGCGTTTGCCATTGCCATATCACGCTTTTTCAGCTCTCGCAGCCACTTGAGTTCGCCTTCTGTATCACCAGCGTCGTGGTGAATATTGGCGAGGCCGCGCAGCGCATCCAGTTGCTCGGCCTGAACGGCTGCCGCCACCTGACCGCGCATGGCGGGTGTTGGCGCTGTCGCGCCACTGGGATCCAGCTGAAGCACCTGGTGCAGCTGCGCCGTGGCCGCAGCGGTCTGCTTCAACTTGAGCTCATCCTTTGCCAGTGACACCATGACGCTGCCGCTCTGCGGCTGGTGCTTCAGCAGAGCGCGCCACTCATCCGCTGCGGCTGCGAACCTACCTGCAGCCTCCAATGCGCCGGCCGGCTCCGCGTAGCCATTCGGGTCATTGGGCTTCAATTGGCTGTATTCATGCCACGTTGCGGCAACCTGGTCGACGTTCCGCTGCATCCCATAGACGCGTGCTATGTGGCTGTAGAGGTCGTAGTCGCCCGGTTTCTGCGTTAGCAGCTTCCTGTAGATAGCAATCGCATCATTATATCGCAGCATCTTCTCATCGAGATCGGCCAGGTCGACGTTGATCGAGAGGTCGTTCGGGCTGGCGGCCAGCGCCGCCTGGAAATGCCGTTCCGCCGACGCCAGCTCCGCGGCGCGTTGTGCCGGGTCGTGCAGCGAAAAGGCGTCCTGAGCTTCGGCATCCGCCAGGCCCGCGGCGACTTTTGGCGCCTTGTTATGTTTATAAACCAGTAGAAACTGCTGGCGCGCCGCAGCACCGTTGCCGATTGCACTGTAGAGCTGGCCCATGTTGAGGTGAGCGGCATCGAGGTTTGGCGCCACCTCCAACACGTTGATGTAGGCGGTTATTGCCTCCTGCACGCGGCCCAGCCGTTGAAGTATGAGTGCCCGATTGAACATCGCGTTCGCGTTGCGCGGATCCTGCTTTACGATGCCGTCGTACACCTTCAGGGCGCCGTTGAAATCCTTCTGGTGATATTGAATGCCGGCAACAAGCAGCTCCGCCTGAAGGGATCCGTGGGAAAGTGCGCTGGCTTTTTCGGCATGTACCAACGCCTCGGCGTATTTGCCGGCAGCATCCAGAATCGCTGCGTAGTCCAGCTGTGCACGGGGATTATCGGGCGCCAGATGCTCCGCGGCTGCAAACTGCGGTGCAGCAGCGGCCAGATTCTTGTGATTGACAAAGTTCACGCCGAGGATAAAGTGGGCCGCGGCCGCCACCCCCGGCGCAGGATGCAGCTTGAGCGCCTTTTCGGCCAGCGTGGCGGCCTCGTCGGTCCGGTGCTGGCCGCTGTCGAGATTGGCAAGCTCCACGAGAATCGCTGGATTGGCCGGCTCAAGCTGCACCAGGTGGCTCAACGCGTCGAGCTCGTGCGTCGTATCGGCGGTCTTGCTGTAGAGAATCGCGAGGTTTTGCCACGAACCAGCTAGTTGAGCCGGCGGCAGATGCGCCGCAACAGCAGCCACCTGAAACTTCTGCCACGCTGAGATCGCTTCCGAGTTATGGTTCTGTTTCTGCAGCGTCAGCGCTGTTTGAAGAAGAGCTCCGGCTCGACGCATGGCCGGCGAGAGAGCAGGCGGCACAGCGGGCGGGGGCTTTTGAGCGTTCGCAAATCCAGCGGAGCAGGCCCAAACGGCGACGACGGCTGCAACAGTTGCCGAAGCTCGCATGCTTATATTATGACGACACCAATCGCACCTGCTCGGCATACCGGCCACCAGTCCCCGTGTGGAATGCCTGTGAAGATACTTCACAGGCGCAGCGGGCGTCAAGCAATCCCCAGTTCGTAAAAGAAGCAGACGGACTTCTGTTATCTTTATCACAGAATCGAAACCCCCGGGAACACGCCGCGGTCTAAACCGGTGGCCGACCAAGCTAAGCGAGCGCGGCAGCAGGGCGCCCGCGATACGGCCGGCGACTCGCTCCACCAGTTTGGAATACTGACATTGGCAGAAGGATGTTCTCATGACACCATTGACCGCAGAACAGACAGATATTGAGCTGCGGCTTGACCGAGTTGGCAACCGGCGAACGCGCGTTCGCGTTGCACTGAGGGCAGCAGCGGCGCCATTGATACCGCTGCGACCAGCAGCTGAATCTCGGGAGCGGTGTCGCGCAGCTGCCCGGCGATTGATGGGACAAACCGCCCAGCAGCGTGAGCTTTACCGGCTGGAACAGTTGATCGGCCTACTGGAGAGCCGTGCGACGACACGGCGGCGAATGAAATCGGCATCCGGCTGCCGGAGCCGCTTGAGTCAACTGGCCAGGCTGCGGGCGGCGCATGCCAACTACGTCCTGGCCACCCACTGTTCGCTTCGCCGTGTGGCCCAGGGAGCATGGTTGGACGAGAAGTACCTGTAGCGCTCTATCAGCGCGCGCCATGCGGCTCACACATTCAGCAAATGCGACGCCCTCTCAGTTGAGAGCGTCGCATTTGCGTTTTACTGATCCCAACTGAGCCGGCCGTTGATCGAGATGCTGTAGGTAGCCTGGTGGTGCGTGATGGCATAAAGCGACCATATCGTTTCGGCTGCGAACTCGGCAACGATGATACCGATAGCGACCTGGTGCAGTTTATCGTGCCCTTTCAAGCCATAGATGCGCTCTACGAAGACCTTGACAATGAGAACGATCACCAGGCCGAACCAGAAGTAGTCCAGGCCGAAGTTCATGGCCAGCGCGTAGCCGACCGGGTGCAGCGGGAAACCCGGGAACTGGAAACGGATCAGGTCGAGCAGAGCCACAATCGCAAAACCAACTACGACGAACACGATCGCAACCACATTGGGTCCCTTGTGCTGGTTCGTGATTTGCGAAACGATGTCCGCCCTCCCACCACCGGCCTGTTGGGCGCCGAAATGGTAGCCGCGATAGATATAAACAAGATGCCCGAGGAGACAGCCAACCACTGTTGCCAGGAGGACGGCCACAAAGATCGCGCGCTGGTTGAATTGGGCCGTCTCACCCATTTTCATCGACTCAAGCTGTGAGGGCATGGGATGCGTACGGTGAATACGATTGAACACGTAGAACGTGGTTACGGTGCGGCTGAGCCCTGCGACCGGCAGTGAACTGCTGCCGACAAAGTCCACGAGCATCTGATTTGGGCCCATGAAGGCCATCTCGTGGGAGGGAGCGCCGATTTGAGCGCGCAGGCGCGTGAGAGCAACACTGAACATGAGGAACAGAAAGACCTCAAAGGCGACCATCCATAGCGGAATCCCGATTTTGCTGCTTATCCAGGCGATTGCTCCCAGTGACAGGATGAGGCCGATAAACGCGATGCGGTGCGGCACGCCGGTGCCGTTCTCATCTCGTCCGGTCCAGATCTGTCGCCATACATCCTTCAGGTAGCTTCGCGCAACCCAGATGGCGCCTACAAACAGAGCGAGAAAGGCGCCCCAACTCTGCTCGCTGAAGTACGGCGGACCGGGTACCAAACTGCCTCCTCCGAAAACGCCGGCGCTGTCGGTATAGCCAATGGCGTAAGTAAATACCTGCATGGCCTTACGAAAAAAGAAGAAGAAGATGCAGGAGAAGAGCAGATCGGTGGGCATAAAGAATCCGATGGCCGCCATGTATGGAAAGATACCGATCGGCGTCCAACCAATGGCGCTAAACGGCGGATTCGGCAGGAACTGGGATAGATCGCCAATAAACCGCACATTGATCTGCGGCACACTGGGAAACATGAAGTGGAAGCCATTGAGCATGTCGATAGCAAACATCGCAAAAAACGCGACGTAGCAGTACTTGCTCCGCCATACATTCGATCGACCGGCACCAACAGCGATAACAGCCATTGGAACTTGGATGATAGGAAAACTGAGCTTTTCGCGATTGGTCCACTCATCGCGCATCAGACTATTGATGCAGAGCATGCCGCCGCAGATGCAGACAATCAGTGTGGTCCACGACAGGATGTATCGCCACCAAAGATGGAGATGCGCCCAGAACCAGGCGAAGTTGTAGCCACCGTACCCATAGTCCTTATAGAGCTTCGCGTCCTTTACCGGAATAAAAAACCACTTGCTCGTATATGGATTGATGTAGGTATCGAAGGCGGTGTTCTGCTTGTGCTGCAGAGCAAATGACTGGATTGCGGGATTGACAACGCTCATCCACTCGGCGCACATGGTGCAGACCACCGTGTGCATGGCATAAAAAATGATGAGCTCGCCTTCTCGCAACGCAGCCTTTGGGGCGAGCCTGCGTACAACCAGGTTGATGCAGGCGATCACCAGCGTCATCGCCAGAGGCGGCACCATCAGTGAGAAGATCACATCCATGCCCTGATCGGCCGTCCAGTACGCCGTCAGCGGGGCAAGGAGAAACGCAAGCGCCATGGCACGAGGGCTGAGCCACCGTGCCCGGATCGGTTCTTGAGGAGTAACAGTGTCGGCGACTGGGGGAGAATGCCGGCTGGATTCCGGAGAGACTGCCAAAAACGGCTCCTGCAAGGCAGAGCGGGCTCCTGGTACCAGCTGGCTCGCCGCATGCCCCAACACGCGCATATTCTGCGGGAGCCGCCTTCATTCCTTGTTGGCAGCATCCGGATACCGCTGCGCCACGGGGCGGGCTGGCGTCCGGCTGCTATTCGCCGCCTTGGACCGATGGCCCGGCAGCAGTCGCACGTTGTGCCGCGGCGGCTATACTAATCAGCAGGACCTAGCTCGCCATGCCGAAAACGACCCCATTAAAACTCCTGGCTCTCATCCTTGGCTCTAGCGCGTTGTGGTTGAATGGTATGGTTCATCAGAAGCCCGAGTTGACTATTCCGGCCTACACGGCCTACTCCGTTCCCAACCCATTGGGGCTGCAGATTTCCGCCGACGGCGTCACCGGCTGGCGCGATGGCTCGAATCATGTGGTGTGGTACGGTCACTTTGAGAACACAGGCCGCCTGCACGTGCAGATTTCGGTTGCCCTGGCTGTAGGCTCATCCGCGACGCTGCAGGTTCAATGCTTACACCGCAAATCGCAGAATACGGTAACCGGTCGCGGAATCGCGGCTCCGGTCAATGCCGATTTTGGCGAGTTCCAGATCACACGGCCCGGCTATGTACCGATCGTCTTGAGCGGTCTCGCAAAGTCCGGCCCGTCTTTCGGACGCATTGGCAGCCTGACGATATCCGGTGACGCCTCGGATGGCGCGCACTTCAACACCGCTGAGCGGCGGAACAGCGCCTCGGTTCACCTCTTCTATCCAACTCCGGCCGGCGCCGGCGTTGACCTTTTCTACAACGAGGTGACGCCGGTTGCCGATCCGTTATGGACCTATTACATGGCCTGCGGATTCGACCGCGGCTACTTTGGCATTCAGGTGAACAGTCCAACCGAACGGCGCATTATCTTCTCGGTGTGGGATGCGGGTAATGAGGCCGTAAGCCGCAGCAAGGTGGCACAGTCAAACCGCGTTACACTGTTGGCAAAGGGTGATGGCGTGTATGCCGGCAGCTTCGGTAATGAAGGTACGGGCGGTCACAGTCACCTCGTGTTTCCGTGGCTGGCCGGAAAGACCTACCGATTGGCGGTTACGGCAAAGGTTGAGGGCGATAGCACGATTTATACCGCCTGGTTCTGGTTTCCGGATCCCGGGCAATGGCGGTTGATCGCCCGATTCAGCGCGCCACATGATGGCCACTGGCTGCGCGGTCTGTACTCTTTCGATGAGGACTTTGGCGGTGACAACGGCAACTTACCGCGGCTTGCGCGCTTTGGTGGCGGCTGGCTGCATACAACAGATGGCAAGTGGCTGCCGCTAACCGAAGCAAGCTTCAGCCACGATGGCACCGGTAAAACCGAGCGCAAGGACTATGGC
Source organism: Armatimonadota bacterium (assembly GCA_028871815.1). Taxonomy (NCBI): domain Bacteria; kingdom Bacillati; phylum Armatimonadota; species Armatimonadota bacterium. Next base: position 256,881 of record JAGWMJ010000002.1, on the reverse strand, counting down.
GGCGGCGTGAGCGGCAATCGCTTTTATCTGGCGACAGGCGGGTTCATAAAGCGGCCGCCGGTCCACTACGGTGAGCCGTTCAGCGTTAGGGCCCGTCGGTATCCGCCGAGCGACCTTGCGGGCCTCCTGCCCAGGTAACAGGTCGGTCGGCCACGGTAGTGGCTCCGGAGGATTCCCATGGCTTTCATCAGTAAGTGGCTGCACGTGATGAGCATTATTGGCGTTCTGGGCGGCAGCTTCTTTATGTGGCTGTTACTGTGCACGATAACCGTAGCCCCGGAATCTCCCGCGGCGGATCTCATCAAGGCGCAGTGGCGCAAGGCAGGTATGGCTTTGATGGGTCTTTGGGTAGTGGTGCTGGTCACCGGGTTCTACAACTACTATGTTGTGTCGCCCCATGTTGCCGCGACATATCACATGCTTGTGGGCATGAAGATCGGCATCGTGATGCTGATGCTGGTGCTGTCGGTTGCAATGCTGCACCCGGTCAAGATATTTGCTCCCTTGCAGCAGAAGCGTGCCGTGGGTATGCTCATTCTGGTTCTGCTCGGGATTGTGGTGATTGGCATCTCATCACGACTTAACATGGGTCGCGTCGACGGGAGTCTCCTGCGCAAGCCGGACGCGGCCGTCAGCCCACCGGCGGCTCCTGGGGCCACCGTAACCCCCTAGCCGTGCGGCTTGAGGTAGACGCCCGGCTCGCGCGTGCTCGGCCAGGTTGTATCCGGCCGGCGGCTTAGAATCTCTTCCGGTACCGACCCGGTCCAGTAGTCCGGTATGGTTGCCGGCCGGTCGTACCATCCAAGCAGCAGCGTACGCCTGTTCAGGCTCTGATTGGCACGTGCCGCGTGCAGCATCCGGCCTTCACCAATAACCAGCGAGCCGGCCTTCACCGGCACATCGACCGCGCCGTCAGGCTCGCCGAACAGATGCTGCTCCGACTCCGGAGCGAAATAACTGGCGTCGGTATGGGCCACGGCCAGCTTGTCGTGGAGCGGAATGCGTTGGCGATGTGTACCAGGAATCGCCTGGAAGCAACCGTTCTCCACACTGGTATCTACCAGGTAGTACGATAGAAATAGATACTGCGGCCATGGTGCGGCGCTGATCGGATCGTTCCACTGCGTCCAGTCCTGGTGCCAGTACAGCGCCGGCCCCCCGGGCGGCTTGCTGAGGATGATAAAGCCGCCGCGCGACTTGAAGTCCACAAGCCCCATGGCATCGAGCGCCTGGCGCGCCGCCGGTAACTTGTCGAGCCGGTCGATGACGTCGTTTTCGCTACCACGGACGTGAAGGTCGGATCCCTGGTATTTCCAGTGCTCCGGATGCTCCACAGAATCGAGCAGCCGGTCGGTTTCGACCCGCAGTTCTTCGAGAAGCGATTCCGGCACTACGTTCTCAATCACGCAAAAGCCGTCGTCCGTGAGCTGGCGCCGGTATTTCAGCGCGGTGTCTGTATTCATCAAGCTCCTCTGCGCGAGTCGTTTAGGTTCAGTTTGCCCGTAACTCAAAAGCGGTTCGACGCTCTCAACCCCGCCTCCTGCCACGACCGGCCGACGGCGTACGTATGATGCAGGAGTTTTGAACTCGGCGCGCGAATGCAGGCACGGATGCACGTCGAGCCTGCATGGTGCGGGCCGCGGCTCCAGGAGGATTCCATCTATGAGCAACCGGCGATCACGGCGTCAGTTTATTACGCAGGCCGCGTTTACCAGCTTTTCGGTTTGGGTGGGCGACACGGCGGCGCGCGCGGCCAAACAGTCACCCAATTCGCAGATTTCGTTTGCCAGCATCGGCGTTGGCGGCAAGGGCGAAAGCGATAGCGATGATGCCGCCAGCCACGGAAACATGGTGGCGATTTGTGATGTGGACGACAACACGCGGGCTCGTGGCGCCGCACGGTTTCCGAAGGCGGAGCAGTTCTTCGATTTCCGCACGATGCTGGAGCAGTACGGAAAGCATATTGATGCCGTAACCGTGAGCATCCCCGATTGCAACCATGCCGTAGCCGCCGGGATGGCCATGAAGATGGGCAAACACTGCTTCTGCCAGAAGCCGCTGGCTCACAGCGTTTGGGAAGCGCAGCGCCTTGCTGATATTGCGGAGCAGATGCACGTTGCCACCGAAATGGGAAACCAGGGCACTGCGGCTGACGGTTTGCGACAGATGGCTGCGCAGGTTCAAAAGGGCGCAATTGGCAAGGTGACCGATGTACACGTCTGGACGAACAGGCCAATCTGGCCTCAGGGCATCGAGCGCCCGGCGCCGGCGCCGGTTCCCTCAACGCTGCACTGGGACGCCTGGCTGGGTTCCGCGCCCGCACGGCCCTATGCGCCGGGTTATCACCCCTTCTCGTGGCGCGGTTGGTGGGATTTCGGCTGTGGCGCCCTCGGCGATATGGCGTGTCACACCATGAATCTGCCATTCATGGCGCTGGACCTGCGAGACCCATTAAGCGTTCAGGCGCAGACCTCGGGTACCAACCACGACTCGTATCCGGCGTGGAGCTTGATCACCTACAAGTTCGACCGCACAAACCTGCATCCCCCGCTCACGATGACCTGGTACGACGGCGGTAAGCTGCCACCCACCGAACTTTTCCATGGCCAACCGGTCTCCAGCAGCGGTTCACTTATGATCGGCAGCTCCGGTACGGTATACGCTCCCGGCGATTACGGTGGTCATGGCAAGGTTATCGATGGCGGCGTGGACGTTGGGCAGGTTGACTATCCACATTCGCCGGGTCATTTTCGCGAGTGGGTGCGCGCAATTCAGGGCGGTATCCCGGCAGTATCGAACTTCCCCAACTATGCGGTACCGCTTACGAAGACGGTGGTGCTGGGCAACCTGGCAGTTTGGGCCAGTCCCAAGAAGATTGAGTGGGACGCCCGCCGCCTGCGCGCAACCAACGCTCCGGAAGTGCAGCGGATCATCCACCCGCATTTCCGCGCCAACTACTCCCTCTAAAGCGGAGCAATCCAACATAGAAACGGGGCTGGATTGCTGCTCTGCAATCCAGCCCCGTTTTGTAGCTTTTACCGCTGATGCCAGGACCAGCCACTATAGCGTGACCAGGTGCCGAGCGCCCGTGCACGGCGGTTGATCAATCGTCTGGGTAGCCCATCTCCTTGAGCAGGTTGTGCTGCGTCGCCTCGCTAAGCGGCTCCTGCGTTTCGGCGGTGACGCGCATCTCAGCGATGTCATTGCCATCGGCGCGGGCCTGTTGTTCCCTCCGGAGCCGGTCAAAGGCCGCCCTGACCTCCGACGCGATGGCTTCCAGCACATCGTTCGGTGTGGTCTCGTCTTCCACCGGAATCTGCAGCGATATCATGAGGACCGGAGTTTCGCGTTTCACAGTCCTGCTCCTTTCCCTGTTGGCGCCAATCGGCGCACGCTACCTAGTTCCACACAGTTCCCGAGTTGTGCAACGCGGATAAGGCGTTACTCACCAATTAACGCTTAAGTGACGTTGACAGTGACAGGCCGGAGCCGTACGTTGTATACAATTGTACACCAAAGCGCCATCCGACCGGTATGGCGCCTGTGGGCGAGGAGTTCGCCAGGGCAGGAGTGCGGCGCCATGGCAACGAAACATAACGCAATGCGCTGCCGCACCGTATCCCCACCAAAGCCACTTTATGGCGAATAAACTACGCTCCATTACTGCTGCCGAGCTTACGTCGCGCCTGGATGCACACCGGCGATGGGTCCGACAGGAGCAGGACGCGCAACCGGCCAACTTTGCTCACTGCTCGCTGCGGAACGTAGATCTCTCCGATCAGGAGCTCTCCAACGCAGATTTCACCGGCGCCGACCTTACCGGTGCAGACCTCAGGGGTTCGTTCCTGAGCGGCGCTGAGTTCCACGAAGCCGTCCTGAGGGACACTCGATTACAGCGCTCGACGCTTTGGAGCGCCAATATGTCAAAGAGCACCGATCTCACGACGGTGCAGTTATCAGGCGCCGATTTGCGCAGCGCCACCTTGCCGGCAAACCTGCACTTTGACGCCATTTTTACTACACGCGCCAGCGTAAAGAGCGCGGTCATCTCCCTGGTGGTCTACCTTACGTGCGCGGCATGGGTGCTGCTGGCGCTCACCGCGATGCGCGATGCCACGCTGTTTGTTCCGCAGTATGGCGCAACGATGCCGTTGACGGGGGTGGAGGTCTCGGGGAGTACGCTGCTGGTGTTGGGTCCCCTCCTGGTTGGAATATCGTGGATCTATCTCGCGGTGGCCATGCAGCGCCTTTGGGAGCGTTTGGCCCTCCTACCGGCCGTGTTCACGGATGGACTGCCGGTGGACATTACCGTAGGCGGCGGCGCGCTGACAGCAATCGTGCGCGCCTGGTCACCAACACTCCGGTCGTCTCAACCTGCCGTGTTCAAGTTACAGGTTGCGCTGGTTGTGCTGCTTGTTTGGGGAGCGGCCCCAGTAACGGCTGCGGCTTTCTGGCTGCGCGGCCTTCGAGCGCACAACTGGATCGTGAGCGGCCTCCATGTTGCTCTCGTATCACTATTCAGCGGGGTTGCCGTTGCTTTCTACCTCCGATGCGTTCAGACGCTCACGTCCACAACGCTCCGCCGTGGCCTTCAATCTACCTCCGCTGCAGTTACCATGGTTGCAGTCGCGTTGATCACAGCCGCAGCTAGTTATGGAGGCATCAATGGCGTACCAATTCGAGCACAAACCGAGGGTACCGGTTCGGGGAGCCTGCTGGAGCGCGTCGTACCGCTGATACTCCGCGGGCCGCTCGCGCCATTCGCCCAGATGGCCGACACCGAGCTTTCGCGGCATCCGTCGGATTGGCGTGGAACAAGCCCGGCGGACTTTGCACTGGTGCGTGGAGCTCAGCTGCAGTCTGTGGACCTCCGTGGCGCGAATATGGGGATCGCGTTTCTGGTAAGGGCTAACATGCGGTGGGCGCACCTGCGCAGAGCGATTCTGACGGACGCCGATCTGCGCTACGCGCGGCTGAGAGGAGCAGATCTGCGCGAAGCCGACATGCGCGGCATCAACCTGAGAAACGCCGACCTGACAGACGCCAACCTTACCGGCGCGGATCTGACAGGCGCCGACCTGCGAGGCGCAAGCTTTCTCAACGCGAACCTCAACCGTGCGCGATTGCTTGGCGCGGATTGCCGGGGCGCCTCGTTTTCTATAGCGAATATGGCTGGCGCCGACCTTCGCGAGGCGAATCTGCTCTCAACCAGCACCGGGGTCACGGGAATATCGCAGGACCAACTGACGCAGGCGGTCACCGACGCCGGTACCAAAGTAACGCCGCCACTGGTTGTGCCACAGTAGGCGCCCCTGCCCGTGGAGCAACGGGATCCGCGCCGAACTGCCATCGGTCCGAACCTTGCGGCAATCGACTACTCAGCGATAGGCACTATCCACAGATGTTCTGACAGGAGAATGCAATGCAACCGCCCTATCCTCCGACAAATCCCGAGGAGGCGCCGATGCTTCCCGAGACGAATACGCGCTTCTTTGACACGTTCGGTTACATCGGCCTACCCGGCCTGATGGCGGACTGTATCAACGAGATCGAGGAAGCCTTTGAGGAAATCTGGTCGCAACGCGGCGGCGGCCATAACGGCAGCGCGCATAGTGGAGCAGCCCGATCCTGTATCGTCCCGTTCCTCGATCAACACGAGCGGCTCTGTGCCCTTCTGGATGATCATCGCATCCTGGCAATCTGCAACTCGCTGCTCGGCGCCGACTTCAACTATATGGGCAGCGACGGTAACTACTACACGGGCGATACGTCCTGGCATTCGGACGGCTGGTACTCCGAAATGAGGTACCTCAAGATCGCGTTCTACCTGGACGACCTGACGCGCGAGACCGGCTGCCTGCGGGTAATTCCCGGCAGTCACATCAAGGGCGACCGATATGCCGACGCCCTACATCGAGATATTGGAAGGTCGCAGGAGTTATTGGGCATTGCCGGGTCGGAACTGCCGGCCGTGGCGCTGGAAACGCGACCCGGCGATGTTGTGTGCTTCCATCACAATACCAAACACTCGAGCTTTGGCGGCAGCACCAGCCGGCGAATGTTCACGATCAACCTTTCGCAACACTATCCGGATGCGCTTCTACCGGAGTTGCGAAACTACGTCGCCTCTTTTGCCCGGTTCTGGGTGGATTGCCCGTTTGGCGATGAGATGCTGCGCACGGCCGGGCCGACGCGGAGGCGGCATCTGGAGCAGGTTTTGGCGAACTCCGACCACCTACCGGCGCTGGCGCGCGAAGCCCGCGAACGGATGTCCGAGCCGTCGCGGGGCTGACTGATGCCGTGGTTCCGTGGCCGGCGCCCTGGCCTGCCTCCGGTTCCGCTCGCGATACCGGGTCGCCGACCAGAATGCCTCGCCAATGGGGCGAGCGCAGACCAACTGCGACCGGGCAGCTGGTAATGGGCCACAGATAGGCGGGATCGTGGATCTGCCGCGAGTCTGCATTATCTGATCGGAGCCATACAGACTGCAAGAGGTTAACGCCTCTTGCACTTCTCGTCCAGTCGGCGCTGGTTGTGCCGCACGTGGCGAGATTACCGGTTGCTTTGCCTATTAAAGGTCAGGTTCGACGACGGCTAGCGGCGTTGAGAGCGTGGACCAGATCGACACGAGCAGCACGACACCGCCCAGCACCTGAAACACAACCAGCGGCTCACCGAGGAGCAACCATGCCAGCACCGAGGCAAACACCGGTTCAAGCAGCGTTGCTGCGGCAACGCCATGGGCCGGCAGCTGCTTAAGGCTCCAGTTCATACTGGTGTGACCCACCATCTGCGGGAGCGCCGCCATTCCGATGATCGCTGCCCAGCCGCTTTCACTATACGGTACAAGGGGCGCAGCGTGATGAGCGAGCAGTACAATCCATAGCCAACAGGCTGCAGACGAGTATGTGCCCGCGATGAGCCGCGCAACACCGAGTCGGGGCTGCAGGCCGGCTGCCAGGAGCAGGTAGAGAGCGAAGAGCAGAGCGCCGCCCAGGGCTAACGTCGCACCACGCGCCGGCTGGTTGGAAACGTGCACGGCGCCACTGCGCGTCACCAGAATTGCTCCGGCAGCGGCGCCTACCATACCAAACCAGAAAGAACGCTCCGGCGGCCTCTTCCCGACCACCCATGACAGCAGGCCGGCCCAAATCGGTGTGGTACAAACCAGAAGCGTGCTGTTCGCTACCGAGATGTACTGCAGTGAGGCGATCCACAGGGCAAAATGTGCGGCCAACGCCCCGCCGGCGAGTAGAAGACGCATCCACTCACCAGGCGCCAACCGCAAGCTCTCAGGATAAGGCGATAGTGGCAGCAGGGCCAGTGCTGCGAGTCCGGCGAGTGTGAGCCGCCACGCAGAGAGCGTGACCGGATCGATGTGCGCACTCAGACCAACCCGGACCATGAGCGCGCTGGAGCCGATTACCGCCTGCCCCCCAATAAGCATGATGAGGCATTGCCGTCGGCGCCGACGCAGCAGCCTGACGTCATCCGCAAGATTCATGGGCAAGTCTACCGCGCCCGGGAAGGCAGTGGTACCGAAGTGAACACGCTCGAGCACGAATTCTGCAGCTGTGCAGCGAAGGCGACGCGTACGCAGGGCAGCTTGCCCGAACGGCGCCCAGATCAGTCGTCAGTTCGACAAGCCGCTTGACCTGGCAACCCAACGGGTATCGACCTGTGCCGCCATCAAGAGTTCCGACAGCTGCCCAACATGGCCCTGCAGATGGCGGATGTTCATGAGCTCGTGAGACAGCTTGCTCATATTCGGATACCAATGAAAGCCCGTCTCGTCTGCTTCCAGGTTGAGTCGATCGACGGTGGGGTCAATGAGTGCATCCACAAACCGGATGTAGTCCAGGATTTCGACACGCGTGTAGACCAGCGCTTCTTCGGGCAGTTCGTACGGTTCCACGTCCGGTGGCTGCTGCCAGAGGCCGTGGTCGACGCCCTCCTTTCTGGCGGGCCATGGTTCAAACGCTTCTTCTTTCTGGCCGAGGTAGAGGTGCGTGAAGAAGGCAGCATGGAAGGCGATCCGCCAGTACCGGCGCGGGTACTGCCCCTCGATCCACAACCCCGGCGGACACTTCTCCACGCACTCCGCGAGCATCGCCAACCCGGCGTGGTACTGCTCCTTGAGCGCCTCTCGCAGCTCCATTTTCTGCCCCCTCGCTATTTGCAAAATCTCGTGGCCATTGCGCACGGTGAACGATACGACGCGGTACCGGCGTACCCAGCCCAAAGTGCTGCCGGGTAACCGGCCAACCATGCCCGCTCCACCCGCTCCCGGCGATTCAGGCCGGTTGTCGAAACGCGCAGCCCCGCGAACCTATCCGCTAAGGCATTCGCAATCCAGACCCAGATTTTGGGTCGGAGAACCGTAACAGTATACTGCGGTTCGAGACACACGAAGGGAGATGCGAGAGCAACCCGATATGCCGCACAGTTTCTTCGCTGCCGGTGACAATTGCGGATGTAGGGAACAACGGATTCTACACACCTGCACCGGCGCGAGAACGGGCTTCTACCTGACATATGGTCGCAACCTCAGTACGACTCGCATGTCCCGTATGTCTCACTCGCCCTATGAGCATGCTTGCGCCCCGCTACAACCGGACGGCGCTGCCGGGGGTCAGACAGATAACACCTATAGCCTTTATGACGATAATTTTGAACTTCGCCGTGCCAAATCACGGAGCGACGCGGTTCACCACTTGCCGTTTGCGGCTGGGTCCGGCCAACTGTCTGTGCGGAACGGAGACGCAGGAAGTCCGGAGCCATTGAACAGGTTCAGTGGTCCGTAATCGCACCATCCATACCGTACGGCCACAGGCTCGGGTACGGCATGCGACCAGACCAGAAGCTGCCAGTTGTCGACCCGGGCATCTGCCCGATGAAAAACCCGGTCGGCGCCGGCGATCTGAATGCCCTGCAGGGATGGGCCATCCACGTGCAGCCCGCCGTTTGGATGATCAAACGACAACAGCAGGCGATCGCCGTCGCGTTTCATCGATCGAAAGAGCGGGCCGGACGGGACAATGCCCTTCAAGTGGTAGGTATCGGCAAACGCCCAAAGCGCCAGCCGCCAACCCACGTCCTGCTTGTCGGCCGGGTGGATGTTTTTATAGTCCGGGGATATATCCCACGTTACCGCCATGCCGGTGTGCGGTACTGAGAGGGTCTTGAGTTGCGCTTCGCGCACGCTCGGGCTGGAGGGGTTTGCCGCGTTGCCGGAGTAGATCCACGGCGCGATTTGTACGTAGTAAAACGGAAAGGCGCCCTCGCCCCATTGCGAGCGCCAATCGGCAATCATGGCGGGGAAAAGCTCCGCATACTGAGCGCCACGTCCCACATTCGACTCGCCTTGATACCAGATGACACCTCGAATTCGGTAACGGAGCAGCGGCGCGATCATGGCGTTAAAGAGTGTGGAGTGGATCCGGAAAAACGGCGCTCGCCGCTTTGTGGCGCGAGCATTTTTTGCTTCCTCCTGAGCCTGCTGGTAATGTTGGATACGTGCGGCGAAGCCTGGCACAGCCTGCAGCGCCGGTTCACTCATCCATAGCTCGATTTCCGTACCACCCCAACTCGAGTGGATCATGCCAATCGGAACGTGCTGCTTTGCAGCGCCGAGCAGCCGCTGGTAGAGTGACCGGGCGAAGAAGTAGCCGACGGCAGAGAAGTCGCCTACCGTCTGTGGCGAGCAGACCTGCCACGAGCCACGACAGTCGTGAATCGGCACCGACGATGTGTTCTTGACCACGTTGAACATTCGGATCAGTGGCCAGTTGGCCGCGGCGATTTCATGCGACGCGTCCTGCAGCGCGAACGGTGCACTGGGACGAACCGTGAATTCCATGTTGGATTGGCCGGAACAGACCCACACCTCGCCGAGCATCACGTTGTGCAGCGTTACCGTGTTATCTCCGCGGAAGGTGATGGTGTACGGGCCGCCGGCGCGCGTTGTTGGAATGCGGACCAGCCAGCCTCCGTCCGAGCCGGCGACTGCATGCGCCGTCGGCCCCCACGAAGCGGAAACAGCGACCGGCTCGCCGGGACTGGCGGTACCCCACAACGTGACTCTGGTGTTGCGCTGCAGCACCATATTGTCGGAAAGAAGGGCCGGCAGGCGTATATCCGCACGACACGCGGAAGGAAGCATCGATCCAAGGGCCGCCACGACCGCGACAGCCGCGGGGAAGCACCAAGCCTTCATGGTTTCACTCCAGTCCCAAGACCAGCGCCGGCATACACGCCGAATTGCGCGAGGGCGATGCAAGCGTCGGATTTGGTAATCCGCAGCCGTAGCCGCGACGTGACCGTCGGCGTGCCGAGCCGTACCAAACGGCAGTTGCCTATGCTGGCGCCGGTGGCGACCTCATGCCACGCACTGTTCTCCCATACGTCTATAGCAAAGCCCCGAATTCGCTGCCCCAGAGAAATCGCCTCACGAAGCCGAATCACATCCACCGCAACGCTGCGCCCGAAATCGACCGTCAGTGAGGCTTGAGCGATGCCGTCATCGGTCGCCCAATAGCTACGGCCTTGGCGCGCCACCAGATTATCAGGACCATACGCGGCAGAATCGCCTCCACGGACGTTACTCGCATGTAACCGTGCGGACGCCGCCAGGTTGACCTTGAACAACTTCCGCAGGTTTTTGCCGAACTGCGTGACCGCCATCACATCAGGCGCCGCGAGTTGACCCTGCCGATCGGGCGGCACATTGAGCAAGAGCAGCGCGCCTCGACCGACCGACTCAAAATAGAGATTCATGAGGTCCTGCGGTGATTTGACGGAACCGTCCTGGTCGGCGTGGTAGAACCAGCCCGGACGGATGGAGACATCGCACTCGGCGGGCATCCAGTGCTCGCCGTTCTCCGTGCCGACACCGGCTGTCTGGTACTGCGAGTCACCCGGTGCTGCGGGTCCGCCATTTGGTCCTACCGGGTCATACGTCTGCCAGCAGGTGGTGGCTGCGTAGCCCGACTCGTTACCGACCCATCGAAGGTCGGGGCCAACATCACTGAATATCGCCGCACCCGGCTGCAGTCTGCGTACCATCTGCCACGTTCCGGGCCAGTGGTAGTACGTTGTACGGTCGATCTGGCGCGTTTCACGCGCGCCACCGTAGTATCCGTCGCCGCCGTTGGCTCCGTCAAACCAGACCTCGAAAATCGGCCCGAACTCGGTAAGTAGTTCTCGCAACTGTTCACGATAGATCGGCAGATACGCCGGCGTGCCATATGCAGCGTTGTTCCGGTCCCACGGGGAGAGGTAGACACCGAACTTCATGTGAAAGCGGTGGCACGCATCGCTGATTGCTTTCACAACATTGCCTTTGCCATTCATCCAGCTGCTGTGCGTTACGCTGTGATCGGTCGCTTTCGTGGGCCACAGGCAGAAGCCATCGTGGTGCTTGCAGGTCAGAATAACCCCCTTGAACCCGGCTCGCTTCAGCGTAGAGACAATCTGGTCGGGATTGAACGCGGTGGGATGGAACAGGATTGGGTTCTCGTCGCCATATCCCCACTCCTTGTCCGTAAAGGTGTTCATGTTGAAGTGCAGGAAAGCCGTGAGATCCATCCTCTCGCGCGCCAGCTGGCGTTTGGAGGGGATGGCGCCGTATGGCGCGGGAGGCGGTACGGCGCCGGCCATAGAGCAGGCGCAGGCGGCGAGCATCATTACTGCCAGAGCTGGTGTGACGTTCATTGATGCAACTGGAGAAAAGTAATCATGCGGTACGATTCGCCGGCGGAGCACAAAACTCCTGATTCTAGCCGCACGGTAATGAGCCAGCGCTCCCGCGCCTGCATAGGGAGGGCGACTCTGAACGTGGGACCGGCTGGACCACTGGATTCAGAGCGAGTCGCCGCGATCTACAACGCGGGCATCGTAGTGCGTCTTGCCACGCTTGAACCACGATCGCGCAGCGCCGCTGATATCGAAACCTGGTATGCCGGCGGCTATCCGCTCGACGCAGTGGAAGATCGCGGCGAAGTGACGGCGTTTGCCGCGATCAGTACCTATCGAACGACGGAGCGCTACGCCCGAGTGGCTCAGTCTCGGCGTATCTAACGACGAGCCGGCGCAGGCTCACTGGCCTCGGTGGAGCTAATACGCCGGGCCGCGTGAGCCGGGTTCTGAAAGCTGGTCTCGCGTGTGTTCGCGGAAACAGGTGTCGGCCGCGCGCTGCCTAAATCGCCTGGATTCCGCGAGGTCGGCATCTATCACAGGCATGGGAAGCTGGATGGCGCAAGGCGCGACGTGGTGAGCGTAGAGCTTCTACTCGATATCGCCGGCGATGACTGACTAATTGTGTCGGAGCCCCGCGCTACCCAGCCGGCTGTGACGCATGCGCCCGACCCCAATCCGCAGCGAGTTTCGCCACCAGCATCGTAACGAGCTGCGTCAGCGTTTTCACTTGTGCCGCGCCTACGATCTCAACGGCGCGCTGCCGCCATGTGACGGCATCCAGCACGGTAGCACCCGGCTGATAGTCGAGCTTCGCGGGCTGAGTGACGGCTACATCCACCGACGCGGCGTATACGGGCTGAACAGCAGATCGAACGCTGGAGATCGCAATGTACAGCAGCGGCGGTGCGGGCTTGAACTGATGAGCCTGGGTCGGCTTGAGAACCGGAATATGCGCGCGTTCCAGCTCCGCCAACACCGCTCGGCGAATCGACTTTTGGTTCAGCCCATCCTTCACGATATCGGGCTGCAGTCCCTCAATAACGACCCGTAAGCCGGGCAGCCCGCGAAGCGTTTCCGGCTGTGAGGCCAGCAGTCCGGCCGGAGCGGCAGCCGGTGTCTGGATCGTGGCGGCGGCAAAGATCGCCACCAGCAGGTTCACAAGGCGCCTCATACCGTCACCGACCTTCCTATCGAGGCTACGGCGCGGCGGTCAGAGCCAGTCGCGCCGATTTCAGGCCAGGCGACTGCGCCGTGACGATCATGCGCCCAGCATGGCTTGCCCGTCCGGCGAGCACCATGCACTTGCCGTTAAACGCGAGCCTGGTTGCAGCCTGGTCCGGTTCGTGATCGCTGGGATCTCCGTTTCCTACGCCCACCACGCGACCTTCGCCGGTAACGTGAAATGTGATGCGATTGGCGGCGGTTGGCACCACGCGGCCGCGGCTGTCAACCACGTAGACCAACACCACGCTCACCTCTTCAGAATCCGCCGCGATCTTTGGCTGGGTGGTCTTGAGGACCAGCGCCGCCGGCGGGCCCGTGGTTTCTACACGATCCTGCGCCACCAGCACGCCATTGGTGTACGCCTTTGCCAGCAATGTACCTGGCTCGTACGGAACGGACCACTGAACGTGGTGAAATCGCGGATAACTCTTGCGGCCGAGGCTCTTACCGTTAAGGAACAGTTCCACTGAGTCGGCATCGCTGTATGCCCACACCTCAATCGGGCGCCCGTTCTCGCCCTGCCAGTTCCAGTGCGGAAAGATGTGCACCATTGGTTTCTGCTGCCAAACCGACTCATAGTAGAACGCATCGTCCTTACGGAAGCCGCACATGTCAAGCAGGCCAAAGTGTGAGTTGATGCAGGGCCAACCATACGGGGTCGGTTCACCTTTGTAGTCGAAGCCGGTCCATACGTACCCGCCTGCCATAAACGGCTGGCTGCCGATTGGCGCCCAGGTATCCTCCGCCGAGGTCGCCCAGGGTGGATAGGCGTCGTACGCATTCACGTACCCTTTTGCCCGATCGTCTTTGTAGATGCCTCGTGTGGTGGTGGTGCTGCCGATCTCGCTGCCATAGAGCGGTGTGTTTGGGAATCGGGCATGATAGCTGGTGTACACGCCCGGGCCATAGTTGAACCCGCGGATGTCCTCGATGAGTGCAATGCCCCGGGCAGCGCCGGTATTCATTGCACACGTCACTGGGCGTGTTGGGTCAAGCCGCAGCGTCTCGGCACGCATCGCGGCAAAGATGCGGGCGCCAAACTGGGTGGTCTGCAAGCCCTCCTCGTTGCACATCGACCACATGATGATGCTCGGGTGGTTTCGGTCTCGCCGCACCATGCTATCCAGCTCGCTCATATCGCTGTATGGCGTGCCGTATGGCGTTTTTGCCTCGAACGTGTCGCCAAGGTGCCGGTTCTCATCCATCACCAGCATTCCAAGCCGGTCACAAGCATCCAGGAGTTCGGGATTCGGCGGATTGTGCGACATTCGCCAAGCGTTGCATCCGATGGATTTCAACCGTTCGACGCGCCACGCTTCCAGGTTGTCGGGTACCGCGATACCCACGCCGGCGTAGTCCTGATGGTTGCAGACGCCCTGTATTTCGACCCGCTTGCCGTTCAGGAAGAAACCATCGTCCGCAGAGAATCGGATGGTGCGGATGCCGAACGGTGTGGTCACCTGGTCGATGGTCCGACCTCTCTCGACAAGGGCGGTAATCAAGCGATACATTCGCGGGTGCGAAAGCGACCACAGTCTGGGGTGCGCGATGCGTATCTGTTGCGAGGCACGGATGAGGCCACGGACCGCCGTTTGGCCGCTGCTGATGGAAGCCACCTCGACGCCGCGGTCATCCACGATGCGACTCACCAGTTGGATACTGGCGGAGGCATGCGACGCGTTTCGAATAGCCGTATGGATCATGATCCGCGTGTTCGGATCCGGATCGGAAAGGGTTGGCTCCGGCAGGCTGGTCGATACGAACGTTCCCCACGGCTCTACGTGAACGGGGTTGGCCACCGTGAGCCACACATGCCGGTAGATTCCGCCGCCCTCATACCACCAGCCTTCGAAATGGCGAGGATCGACCGAGACGGCAAGCTCATTTGGCGTACCAAAGTGCACGGCATGGCTGATATCGAAGCGAAAACCGGTGTAGCCACTCGGATGCTCGCCCAGGAACCGTCCGTTGAGCCACACCCTTGCATCGCGGTAAACGCCTTCAAAGTAGATCCAGACGCTCTTGCCTATGTCACGGCTCGGCAATTGGAACGTCTTGCGGTACCAGGCCGGCTGAACCGGCAGCGATCCGTGGCCGGTATCGGCAAGCGGGCTGAACTTGCCCTGAACTACGTAATCGTTCGGCAGATGCACGACGCGCCATGACCGGTCGTTATAGCCGGCAAGCTGCGGTTCGCCAAGCCGATCCGGCAGCGGCACGCCCAGGGTTACCGCCCCGATGATGCCGCCCATGCCGGCCGTGTTTTCGACCAGTACAGCCAGCACATTCGGGCCAGCGGGGTTCCATGCCGCGTCGAGCAGCACGTCGAACGGATCGTTCCAGCCTTCATGATGGACCAGCTTCCGCCCGTTCAGGTAGACGGTGGCATTGTCATCCACGCCGGCAAATCGCAGCACTCGATGCGTACCATGAACGGCCGGCAGCGCGGTACGCATCCACACAAACCCGACACGCCCGTGAAAAACGTCCTCCCCGGTGGAGGCGGGATGCCAGTCGGAGCCTGTTACATCCAGGTCTGCTGCCGTCATTGAGGCAACATCCTGATGTGGCGCATCGTCCTCCTTCCAGCGCCAGGCACGGATGGCAACGCCGTGTGCCAGTTGGCCCTGCTGCGTCAAGTGGAACCGCCAGCCGGCATCGAGTCGGATGCGCTGCCGGCCAGCCGGTGGCACGGTTATCGCATTGGCGACCGTATTCAGCGGCAAAAACACAATCAGTAATGCAAGTGCGGCGGTATGCCACAAAGTTCGGTTCATGGGTATCTCAGTCCTGGGAGCGGCAAGGTCTGCAAGACGCTGCGTAATCTCAATGGAGCGATGATACCGTAAATTGCGTGAGCAGGCGCTTCGGGCACGCTGCAGCGCCCATTGAGGACCAGACGCTCTCGTTACCTCGAGCTGGTATCTGACTTTAACAGGATCCGACGGTCCGTGTTGCCTAACGTAGGAATGCGGCTCCCGTTCGTTCTTTGCCTCAGACAGGAACGTGACTTTCGGTACGCCCTTTTGGAGCCAGTATCTGTCGCTGTATATCGGCCGGGTTGGGCATGATGAGCATCTTCTCCACGGCCGCACGGTACTCTTTCGAGAGCACAACCGCCGCAATTAGTCGTTGGTACGGCGCAGCCGGTCGCCGGCGGCGCACGTAATCCTCCGAACAGCCCCAGGATTTTTGGGGTTTCGCCCAGGTTTTCGGTGAGACGTCCGTGATCCTCCACCAGAAATAGTTTGGGACCGTCTGTGAACGCGGAACCAGCGATTCGCGCGTTGAATTTACTCACTGAAAGGGTGAGTAAATGAAGCCTGAATACCGTCGTATTCCGATCAAGCTTAAGGTTGACCCTACGCGGTGCATGACGGCGGCATTTGCCGGGATTATGCCATACCTTGATCTGTGGAATGCTCTGGGTATGCCAACCGGCGATATTTGTGGTAGACCGGTATCGACGACTCGAAATTGGGATTGAGCGGAGCAGGGCCGATGAACCGGAACACTTCAGGCAGCCGCGCAACGCAACGCAACGCGGCCCGTCCGACTTGGCCGTTTAATCAGCTTGCGTTGACCCTCCTGTGCGTGCTGCTGTTCGGAATCCCGCATTTCCGCTCGGCGCCAAGTTCCAGCGTCGTCATAATGGCGGGAATGCGTGTACGGCGTTGCCCGGAACCACACCAGTTCGCGCCGGCCATCAACTATCCGTTCTATTTCGGGTACTGACACGCCCCCATTCATCCCCCAGAAGGAAAGCAAGCCATGAAGAGCGCCTATCTTGCGGCTGCGATCTTTGCAGCCACCCTGGTCGGCTCGGGATGCGGCGGCGGAGCCGGCCCGGCCGCAGTCACTCGCACGTCACGTCCCCGGACGGTCGACGGCATCACGTTCAGCCAGGTCGTCACTAGAACTACGAAATCTGGGACCAGTTGGCTGTCGATAACATTCACGGTGGCCAACGGCACAACAGGCAGCGTGCGTTGGGACGGGGATCCGCTTTTCATAGGGACGGCAACTAGCGCAGACGGCCAGGTTACGGCCATCGACCCGCCCTCTTTGGGGACCTCTGGCCAGGGTGGGTCCGGCGTTGACGTCGCGCCCGGCACGTCGCAGAGTGTCACCGAATACAGCCCGGACCTCGCCACCGGAATGTACACGGTGGTCACGTACCCAGATATTGCTCTGTTTGGATCGGTCTTTGGGAAGAATAGCCTGGGTGGCCCTGCCTTTATGCCGGGCGACCCCGCCACGACGGAAAATGCTAACCCGGTGAGGATCTGGGTACCGTAGAGGCTGCGTGTAGCGATTCCGACATTGGGATCCGTGTTGCGCAGCTGGTCGCAGTCATCAGAGAAAGGGCGGTTGCGCAGTACATGACCTAGCAACCACACAAGACGCCGGCGCGCCTCAGAGTAGCCGACAACTGAACTCGACGCGAGATTCGGAGCGCATTTTCACGTAAGGCGTATACAGTCGCAACGCAAACAGCGCCATCTAGCGCCAGATGGACGGGACAATAGCCAACACCGGACCCTAACCCACGATATTTCGCCCGCTAGACGGCACCTGAAACCGGCCGCGGAAGCCAATCCGAGAAAACGGCGACCAATGACGCGCGTGTCGCGACAGCCGACAGCGTAGCTGGAGGATTACGGGCAATGCGTGCTGTTGACAGAAAGGCAGTGAGGCCGGTACAATACTTCGCCGGCGCAATCGGCCGCAGATTATTGGGCTCGCGTCGGAACACAGTATTTGGTCCGCAGCCGCTTGGAGCTACGCATGTACGCAATCGTAAAAACGGGTGGTAAGCAGTATCGCGTCTCGCCCGGTGGGGAGTTGTTGGTCGAGCGCCTGGTGGGCGATGCCGAAAGCACGGTAGTGCTGGAGGAGGTTCTCCTGGTCGCGAACGATGACGGCCTTCGCGTCGGCGCTCCAACTGTTGAAGGGGCTACAGTGGTCGCCACGATTCTGGCCCACGAGCGAGGCAAGAAGATCAACGGTTTCACCTACAAGCCGAAGAAACATAGCTCACGCCGCTACGGGCACCGTCAGGAGTTGACCCGTCTACGGATCGATCAAATCGCCGGCTGAACGCGGCTTGCAGAGTACAAAACCATGGCACACAAAAAAGGTATGGGCAGCTCGCGCAATGGCCGCGACAGCAAGCCGAAGATGCTTGGCGTGAAGGAGTACGGTGGCGAAACCGTACGAGCCGGATACGTGCTGGTGCGCCAACGCGGCACGCCACTGCATCCGGGCGCCAATGTGGGCTTGGGTCGTGACCACACGTTGTTTGCGCTCATCGACGGTATCGTGAAGTTTGAAGGCTGCAAGGATCGCCGTCGAGTGAGCGTGTACCCGGCCGAAACAGCGCAGGTCGAGATCGCAGCGGACTGAATCCGGCCCGAGGGCCCTTGAACCGACCTCAAAAGCCGCGGTAGATCGACCCATCTGGTCGGCCGCGGCTTGCGCACTTGTACAGGCAAACCGGGCGCCCCATTTCAGTTACCGAGTCGCGATGAGAGTGGCGCCTGCTCCTCGACCGCGGCGCCAACCCGGTTGCGAGTTTCCAGGTGCTGCATCCGGCTTTCAAGCCGTTGTAGTGAGGTGTCGAAACTCAGATCGTACTGCATCGTCGTGTCTCGGAGCGCCCGCAGCTCATCGCGCAACTCCTCGATCTGGGCGGTCACCTGGTCAGCCTCGCGGCCCCGCGCCTCGAGTTCCATAGCATATAGCTTACGACGGTGGTACGTCCAGATGCCGGCGATCGGGATGGCGATTACCGAAACTGCCGCCACGATCATACCCAGTACGACGGCCATCCAAAAGCCCATGGCTGCGCCTCCTTCGTGTACTAATCGCCGATACGGGCCGAGACTGGCGCCGGGTCGGCAGCCGAGAGGCGCCGCTCCAAACCAGTAACCCGGGAATCGATGCGCTGAAGCGCCGTATCGAAGCTGAGGTCGTACTGCATGGTCGTGTCGCGCAAGGTTGCCACCTCCTGCCGAAGCGACTCGATCGCCGCGCGTGTACCGGAGTCGAGGCCGGTTCGGCTTTGCGCACGCAGCCTGGCCAGCTTGTAAAAGTGATTGGTGATTATGGCCGCCAGCGGGATGCCAAGCGAGAGCATGATTGCCAGAGTGCCGTTATCCATCCTGACCTCCCTGCGCTAACGCCAATGCCTCGCCGAGTTGCAAGCTGCCTGTATACAGCGCCTTGCCCACGATAACACCCTCCAGATTGTGCGATTCTTGCTGCAACTGCATGAGCCGCCGGATGTCGTCAGGCCCGGCAACGCCCCCAGATGCGATGACGGGCATCGGCGATGCAGCTTCCGCTACTCCGGCGAGCGCCACCGTATTCACACCCGACAGCATGCCGTCGGTGGCTATATCGGTCGCGATAAACCGAACGGCTCCCAATGACTTCATCTCGCACGTGAACTCCGCTACGCTGTGATCGGTGTCGGTCTGCCAGCCGTTGATCGCCACCAGTCCGTCGCGCGCGTCGACCGCGACCGCGGCGGCTTCACCAAACTCGCCGAGCAGTTTGGCCGCCCTCGTACGTTCCTGCGTCACCGCGGTGCCTAGAACCACCCGTGTCGCCCCGGCATTCAGGATTCGCGTTATATGGTCGGCCGTTCGGATTCCGCCGCCCCACTGAATTCGCAATCCGCCGACCGCTACCAGCCGGTCGAGTACCGACGAGAGGGCCGGCGTCGGCATGCCGCGGCGAGCGCCATCCAGATCAACCACATGCAGCCAGGTTGCGCCGGCATCCTTCCAGCGGACCGCTATCTCAAGCGGATCGCTGGAGTATGTGGAAGCTGAGTCGAACCGACCCTGCTGAAGCCGGACGCAGACGCCATCCTGAATATCGATGGCGGGGAAGACCTCCATCATACGGTCTGCAGCACAAGCGGGTGCACGAGTATCACTACCTAGTTCCAGCTGATGAAGTTTCGCAAAATGCGAAGCCCTGCGTCGCCGCTCTTCTCCGGGTGGAACTGTGTAGCGGCCACGTTGCCGCTCTCGACGGCGGCGCAAAATGGCCGGCCGTGCTCCGCAGTCGCCACCACCAGGGCGGGCTGCGTCGGAACGGGGTAGTACGAGTGAACGAAGTAGACCTCCTCCCCGCTGCAGATTCCATCCAGTAGGCGTGATGGACGCGGTTTGCAGAGTTGGTTCCACCCAATGTGCGGCACTTTGATGAGCGGCCATTCCGTGGGCGGGTCATCGCCAAGGCGCACTACCGTGCCACGGAATAACCCCAGGCCCTCGGAACCGCACATTTCAGTACTGCTATCAAACAGCATCTGCAGACCCAGGCAGATACCCAGAAACGGTTTCCCCGACCGAGCTGCTCGGGCAACGGCCTCCTGCAATCCCGACTCCCTCAGGTTATTCATGGCGGCCGCAAATGCGCCTACTCCCGGCAGTACCACGGCGGCAGCGGCATCCACCTCGTCCGGCTGCGCTGTGATACACGCCTCCGCACCAAGGTACCGCAAAGCGCGCTCGACGCTTCGCAGATTTGCCATTCCATAATCTACAATCGCTATCATTCGCCCAACACACCCTTGGTACTGGGCACGCCGATCACGCGCGGGTCCACCGCGACGGCCATTCGAGCCGCGCGCGCGAATGCCTTGAACGCCGCCTCCACCAAATGGTGCGTGTTGGAGCCGGATATCTGCTTCAGGTGGACTGTCCAGCCTGCGTTGTGCGCTACGGCCCGGAAGAACTCCGGCGTCAGTTCGGTGGTGTAGTCTCCCAACCGGGGCGTGGGCAGCTCCAACTCGCAGACCAGTATGCCACGTCCGCTCACGTCGATCGCGCACAGTACCAGTGCCTCGTCCATCGGAGCAAAGGCATGGCCCATACGTACGATGCCGGAGCAATTACCGAGTGCCTTGCGTAGCGCGGCCCCAATGGCAATCCCAACATCTTCCACCGTGTGGTGATCATCCACATGGACGTCGCCGTGCGCTCGTACTTTCAACCCAACGAGGCCGTGGTGCGCCACGAGGGTCAGCATATGGTCGAAGAAGCCGATTCCTGTTGATGCATCACAGCTGCCGTCGCCATCCAGGTCGAGAGAGACGGTTACGTCGGTTTCAGCTGTTTTGCGGGCAATTTCGGCGGTACGGCTCACGTCTCCGGCTCCTCCAGGCGCACTTCAACGCCCTGTGCGTGCGCCTCGAATCCCTCGCCACGCGCAAATGCGGTGATGTGGCCAGCGAGTTCACGGAGCGCCTCAATGCTGCAATCGACCACCGAAGTCCGCTTCAGAAAGCTCTCTACGCTGAGCGGTGAGCTAAACCGCGCCGTCCCTGCGGTTGGCAGGCAGTGGCTCGGCCCGGCGATGTAGTCGCCCAGGGCCTGCGGCGTGTACCGACCCATCAGGATCGCCCCGGCCGAACGGATCGAAGGAAGCAAACGCCATGGGTCCTCAACCATCAGCGCCAGATGCTCGGGTGCGCAGCGGTTTGCCAGATCAATGCACTGCGCCATCGTCTCTCCCACAATAAGCGCTCCATGCTCCAGGAGTGCGCGTTCGAGAATGGCTCGGCGTGGCTGACCAACAAGTGCCCGTTCAATGGCAGCTTGCACGGCTGAAGCCAGGGCTGCAGATGGCGTAATCAGGAAAGCAGCAGCGTCGCCATCGTGTTCGGCCTGGGTCAGCATATCTGCGGCGACGAAGCGTGCAGAGGCGCTACCATCGGCCAAAACGCACACTTCGCTGGGCCCGGCCAGCATATCGACATCCACATGACCGTACAACAGGCGCTTTGCTATATTGACGTAGAGGTTTCCCGGTCCTACTACCTTGTCAACACGCGGAACGCTCTCTGTGCCGAACGCCATTGCGGCAAGGGCCTGCGCGCCTCCGGCACGGATGATGAGCCTGGCGCCCGCAATACTCGCTGCATACAGGACGGCGGGTGAGACACTGCCATCCTTCTGGGCCGGCGTGCATAGAACGACCTCTTCCACCCCGGCTTCGCGAGCCGGTATCACCGTCATAAGCACCGTGCTGGGATAGAGCGCCGTGCCGCCTGGGACATAGACGCCAACGCGCTGAAGCGGGCGGATCAGCTGCCCGGTGGTAACGCCTCCGCTGCTGAACGACCAACTGTTCTCCCGCTGCCGCGCGTGAAACGCCCGTATATTGGCGGCTGCCACGCGTATGGCGTCGGCGAGCGCCGGATCGACGGCGGCCTCGGCGCGATCCAGATCCTCGGGCTCAACAACAAGTGCGTTCAGGTCCGGCGCGTCAAACTTGCGGCCCAACTCGAGGAGAGCGACATCGCCGCGTAAACGGACGTCGCGGATGATGCCACGCACCGTATCTTCAAGGCCGGTATCGGCCTGCATAGCCGGACGCTGCAGCGCCGCAAGTGCCACGTCCCACCCATCGCGCTTTACCTCTATCTGGCGCACCCGCATCTCCTGAGTCCGTTAGTCGCAAACTGCAATTATACGTTGCGCTGGGCGAGCTAGTCAAACAACGGCAGTGTCTCGCGGCACGGAGCCTCAGTGGCGCAGCATCGGCAGCAGCGTGGTCACGGCCAGCCAGACGTTGGTAACGGCGAGCGCCGCGGCCATGAGCCAACCGGCAATCGTGTTTGCGCGGGTGTTGACAAAGTTGCCCATGCGCTTCCGGTCGCCCGTAATAGTGACGAGTGGAACTACGGCGAAGATGAGCGCCGCCGAGAGAACTACCTGACTGAAAATCATAAGGCCGCCGGTAGCATTCGGTCCGGCCCATGCAATGACGAGCACAGCCGGTACAATCGCGAGTCCGCGCGAGATCAGCCGGCGCTGCCACGGCGGAATCCGCAGTTGCATGAAGCCTTCCAACACCACCTGTCCGGCCAGCGTTCCGGTGAGGGTTGAGTCCTGTCCTGAGGCAAGGAGCGCAACGCCAAAGATTGGCGCGGCAAGCGCCACGCCAAGTACCGGCGATATCATGCGATATGCGCCCTGAATGTCGGCGATTTCGTGGTGGCCGCTGCGGAAAAACGCCGCGGCCGCCACGATGAGGATAGCGGCGTTCACGCACAATGCAATCGTGAGGGCAATGGCTGAGTCGGCTAGCGCGAAGCGAATCGCGGAGCGCAAGTCGGCGTCTGTGCGCCCAATCTTGCGGGTCTGAACGATAGAGGAGTGCAGAAACAGGTTGTGCGGCATCACGGTGGCGCCCACGATGCCCAGCCCAATGTAAAGCATAGTAGGATTGGTGACAAGCTGCTGGTGCGGTAAGAAACCGCGCCAAACGGCCGCCCATTCCGGCCGTGCAAAGAACAGCTCCACGCCAAACAAAACAACAATAATGGCTATAAGGGTTATTACAATAGCTTCAATAACTCTGAATCCCCGGTTTTGCAGGGCAAGCACGATCAAAACGTCCAGACCGGTAAGTACCACGCCGGTCAGCAGAGGAATATGGAACAGCAGTAGGAGCGCGATTGCGGCGCCAAGCACCTCCGCCACGTCACATGCCACAATGCCGACCTCGGCCCAGAGCCACAGGAAGATAGCCACAGGGCGGGAATAGGTTTCCCTGCAGGCCTGTGCCAGGTCGCGACCGGTGACCAGCCCGAGGCGCGCAGCCATTGCCTGCAGGAACACGGCGACAAAGTTCGCGACAAGGATTACCGACAGCAACGCGTAGTTAAAGGCCGCGCCGCCGGCGATATCGGTTGCCCAGTTACCGGGATCCATATAGCCCACAGCCACCAGGAAGCCGGGTCCGGCAAAGGCGAGCATCCTGCGCCACCAAGCGCCAACCGGTATCGGAATGGTGGCGTACACCTCTTCCAGGCTGTGGCGTACGGGCCGGACAAAACGCCAGGGATCGACCCCGCTCATCGCGCAGATACCGTAATCGCGTCGGCAACCGAAGGCGCAAGGCGCGCGACCTTGCCGCCAACTTCAACCACAAACGAGCCGCCGAATGGCTCCTGCTCCACAAGACGAAGCGCCGCGCCTGGTACCAGACCTAAACCGGCAACGTATTTGAGCAGCGCCGCGCTCTTGTCGCTGACACGAATCACCGTCAGCTCCGCCGGCGGCCGCACCTGGCTGAGCGCTCTGCCGGCAGCGGCCGCAATGCTCAGGTTCGAGTCGGGTATTGGATCGCCATGAGGACAAAACGTGGGGTGACCGAGCAGTGCATCGATCCGATTCTCAAACTCCTCGCTGATATGGTGTTCGAGTCGCTCGGCCTCATCGTGGACGGTATCCCAGCCATAGCCGAGAGCTTCAACCAGGTAGAGCTCCAGAAGCCGGTGGTGGCGCACCATCTCCAACGCCATGAGCCGGCCGGTAGAACTGAGCCGAACCGGCCGGCCGCGCTCGTGCTCGATAAGACCCATTGCGGTGAGACGCCGCAGCATTTTGCTGACGGCCGGGCCTGAGACGGCCAGGCGGCCGGCGAGGTTCCGGGTGGTGGCATCCGTCGATTCGGCCGACAGATGGTAGATGGCCTTGATGTAGTCCTCGACGGAGCGCGTTGCCCGCGATTGCCCGGTTAGCTCTGGTTTATGCATCATAATAACCGTGGTTAACTATTACATGAACCATAGTACCACACGGCGTGCAGCAAAGTCCGTTTTACCGCGAGATCGTTAGCCGGGCTATGGCCGGACAGATGGCAACACGCGGTAGACTGTGACTATGGACGAACTTGGCGACGCATCCGCGTTGCTGGCCCGACCGGCAGCTCTACGCGAGCGCGCCGCTGCAGAAGGTGTTCTGTTACTGCGCGGGCTCGCGCCGGCACACGATATCGCAGCCTTGCGGCTGGAAGTTCTGCGCCTCTGCGCAATGGCGGGTTGGCTGCATCCGCGTACCGATCCGCGCGAAGGCGTGGCGGCGCCTGGAACGGCTTATACCGAGCAATCGCCGGAGTACCGGCCGCTCTATCGCGAAATACAACGCCTGCGCAGGTTCCACGCGCTGGCGTTGCATCCGGCGTTGCTAGCCGCAGTGGAGGCTATTGTAGGACGCCCAGTGCTTGCCCATCCGCGCAACATTGCGCGAGTAAGCTTTCCGGCCTGCACGCGGTTCACGACCCCAGCGCATCAGGACTTCTACCATGTCCGGGGCTGCGCGGATACCTGGACGGCCTGGATACCGCTTGGCGCCTGCCCACGGGAGCGTGGGGGACTGGCGGTTATGCCGGGCTCGCACGCCGAACCACTACTGGCAACCCACGCAGCTGACGGCGCCGGTGGCGCCGCGGTGGAGACAGGCACACTGCCTTGGCGATGGGCCACCGCAGACTACGACACTGGCGACGTGTTACTCTTCCACAGCCATACGATTCACAAGGCGCTGCCGAATATGTCGCCCGATCGACTCCGTCTGTCGGTGGATTACCGCTATCAGCGGGCTGCAGACGCTATCCACCCTTCCAGCCTGGAGCCGCATCTTGGCGTTGCGAGCTGGGAAGAGGTGTACGACGGCTGGCCGGACGATGGGCTGCGCTACTATTGGCGCGCCTTGAACCCGCGCATTCAGGCGTAAGCTGCCTACGCAGAGTCACCGCCGTCAGTCTTTAGCCAGCATCCGTACCGTAGCCGGCCTCAGTTGGACGGCGGCTATCCGGACTGCCGGCCAGGGTCCTTCCGCTACCATCGGCCGCTCGAGACGCCGCTATAGCGCGCGCCGGAGCTTCTTCGCTACCTCGGCCGCCTGCTGAGGCGTGGTGCGAAATTCGGAGAAGTGGCTGGACGCGGAGAACGGCTGGTCACACAGGTTGTGCTCGCCGGCAAACCGCGGAAAGATATGCCAGTGAACATGCGGCACCTGATTTCCGAAACAGGCATAGTTGAGCTTGAACGGTTCATAGGCGGCCTGAACCGCTTCCGCGGCCTTCATCAAATCTGCCATGACCAGCGCCTGTTCGGCGGGTTCCAGATCGACCATGTCTCGAACGTGTCGGTTCAACACGAGAACGCAATAGCCGGGATAGAACTGGTGCTCGCCAACCAGCAGCGTGGATGAGGCGAACTGCGCCACGTGAAAGGCCGGATCAGGCGTGGCCAACTGGTCGCACAGTGGGCAGCTGGACATGTAGGATGAGCCTGTGACCGGCTGCAGCGGTCAGGCCATAAGCCCCTGAACCACCGAACCGTAGACATCGGTCAACCGGAAATCGCGGCCCGCGTACCGGTAAGTCAATTTGGTATGGTCGAAACCCATGAGCCGCAGAATGGTCGCGTGCAGGTCGTGCACGTGCACGGGGTTCTCAACGGCTCGAAAGCCAAACTCATCGGTTGCGCCCCATACCTGTCCGCCTTTCACGCCTCCACCGGCCAACCACACGGTAAACCCATAGTGATTGTGGTCACGTCCATTCTTCTTGCCCGCGTTCAACCCTTTGGCTGGTAACTCAACGGTTGGTGTGCGGCCAAACTCACCACCCCAGATCACCAACGTATCCTCCAGCATGCCGCGCTGTTTCAGATCACGCAGGAGGGCGCCGATTGGCTGATCGGTGTCTCGCGCCAACTGCCGATGACCTGCTTCAATGTCGTCGTGATCGTCCCAGGGTTGACCAGCGCCTTGATAGAGCTGGATGTATCGCACTCCACGCTCCAGCAGGCGGCGCGCAATGAGGACCTGCCGCGCGTAGACGCCGGGGCCGTACATCTTGCGAATGCTTTCAGGTTCTTTGCTCACATCAAACGCGTCTGTCGCCTCGGTTTGCATGCGAAATGCAAGCTCAAATGACTGGATTCGAGCTTCCAGACGGGCATCGTGCTGACGCATTGCCAGGTGCTGCTGGTTCAACTGCTGCACCAGGTCCAGCTGCTGCCGCTGCTCCGTCGGCGTTTGACTGGTGTTGCGAATGTACTGGATGATCTTCTGGATATCGGTTTGTGACGGATCGATATACGTTCCCGCATAGATGCCCGGCAAGAACCCGGCATCCCAGTTCTGTGTGTCCTGGATGGGATACCCGTTTGGGCACATGGCAACGAAACCGGGAAGGTTCTGGTTCTCCGTTCCGAGGCCGTATAGCAACCAGGATCCCATACTGGGACGGATCAAGCGACCATCGCCGCAGTTCATCAGTAGTAGCGACGGTTCGTGGTTTGGCACATCGGCATGCATCGACCGGATAACGGCGATATCGTCGATGCTCGAGCCGATATGTGGAAAGATGTCCGCAATCTCGATACCGCTCTGGCCGAATCGGCGCGTTCCGAACGGTGACTTGAACGCCGTGCCGGTTTTCCGCTCCGTGGGCAGGTTGGCAAACGGCAACGGCTGACCATCGTATTTGGTGAGCATCGGCTTGGGATCGAACGTATCCACGTGCGACGGGCCGCCGTTCATAAACAGGAAGATGACGCGTTTTGCCGTCGCCTTCATGGGTGGCATTCGCGGAGCAAGCGGATTGACCGGGTCAGGTTTCGTTGCGGCTTGAGCTTCCGCTTGAAGCAGACCGGCCAGGCTTACGCCGGCAAACCCCGCCCCGAGCCGCGAGATGAGTTGTCGGCGAGTGAGGAAGAGATCTTCCAGCGAGAAATCGGAGTGGCTCACGCTGCCCTCACTTTCCGGGACGCCCAGGTTGAACTATACCGGTACTGCCATCCGCTCCAGTTGAACTTCGCGACCTGTCTCGGCCGACTCAACCGCTGCAGCGGCGATCGCCAGCGTTTTCAGATTATCGTGGCCGCTGGTTTCCGGCTGGACGTTCATCTCGATGCAAGCGCGCCAATGGTACAGGTCAAACTGGTGGCCGGTTGCACCGATCGACTCGGCCCAGATCGCGGCGCCCCACGGCTCCGGCAACGGCGTAAAGAAGTGCATGTCGGTGTATTGCGTGAGATCGGCATTCTGCTGGAAGAGCCGAATTGGACCCCATTCGTCACGCGCAAACCAGACGATTGTGCCGCGTGAGCCCGTTATGGTCCACCGGCCATTCCAGCCGGTATCCTGACCCGGCGAGCCGTAAGATCCGGTGTAGTTCACCTTGATGCCACCCTCGAAGTCGATCCAGGCAAAGGTTGACATATCGCCGAGAGTGTTGCTGACACTGGGATTCCATGTTCGACAGCGCACCGATACCGCATCACGTTTGAGAAGGTACCGCATCATGTCGAAGTGGTGGATGCCCATATCCATGATGAACGGCTGGCGCATCTGCTTCCGCCAGCCGGAGAGCAAACCCTGCAGCTGAAACTCGACCAGTACGTGATCGACCTCGCCAATTGCACCGTCTTGGATAAGCTTGTGCACGGCGCGCGGCTGATCCTGGTAGCGATACTGTTGCGTCACCATCAGTTTGCGGTCGTGCGCGTCTGCAGCCTCAACAATAGCCCGGGCGGAAAACAGATCCTCCGCCATTGGCTTTTCCACCAGCACGTGCAGACCGTGGCTCATCGCTGCGATGCTGGTGGTTTTGTGGCAGCTGGCCGGTGTGCAATCGATCAGTCCATCCGCCTCCACGCTGTTCAGCGCTTCATCCAACTCGGTGAAGCGCCGGTCGGGCGGCACCGGAACGATCTCGGCGGCCCGATCCAGAGCCTCGCGGCTCGGATCGACCAGTGCAACGTGGTCAAAACCGTCGCACTCCTTCACCGCATATAGCCAGGTCACGCCGAATCCACCTACGCCCGCTTGAATGACTCGCATCCTTGCAAGTGCCTCCGATAACCTTAAGGATGTGTTAACCGATGTTAGGAATTCAACATCGACATACGCTTTCCCTTCGGGTTGTGATATATCGATTTATCAGGGCT
This sequence comes from Armatimonadota bacterium, assembly GCA_028871815.1. Lineage (NCBI taxonomy): Bacteria > Bacillati > Armatimonadota > Armatimonadota bacterium. The sequence goes on along the minus strand of JAGWMJ010000002.1, from coordinate 228,191 downwards.
GCTTTGCCCGCTCGTACCGAACCTGCCACGCGTCGCTCATCCGGTGATAGTGCCCTGCGCTAACCGATTTGAGCATGCGCATTCCGACCTGCGCGTCATATTGCGATATGATGTACGAAAGACTGCAGTGATCGTGAGGCGTGCCGGATCGGCAACACAGCATGGCGCCATCGATCGGTGTTTCAAAATGGAGAACGGATGATGCGACTGGAACTTCCCACCGGATTGTTCACCTACCCAGATGTTGAACTGCCGCCGGTATGGATGGTCGAGCAAACGAACGCTGCCAGGGGCGCAGATCTATCTGAGGTGGCCGACGAGGTACTTCGCGCTGTGAGGGCATTGTGGGAAACAGCCGGCTTGCCACTCGGCGCATCTGTGGCCATTGGCCTCGGCAGCCGCGGAATCCGCAACCTGGCCGCCATCGCCGCGACGGCCGTAGACGCCATCCGGGAACTGGGCGCCGTGCCGTTTATCGTGCCCGCGATGGGCAGCCACGGTGGCGCCACGGCTGACGGTCAAGAGGCCATTTTGCGTGACTACGGGATTCTACCCGATGTCGTGCGTGCGCCGGTGCATGCAACGATGAACGTCAAAGAACTCGGGAGGCTGGAGGGAACCGATTCCGGTGAGTTCGCCGGGCACAGCGTGTGGTGTGACGAGAACGCCGCGCGCGCGGACGGGATACTGCTGATCAACAGGATCAAGCCACACACCGACTTTGGCGGACCGGTTGAGAGCGGCATCGCCAAAATGCTGGCGATTGGCCTCGGCAAGCGGCACGGGGCAGAGGCCATTCACCGTCACGGCGCCTACGGTCTTCGCGAGCTAATGCCCCGGGTGGCACGGCACATGGCGGCCGCACTTCCCGTGCTGGGCGGGATTGCCATCCTGGAGAATCAAGCGGGAGAGACTGCCGAGGTGCACGCCCTGCGCGCCACGGACATCGGAAGGGCCGGCGAGGCGGCACTACTGGAACGCGCCCGTAAGATGTGTCCGCATCTGCCGTTCGACAAAATCGACGTGCTGGTGGTGGATGAGATGGGTAAGAACATCAGCGGCACCGGAATGGATACGCACGTGATCGGTCGAGCCCTGATGCCCAGCATTCCGGAGGCCGACTGGGACGGTCCGCTTGTCCGGATGATCGCGGTATTGAGCCTGAGCCGTGACTCGCATGGGAACGCTTCCGGCCTGGGTCTGGCCGATGTTACCACGCGGGCGCTGCTGGAGTCGGTAGATTTCAACGCAACACTCACCAATACGCGTACCAGCGGCGAAGGAGGCATCCTGAAGAGCCGCATTCCGGTACCACTGGAGAGCGCCGACGACTGTGTCCGGACGGCGATGGGCTCCTGCGGTCGCGGAGATATGCGCCGGGTACGTCTGGTGCGCATACGGAATACCAACTGCACACGGTGGATGGAGGTCAGCGCTGCGCTGTTGGATGAGGCGAGGGCAAACTCAGCCCTGCGTGTCTCGCCCGAATCGCGCACGCTGGACCTCAACCGGCTGCTGCCCCAGCATGCTTGATGGGCTGCCCTGTCAGTGCCACTCCAGGCTGGCGCGCAAGCGGCCGCTGCAGCGCGGGCTTTGTAGCTTCTTGATAGCTTTTACTTCAATCTGGCGGATCCGCTCCCGCGTAACTTTGAAGTGGCTGCCAACCTCTTCGAGCGTGCGCTGACAGCCATCCGCCAGACCGAACCGCATTACTACTACCTCGCGCTCTCGGCTGGTAAGGTGATTGAGCGCGTCGTCAATCTGTTCACGCAGCAGGGTGGCGCAGGCGGCATCTGTGGGGCAGATGGCGTCGCGATCTTCCAGAAAATCGGCCAGGCGCGCGTCGTCGTCGTCGCCTACGGGTGCTTCCAGGGACAACGGCTCCGGGGCAATTCGCTGGATCTCGAGCACGCGCACCGCGGAAACACCAAGTTCGCGACCCAATTCGTCCGGTGTAGGCTCGCGACCGGTCAACTGGCGGAGGCTGGATGTTGCCCGGATCAATCGGTTGATTGTCTCAACCATATGCACCGGGAGGCGAACCGTTCGAGCCTGGTCTGCAATAGCTCGGGTAATCGCCTGCCGGATCCACCAGGTGGCATAGGTGCTAAACCTGTATCCTTTGCGATAATCGAACTTCTCAACGGCTCGAATAAGGCCAATGTTGCCTTCCTGAATCAGATCGGAAAACGACAGGCCACGGCCGCTGTAACGCTTCGCGATGGAGACGACAAGGCGAAGGTTGGCCTCGGTAAGACGGTTGCGAGCCTGGCGCGCCGCGACGGGCGCGTCGCACTCACCTTCAATGCACTGTGCCAGTCGAATCTCGTCGTCCGTCGTGAGCAGAGGTGTGCGCCCGATTTCCCGCAGCCATGCGCGCACTGAGTCTTCCAGTGGCACATCCGCCACAACCGTGTCCTCATCCTCCAGCGGCGCAGAATCAGCATCGTCAAGTTCGCTTTTGGCCGGGCGCAGCGATTCGAGGTCCTCTCGATCGGCCTCGGGCTGCGCCAACACCGCGGTTACGCAAACGGCCAGTGCAGCTCCTGCCGGCGTCCGATGGCCATGCGTACGGAGAGCCGGTACAGGTACGGTGGGAATGGGGATGGGGGATGCCATGCTCTCTCGCAGACGTAAGCGCGGCTGTTCAGTATGGGCTACGGTTCGGCGGTTCCGGAGGGTTTGGCCGCCTTCATAACCTGGTGCGCCCGCGCCAATTGCTCCCTGGCGTCGGCACCGGTAACGACGAATCCGCTCCGAATGCGGAGCTCTTCGGCCTCACACTGACTGGCTCGCTGTTGAAGTCGTAGAATGCAGCCGGCCAGCGCTGCGTCCGTCAGCGGCTCATTCGCGAGCGGCGCCGCATCTTCCTCCTTCATCGATTCAACCAGGCTGCACGCCGCTTCTGCCGTGTGGCCATCGGCGCCGTGGCGCTGCAGCCGTTCTCCCAGCTGCTGAAGGCTGAGCGAGGCACCATCCGGCACGACACTCGCAACGAACTCCATCACGTACCGACCTGCGTCGGTGGCCATGATTTCGGGCTTGAGCTGCTTGAGCAGGCCCGGGCGACGTACCGGATCGAGCAGACCCCGCAACAGACAACGCTCGGCGCGCTCCCAGCCCGGCAATGGACGCGCCGCAGGCTCGACGGCTGCGCTGCGACCAGCGGCGCCATCCGTTGCCGCCCGTTGTTGGGGCGTACGGCCGGCCGGACGCACCGCAGCGCTCCTACCGGCTATCTCTTCGAGAATGAGCGCGATGACCTGCGGCGTGGAGTAGCGGCCGTTTAGCGGATGCAGGCGCACTATCTGCTGCGCATAACGCGACCGTTCGGCCACCGACGGTTCCGTTCGCAGTATCCGGATGGCGTCTGTGAAGGCTCGCCGACGCTGCTCCGCGGTGGCCGTGTGTCCGGCGTTAGGCTGGCCCAGGAGCAAATCAAGCTCGAACTGTACGCTTGGCGCGGCATTGCCGATTGCCGCATGCAGTTCATTAATCCGGCCGGAACGAACGAGCGTATCCGGGTCGTCTCCGGGAGGCAGGCATGCAATTAGGGGCGCCTCATGCTCCACCGTGCACGCCTGCCAGGTGTCGGCCGCGCGCAGAGCGGCTTTGATGCCTGCAGAATCGGCGTCAAAACATATCACCAGCCGCGGGCCGTAACGGGCGAGTGTAAGTGCATGCTGGGCTGTAAACGCCGTGCCGAGCGGCGCCACGCAGCGGGCTATACCCGCTTCGTGTGCCGCAATGACGTCGAGATAGCCTTCTACGAGCACGGCCGGCGATTCGGGGCCGATGTGCAAGCGAGCTCGATCCAGGCCGTAGAGCGTGCGCGACTTGTCAAACAGGGGAGTCTGCTCGGTGTTGAGGTACTTTGGCTGCTCATCGCCCAAAGCGCGTCCACCGAAGCCTATAACGCGCCCAAGCACATCGTGGATTGGAAAGATGATCCTGGCACGAAACGCGTCGTAGCAGCCGGAACTGCTGCGCCTGCGGACCAGGCCGGCCTGCACCGCCGCGCCGATATCGGCGCCGCTGCTGCGCAGATGGTCGGCCAGCGTCTCCCAACCCTCCGCAGCATAGCCAATTCGCCAGCGCCGGCGAACCTCCGCGGTAACGCCGCGACCCTCCAGGTAGGCCAGCGCGCTGGATGCGCCACGCAGTTGCTGCTCGTAGAATGCCGCAGCAATGTTATTGAGCGCAAACAACTGCTCGCGAGAACCGGTCCGGGCGCCGGCATGGCCAACACGGCTGAACTCGATACCGGCCCGGTTCGCCAGCCATTCCAGCGCGTCCAGAAACTCCAACCCCTCCCTTTTCTCAACAAAGGTGAAGACGTCGCCGGAAGCGCCACAGGCGAAGCACTTGTAGAAGCCGTCCGGATTTACGTGGAAGCTGGGATGTTGGTCATCGTGAAACGGGCAGAGACCGACGAACGAGCGGCCGACTCGCTTGAGACTGGTGCACGCACCAATCAGCGCCACGATATCTGTGCGTTCGCGAACCCTCTCCTTTACATCCTGCAGGCTCTCAAGCGCCACGTGAACCCCAGTGCGATGCGCGTCGGCTATCGCGGCAGATCATACAGTTCGGAGTACTTGCCGACCAGATACGCCACATACGGTTCTGACGAAAGCGGCTTACCGGTGGCAAGCTGGACCAGTTCGCCGGGCAGATACTTGCGGCCGTATTGGTGCACATGGCTGTTCTGCCAGGCAAGGATCGGTGCAAAGTTCCCGTTCTCGATGTGGGCATCCACAGCGGGAATGTCACGTGTCAACGCGTCCCATAGCTGCCCGGAGACGATATTGCCAAGCGTGTACGTCGGGAAGTAGCCGATGAGGCCTTCCGACCAGTGCACATCCTGCAGAACGCCCTCCGCCGCACTGCGTGGGTGGATGCCAAAATACTGCTCCATTCGGTCGTTCCAGGCATCCGGCAGGTCCTTGATGGCAAGCGTGCCGGCCAACAGTTCCGATTCCAGTTCAAACCGCAGCAGGATGTGCAGATTGTACGTGACTTCATCGGCTTCAACGCGAATGAACGACGGCACAACGCGGTTGGCGGCTCGGTAGAGCGCCTCGGCGCCGGTAGCATTGAACCGGTCTGGAAAGGCCTGTTTCAGCTTGGGCAAAAGCCATCGGCAAAACGGCCGGCTGCGGCCGACCACGTTCTCCCACAACCGCGACTGGCTTTCATGGATGCCCAGTGAGGCGCCACCACCAAGCGGCGTGCCCTCCCAATCCGCGGGCCACCCCTGGTCGTACATGCCGTGACCCGCTTCATGCATTGAGGACCATAAGGCCTGGCCAAGATAGGCCGTGCTGAAGCGTGTGGTGATCCGTACGTCGTTATGCGAGAAGCCTGCACAGAACGGATGAGCGGCCTCGTCCTGCCGTCCGCGCGCCAGGTCGAAACCAAGCGCGGCTACAACGCTGAGCGTGAGCGCACGCTGCGCATCCACGGGAAAACTACCGTGGAGAGGCGAGTCGTCCACCGGCGGGCGAGCGGAGATTGCATGTGTCAGCTCAACCAGCCGCGGCCGCAACTCGGTAAACAGGGTGCGGATCGCCGCGTGCGTAGCGCCTGGCTCGTAGAGATCGAGAAGCGCGTCATAAACGTGGCCGCTATAGCCGAGGCAGTCGGCCATGCGTCGTGCCAATCCGAACATCGTTTCGAGGTGCGGTGCGAAGAGTTCGAAGTCTGAGGCTTCGCGTGCTCGTGCCCAAACTTCATGCGTGATGCTGCTGGCTCGCGAAATCTCGGCGACCAGCTCCGCCGGCACTTTTACGGCGTGATCGTAGTCGCGTCGGGCTACGGCGGTCAGACGCCGGTCATTGGAATCCTCCGGCAGGGAGGCAGTTTCCCGCTCGGCGCCTTCCAGCAAGCGTAAAGTTTCAGGCGCAACAAGCATTTCGTGCGCAATCTCGGCCAGCGCGCCGCGCTGGTCGCCGCGCGCCGCGGATGCGGCCGGCGGCATGCAGGTTTCCTGATCCCACTCGAGCAGCCCAAGCGCCGCGCTGATATCGGCGATGCGTTTTGAGCGGACCTTGAGTTCGGAGAGGCTCGTCGTCATTTCGCTTGCCACCTACCAGCCACGCACGGCCATGCGCTCGGATTCGTCCATATTTCGCACATCCAACCCGGGCATGGCGTCGCCAAGGCCGTCCGACGCTTCTGCCAACTTGTCGGCATCGGCAAAGTGAGCCACCGCATCAACGATAGCGCGCGCTCGATCGGCTGGATCGGCCGACTTGAAGATGCCGCTACCTACGAATACCGCTTCCGCTCCAAGCTGCATCATCAAAGCGGCGTCGGCCGGCGTAGCGACGCCGCCTGCGCTGAAGTTGGGTACCGGAAGTTTGCCGGTTTTGTGAATCTCGGCCACCAGATCATATGGAGCCTTCAAGTCACGGGCGGCCACCATCAGTTCCTCCGGCCGCAAACTCTGGATGCGACGCATCTCCCCGGTAACCGAGCGCATATGTCGTACCGCCTCCACAATGTTGCCCGTGCCGGCCTCACCCTTGGTGCGGATCATCGCGGCGCCTTCTCCGATTCTACGAAGCGCCTCGCCCAGGTTCCGGCAGCCACAGACAAAGGGCACTTTGAATCCGTGCTTATCTACGTGGTTCTCCTCGTCAGCGGGCGTCAGCACTTCGCTCTCATCCACGTAGTCCACGCCAATTGCCTGGAGTATCTGCGCTTCCACAAAGTGGCCAATCCTGCATTTGGCCATCACCGGGATGGTAACAGCATTCATGATCGCCTTGATCATACGCGGATCCGACATTCGCGCCACACCGCCGTCCCGCCGGATATCTGCCGGTACGCGCTCCAGTGCCATTACGGCCACGGCACCGGCTTTCTGGGCAATGACCGCCTGCTCTGCAGTGACCACGTCCATGATCACGCCGCCCTTGAGCATCTCCGCCAGGCCAACCTTGGTCCGCCAGGTAGATTTCTGTGTTTCGAAGTCGTTCATTCTCTTTCGCCTCCTTAATTCATTTCGCGCCGCCACTGCAGGGCGGCAATCAGGGTGGCCTGGTCGGCATAATCCAGATCTCCACCGGCCGGCAATCCATGGGATATCTGCGTTACTTTAACGTCAAGACTGCGGAGGCGCGCGGCAAGATAGAGCGCCGTGGTTTGACCCTCGGTTGTAGGGTTCAAAGCCAGTATCACTTCGCGGACTCCCGCGGCCACCCGTGGAAAGAGTTCCCGGATGCGCAGGGCATCGGGCCCGATGTTGTCCATGGGCGAGATAACCCCCTGTAGAACGTGATACAGACCTTTGAACTCATTCGTTTTTTCCATCGCAATGAGGTCGCGCGGATCGGCCACGATGCAGATCACCGACCTGTCTCGCCGGGAATCGCTGCAGATTTCGCACGTAGCTCTATCGGTGAAGTTGTAGCACTCATCGCAAAGATGAATCGTCTGTTTCACCAGGATCATCGCCTGTGTCAGCCGGTCAACTTCCTCCTGAGGGCGTTTCAAGATGTGGAACGCAAGTCGCTGAGCGGATTTTGGCCCCACGCCCGGAAGACGCTCCAATTCCGCCACCAGTTGAGCAAGCGGTCGCGCATAGTGCAAAGACGGATAACCCTCCTGCTTCCGGTCCGCTAAACCAGACCCGGCGGCAACTTAAGATCTCCGAGTTCCTGCGTTATTGCCGACATCCTGTTTTGCTGATCGGTTTCCGCGGTGTGTGCGGCATCGGTAACCGCCGTCAGTACCAGATCCTGCAGCATTTGGACGTCATCCGGATCACACACTTCGGGCTTGATTTCCAGGTTGATGAGGTGGCCGAAGCCATCCACCGTAGCCGTTACGACACCACCACCGGAACTGGCCTGGTACCTTGCGTCTTTCATCTCATCCTGCAGGCGTGCGGCGTCCTGCTGCATCTTTTGCGCCTGCTGCATCAGTTTCTGCATGTTGCCAAGTGAGCCCAAGCCGCCGGGCAGGCCGCCGAAACGCGTCATTTTCGCCTCCTTATTCCAGTTGATGTGAAGATACCACTTCGCCGCCAAAGAGCTGGAGCGCCGAGTTCACCACCTCCGGCCGATCGGCCTCGCCCGGTACGGCCGTGTCGGACTTGCCGTGCGCGCCTGAGTTACTCACCGGAAGTTTGGAGGTTGCGGCAGCAACGCAGTCAATCGTCCAACCGTTCACGTTCAGGAAGGCATTAAGGCGCTCTTCCACCAGGTTGCGCTTCAGCACAACACGCTCCAGAATGGCGGGATCGTCGAACGCCAGGCGGATCACTTGCTGTTCCGCCGACTCGACCTTTGCGTGTGCGAGATAGGCAGCGCCCAGCTTGCTGACCGTCTTGAATGCAGCTACGAAGTCGCTCCAGACACGTGTAAGCGCGGCCGCCGTAATCGGTTCGGCGAACTGCGCCATTGGAGCAGGGGCGGGCGTTGTGGGTGAGCTCGGTGGATGCGTGGCGCCCGTGGTCGCGCGCGGCCGATCTGCCGGTACCGGCGCTTCGCTACGGCTGTTCGCGTCGCGAGGTAATGCAGCGGCGCCGGGATCCGCCTGAACGAGTACGCACATCTCGAGCAGCGTGCGCTCAAAGAGCCATCGGTGCTGGCTGGTAACGCGCATGTCACGTTCGGCCTGTGCGATTTGATCCATCATCCTCAGGATGATGGCAGGCGACAGTTTTGCCGCCCGCGCGGCAAGCGCATCGACGCGCTCCTTTCCCAGTTCCGCCTCCGCCGTGCCCCGGGCGCCGACAGCCACCAACATCAAGTCGCGTAGATAAAATGCAAGGCCCGAGATAAGTTGCCGTATGTCGCGGCCACCGTCAACCAGAGTTGCTGATAATGCCAGCGTCGTATCCCACTCGGCCGCGACAATGGCATCGGCGATCCGGTCCAACATATCGGCGCTTACGGCGCCGATGGCGCGCTCCACCGTCTCGAGCGTGATGCCGCCGTCGGAGTAAGCGAGCACCTGTTCGAGGATGGAGAGAGCGTCGCGCCACGAGCCGTCCGCAGCCCGAGCAATTGCGCGAACGGCTGCCGCGTCGGCCGTGATCGCTTCAGCATCCACGACACGCTGTACCGCTCTCGCAAGATCATCGATACCGCCGCGGCGAAAATGGAACGGCTGGCAGCGCGACCGTATCGTAACGGGAACCTTCTGAAGTTCGGTGGTTGCAAGAATGAATATGACATGAGGCGGTGGCTCCTCAAGGGTTTTGAGGAGCGCGTCAAAGGCTTTCGCCGAGAGGTCGTGGACTTCGTCGATGATGTACACGCGATAGCGCGCCTCTACAGGCGCATACTGCACATTCTCAATTACCTTTTCGCGCACATCGTCGATGCCCGTTTCGCTGGCAGCGTCCATTTCCATAACATCCATACAGCTACCGGCTCGGATCGATGTGCAGATTGAGCAGACGCCGCACGGATCCGGCGTGGGACCATCGCCGGCCGCGCAGTTCACGGCGCGGGCCAGCAGCCTTGCCGTGCTGGTTTTGCCACAACCTCGCGCTCCGTAGAAGAGGTATGCATGCCCGATTCGGCCGAGCCGGATGGCGTTTCGAAGCGTGGTGGTGATGTGCTCCTGGCCCATCACTTCATCGAACGTTTGCGATCGGTATTTGCGGTATAGGGCTACGTAGGTCATGCCATAAGGGAAACTGCCGTGAATGGAACGCCGGCTGGCGCTCCATTCACGGCAGTTTGGCCATATTTCCGGATTGCGGCGCGCGGCATTCAGAGCCGGGTTATCAGAGCGCACACAGGAGGTCCGGCTTAGTGCTGCTACCTTCCGATCCTGACACGGTTCGTCGGCCTGCTGCTGCGTCTGGCCCGGCTCTCAATGCCGCGGCGCACGGCTCCATTATACCAAAGCCGCCCGCACAAAGGCACGGAGCGCAGTAAACCGTGGGCCGGAGGAGTGCGGAACGCGTCAGACTTCGAGGTTCGCAAACCTCTCGCCGGCCGGCAGCTCCGGGATCAATGGATCCGGGACACCTCCGGAGCGTACGCGGTAGTACTGTGCAAGTGCCCAAAGTGGAAAGTAGTGACAATAGTAGTGGTATCGCAGATAAAAGACGCGTGGGAAGCCTGTTCCTGTAAATGCGTCTTCCTCCCACGTGCCATCGGCGTTTTGCCCGCGCAACAGATAATCGACGCCGCGCTGGACGGTATCGCTCGTGTAGTCGCCACCGCTGAAGAGCCCCATCAGTGCCCACGCGGCCTGTGAAGGTGTGCTGGGACCGGTGGCCTTGGGATGTCCGTCATCGTAGGAGCCGCAGGTTTCGCCCCACCCTCCGTCGTCGTTCTGCACACTCTGAAGCCAGCGCACAGCCCGCTGTACGGGCTCCGCATCCATGTCCTCGCCGATGAGCGCCAAACCGCGCAGCGCCTGCCACGTGCCGTAAATGAAGTTCACGCCCCAACGGCCAAAAAACGAACCATCGGCATCTTGTTCTCGATAGATGTAGTTGAGCGCCCGCTGCACGCGCCGGTCGGAGCGGCCCAAGCTGTAGAATGAGCACATCTCCAGCGTACGTGCCGTGATATCGACGGACGACGGGTCGAGCATCGCGTTGTGGTCGGCATACGGCACGTATTGAAAAAGAGTTTTGTTGTTGTTCTTATCGAAGCTGGCCCACCCGCCATCGCGGTTCTGCATCGCAAACACCCAATTCAGCGCCCGCTCCATGGCGCCACGGACTTCCGCCGGCGCATCGGACCAGTGCTCTCCGGAGGGACAGGAACTCTTGTACAGGGCCATAAGAACCATCACGGTGTCATCCACGTCGGGATAGAACTCGTTTTCGTCTTCAAAAAACCAGCCGCCGGGCTCCACGTTCCTCACCGAGACGGCCCAATCACCTTTGGTGCTGGTCTGCTTGGAGATCAACCAGCTTCGGGCCGAACGGATGGCGTCATGGTCGGCTGGAACGCCGGCATCCATCAATGCATTCACTGAGATGGCTGTATCCCAGACCGGAGAGACGCATGGCTGGAGGCGGATCGTGTCATCGTGCTCAATTTCGAACGCAGCAAGTTCGGCCAACTCCTTTTTGACGACCGGGTGGTCGTCAGCCAGGCCCATGCATTTGTAGGCCATGATGGCATGCGTCATTGCCGGGAAGATGGCGCCCAAGCCGCCGCTACCATCCTCACGGGTGATGAGCCACTGCAGTGAGCGCTGCAGGGCCAGCTTCCGGAACGGCTTCACCGGGCTGGCATCGTATAACTTGAGGAGTCTATCGACCACCAGAAAGACGTTGCGCCAGCTCAACGGATGGCGGTCCCAGTGCAGTTTCATCCGCCGCTTATCACGGCCACCGACGAAAAGTTCGTCGATTGAGGCATCACGGGGTACGGCCCGAAACGGCTTGCGCGCGTTCATCACGGCCAGCGGAACGAGGATTGCGCGTGACCAGGATGACATGGCGTAGATATTAAAGTAAAACCAGGGCGGCAGCAGGATGGTTTCGGGCGGGATTGTGGGCACGCCGTGCCAATCGTACTGCCCAAACATCGAGAGATACAGCTTGGTGAACGTGTTACAGGTGGTAACGCCGCCGGCCTTGAGAATAGCTTTGCGGGCGCGGCGCATAAAGGCCTCGGTTCCGGTATATCCGGCAAGCTTGCACGCGAAGTATGCCTTGACCGACGCGCTTACGTCCGGTGGACCGCCGGGGTAAATTGGCCAGTATCCGTCGGCATGCTGCCAGCGGCGGATGTAGTTCGCCAGTTTGCGGAACTTCTCGGGATCTCGCTTACCGAGGAACTGCAGGAGAAGGATATACTCGCTTTCGAGGATTGTGTCCCCTTCCAGTTCCGCCACCCAGCACCCCTCCGGCCGCTGCTGGTCCAGCAGGCGCCGGGTGGCGTGCGCGATGGCAGCGTGGACGCGATTCAACACCCCCGAGCCGCTGTTCGCCAGATTCCGCCACGGCACAGTTGCCGAGGTCTCCTGCAAACGTGCGGCGCTGGTGTGGTCTGCATGCGTGGTCAACGGCGAGTTGTCCTTCCAATTGACTTCAACACAATCGCCGGTGCGCTCAACGGAGACCTCCGCAATACGCCGCTGGCGAGCGCCGCTGTGTCACAGATTACCGAGCCTCTCCAATTCGCGGGCAGCCGGGTCATTTACCAATTCCGATATGGTGCCCAGGCGTTTCAACTCCTGCACAATACGCGATGCATCTGCCAGAACCACGCGAGCAAACCGCTGCGTTTCCGGGTCGTTTTTCCTGCCCAGCAAGGATGCCGCCGAGCATAGAGAAGTGAGCGGACCGAGAAGGACATCCTCGAGCACCAGTTCGCTGGGCAGCAGTTCCGATGCCGTGTCAAAATCGGTGAATGCCGCGCGCAGGACCTGCGCGGCAGGCTCTTCCTGGGCCGGCAGCTGGATCGTGTCGAGCCTTTGTGTCGTGGATGTGGGCTGTTGGGTTATTCCCTCAAGTCCGCCGTGTTCCGCGGATGAAACGTCAATACGACCGGCTTCGATATCTCGCAGTTCGCGGCCGATCGCCACATACAGAGGCGTATCGTCCATATCGCGATCGCCGGACACGGCGTAGTCTTTTTTGTTAATGCCATAGAACATCGGGTCGGTGGTTGCGTAGTTGATAAACATCACCGCGATGAACTTTTGGAACACGTTGCGGTCGAAAAGGTATCGGTTCTGGTAGTTGGCCGTGTCAATGACGCTCTGAATGATCTCGCCGAACAGGCCGACGATAAACTCGCGAGGCGAAAGTCCGACGAGCTCGGCGGCATCACGGTATTGAATTTCAAGCCGATACATCAGGTCATCGCCGCCGGAGCCAAGCGCTGCTTCCGAGGCGGCGACCGAGCCAAACACGTTCAGCTTCATCATGCTGTCGAGATTCCGGCGCGGGCATCCACGTTGAATGATATCGATAGCTGAGCGCTTGAATTCGGTGTATTCCGTACCCAAAAAGTGTGCTTTTCGATCTCGAAACTTGTCTGCCAGTTCCTGGAGACGCCGCAGCAGGTTGGCCTTTGCATCGTCGATGATCTCCAACATCTCCGGGCGGATGGGATCGTCGGCGGGAAATACATCCAGCGTTTCAAATGTGGTGCGGATAACGGCAAAATCGTTCAGCCCATCCTCCAGGCACGGATAGGCGATTCCCAGAACCAGGTGTTCGGGAATGGAACTCACTGTATCGGCGTTATGGATGCCGCTGTCGGGCTCGACCAATGCGTAAAAGCGATTATGTGTTGCAATACTCTTAATGAGGACGACGCGCCGATTGTCGGTTGCGCCATCCGGCGCGATAATGGTCATTGCGGAATTGCCTCGCGTGGGATCAGTGGCTGGACAAACTGCGTCAGCCGCTCCATAGCGGTTTGCAGCTTTTGCATTGACGCCGCGTATGAGCAGCGTATATGGCCTTCGCCAGCGCTTCCAAAGGCGCTGCCGGGCACAACCGCAAGTTGCTGCTCATCGAGGAGCCGCTCACAAAACCGGTCCGACGTCAAGCCGGTTGGTCGAATGTCGGGAAAAGCATAGAAGGCGCCGGTCGGCGTCACACACGGCAAACCCGCGGTATGCAGCGCTTGCACCACGAAACGGCGCCGATCATCATATTCCTGCAGCATAGCTTGAACGAACGGTTCGCCAACACGAAGGGCCTCCAACGCAGCGACCTGAGAAACTCGGGGAGCGCACAGCATGGTGTACTGATGGATGCGCGCCAGCAATGAAAGTACGCGTTGCGGAGCGCAGGCATAGGCAACACGCCATCCGGTCATGGCGTATGCTTTGGAGAATCCGTTGAGAAGGATGGTTCGCTCGCGGTTGAACTGAGCCGCACTAGAGTGCACTCCTTCGTACCGCAGCCGCGCATAGATCTCATCGGAAATGATGTACAAACCGTACTTTTCCGCGATATCAACAATCGCTTTCAAATCGTCAATACTCTGCGTGACGCCTGTGGGATTGGCAGGTGATGCAACCAGGATGGCTTTGGTGCGCGGTGTTATCGCGCCCAGAACGCGCTCAGGATCGCAACGAAATCCTTCCGACGCGCTGGTCGGCACGGTTACTGCAACGCCTCCAGCAAAGCGGATACAGGGTATATACGACACGTAACATGGCTCGGCCACAACTACCTGGTCGCCGGCGTTCAAAAGTGCGCGGAGGGCAAGGTCCAGCCCCTCAGAGACTCCAACGGTTACCAGGCATTCCGTTTCCGGATCGTACTCCACATCGATGGAGGATGCGGTCATCCGGCAGATGGCGTCGCGAAGTTCCGGCAGGCCACTGTTTGCGGTGTACGAGGTCTCACCCGATTGAAGCGATGCGATTACGGCGTTGCGGATTGGCTCCGGAGTGCTGAAGTCCGGCTCGCCGACTCCAAGGGATATGCTGCCCGGCATTCGCCGCTCAACATCAAAGTAGCGTCGGATGCCGGAGGGCGGACAGGCTTCAACCGCTACATTCAGCGGCATGGCCGGCGCTGTCATCGGCCGCAATCCGGCAAGCGACGGTGTGAGCCGTCAACGGATACCGCCGGTTCGCCAGCGACGAGGTTGATGTGGCGCGCGTCGCGCAGGATGATCGGCACCATGTGGGACGAACCGGGCCAAACGGCAACAAGCCGAGATTGGCTAGTATAGACCACGTTCGAAAAGACTGTCAAACCGGGCCGCCGGTCTAAAAAGGAGTTTAGCCATGCTGTTTCCTTCCGGTCGCATGCAGTTTTCGCGCACAATGCCGGGCCACAGCAGTACCGACGGATGGTTGGTGCTGAATATCGGCGGAGTTGACCTGGACGGCGTCAAGCAGGTGTATGTAGCCGTAAAGGATATTGATGCGCTACGCACGCGCGAAGCCGGCGCTTCGAACCGCGCCGACCAGCTGAGACGGCTGATGGAGTTCGACGACAGCAGCGAGGACGAATAGCCTCGCCGGGCCGTCATCCGACAATCGGCTATACTGCATCAAGGCGGACTGGCAAGCATGCCGAGAACACTACTAGAGAAGATTTGGGATGCGCACGTTGTGCGCCGCACAGCAGGTGAACCCGACCTGCTGTTCATCGACCTGCACCTGGTGCATGAAGTCACGTCGCCCCAGGCATTCGAAGGCTTACGCATGGCCGGACGAAGCGTACGCCGCCCGGATTTGACGCTGGCGACGATGGACCATAACGTTTCAACGCGGGATCGGCTGGCCCCGGTAGTGGATGCCGTGGCCCGTCAGCAATTGGAGGCGCTGCAGCGAAACTGCAGCGAAACCGGAATCGTTCTGCACGACCTGAGATCGCCGCTGCAAGGCGTTGTGCACGTCATCGGTCCTGAGATGGGTATGACGCAGCCGGGGATGACCATCGTTTGTGGAGACAGCCACACCAGTACGCACGGCGCGTTCGGTGCACTCGCTTTTGGAATCGGCACCAGCGAGGTAGAGCACGTACTTGCCACGCAGACGCTGCCGCAGCAGATGCCGAAGACCATGGAGCTGCGGCTGAACGGTGGTTTGCCACGCGGCACTACTGCAAAGGACCTGGTGCTGAGCGTTATTGCCGCGCTGGGCACAGATGGCGCTTCGGGGTTTGTCGTGGAGTATACCGGCGACACCATTCGCGGCTTGAGCATGGAAGGACGCATGACGGTTTGCAACATGAGCATCGAGGCCGGCGCCAGAGCGGGGATGGTTGCGCCCGACGGCGCAACTTTGGCCTACTTGAAGAACAAAGCTGCGGCGCCCGCAGGCGCTCATTGGGAAGAAGCCTCGGCGGCGTGGCTGCGGCTGCCGTCCGATGCGGGCGCCATTTACGACCGGACCGTTGAGATGGATACTTCTCAACTTGCACCCTACGTTACCTGGGGCACAAATCCCGGGATGGCTGCGCCAATAACAGGTTCCGCACCACTACCTGAGGAGTTTGCCGACGAAGGAGCGCGGCAGGCCGCGGCGAGAGCGCTTGCATACATGGGCCTGGAAGGTGGCGAGCCACTGAACAGGCTCTTGATCGACCGCGTTTTCATCGGATCGTGCACCAACAGCAGGATCGAGGACCTGCGGGCTGCGGCGGAGGTGGTTCGCGGGCACAAGGTTCACCAGCGGATCCATGCGATTGTGGTACCCGGTTCAACTCCTGTAAGGCTGCAAGCGGAGCGCGAGGGGCTGGATCGCACATTTCTGGATGCAGGGTTTGAGTGGAGGGAAGCCGGATGCTCGATGTGCCTGGGCATGAACGATGATATCCTGCTGCCGGGCGAGCGCTGCGCCAGCACCTCAAACCGAAACTATGAGGGCCGACAGGGCAAGGGCGGAAGAACGCACCTTTGCAGCCCGGCAATGGCGGCGGCAGCAGCGTTAGCGGGCAGGCTGACGGATGTGCGCGATTACCTGTCGTAAACTCCGTTGGGCCATGGCGCCGGGTCCGGCAATGGAGGAGGACCTGTATTGGAGACGTTTCGCAGGTTGGAGGGAACCGTTGCCGCGCTGTGTCGATCGAACATCGACACGGACCAGATCATTCCGAAGCAGTTCCTGAAGCGCATCGAACGCACAGGCTTTGGCGATGTGCTCTTCTTCGACTGGCGTTACAAGGACGACGGTACACCGAATCCGGACTTCGAGTTGAACCAGCCGAAATTCGCGGGCGCTTCCATCCTGGTAACGGGACGCAACTTCGGCTGCGGCTCTTCGCGTGAACATGCTCCATGGGCGCTCCGCGACTATGGAATCCGCGCAATCATCGCCCCCTCGTTCGCCGACATCTTCTACAACAACTGCTTCAAGACCGGCTTACTGCCGGTAATCCTGCCCGAGGAGCGTGTTGAGGAGCTCGCAAAGAAGACCGGCGCTGCCGGTGGATACGTGGCAACGGTAGATCTTGAACACGAGTGTATTGTGGATGCCGATGGGCTCCACACCACATTCACCGTGGACCCATTTCGACGCCACTGCCTGATGAACGCCCTGGACGAGATCGCGCTCACGCTGGAGCACACCGATGAGATTGCGCAGTATGAGGCCCGCCGGCCAGCGTGGCTCCCGCACGCAGCGGATGGAGGCTCTGCCCGCAGCCAACCTCGCAGGCACTAGAAGCTGGTGGCTGTAAAGTTTACGGAAACCCGCTTCAGGAACGTTGAGTAGGTGAGTTCAAGCTCCCGCGCGCCAATCCGGCGCCCGAATGTGAACTCAACATCGTTGTACGTCTCACCCTCAAAACGCTGCATCGTAGCGGAGAAGAGCAGCCGGTAATTTGGATCGATCCGGTAGATGAAGTCGCCGAGCACGCTGGAATCGGCGGCATCCAGATAGGTGCTGGCAACCAGCAGCGCCTGTACCCGCTTGCCTGTGGCAAAGTTGTAGGTTGCCCCAACCCGGTGATGCCCATCGGTATTGAACAATCCGGATGGCTGCGTCACAAAGTCGTAGGTGAGCGTCATGGTGCCGCCGCCCTTGAACGTTTGATCGAGGCCCAGCGTGGCAAGGCCGGTAAAGCCGGACGTGCCGCCGCTGCCGAATGACTGACCCACTGAGAACGAGTCGTTGAGGGAGGTACGCGAGCCGAGCAAAAGCGGATGTGAAAAGACGCGCAGGTTCACGCCTTCCGACGTCTCACCAAACGACTGCACGCCGGTTCCGGCCAGCACGTGGCCATCGGAAAACGTGGTGCCCAGCGTGTAGAGCAGCGATCGTGAGCCTGCCAGAGGCTTCGGCTGTGTTTCCGCGAACATATCGGTCCGGTATGTTGCCTCCGTCGGCGCGATAAACGTGGTGCCGGAACCGAAATTGAGCCCCCAGCGCAGCTGGTGAAAATCCTGCGTAAGGCTGCTCGAAAAGAACATGCTGTTATGGTTGGGGAATTCCAGATCGAGCGACCCCTGCGTGGCGGCGTTGAACTCTTGATTGTGGTTCCACTGAAATCCCCAGTCGCCACGGGTCAAACCTGTAAAGCCCACCGAGCCCTGATACTGTTGACCGCCACGCGATGAGTATCCCTGAATGAGGTCAAGGGCCCAGCCCGGCTGAGTGGCGTAGTAGCTACGACCCAATTGCTGCTGGTGTCGGATATACAGGATGCCGTTGGAGGTTGGCGTGAGGTTGTAGTAGAGCGGTAATTCGAGGCCGAAGCCATTGGTGCCAACACTCACGAACTGATCGGAGAACAGCTGGCGCGAGTTGAGCGCCAACTCGTAGTACGGCAGGCTGAGTATCCGGACCTGGTCCTGGTAGAACTGCGGCCGTTGAAACTGCAGCCGGTCGCCCGGGAAGAATGTGATGCCGCGCGCCACCACAACCAGCTTCACCTGCAACTGCGGCAGGTTCAGATATGTGCTGGGAATCGGCGTAGGGCTGGGAGAAAGCACCGGCGGCTGGCCCGCGATTTGCACTGGCTGGAGCCGCCCGCCGAGCACAGCGATACCATACCCGAGCCCTTGAGGGATGCTGTAGTACAGGCGCGTAAGTTTGACCGCCTTGCCCGCGCGCTTCAGCGTGACGTTATCCTGTGCGCGAACGATCAGGTCATCACATCGCAACTGAATACGATCTGCGGTGAGATCCAGATTCCGATAGGTTAACCTGGCTTTAGCCGGCGCTCCCAGGGCTTCAATGGCGCGATCCGTGGCGCTATATGCCAGGTAGCCTTTGGCAGAGACCGATATATAGGTATTGCCAGCGAATGTGGCTTCAGGATCGTTTGTGAAAACCACGTCGAGTGTCGCGCTTGCCGCGCCCGCCGTAAATGCGGTCACGTGCGCTACGCCCGCGACCGGGGAGCTGGTAAGGCGAACTCGCGCAACACCGGCGAAAGTCTGCACCACCGGCTCCGAGAGGGTGCCGCTGGTGGTCTGAAACTGTACGTTGACGTAGTTCGCCGGTGAACCGGAGCTATCGTAAACCTGCGCAATGATGTCGGTGAACGACTTACCGTCGGCCAGCAGCGCGGTTCGCGTCGCGCGCAGCGTGATGCCGTTAGGAGCTCCCGGCGCTGCCACGGCGCTGTGTGCGGCGAATAGCCCGATCAACACAAACAGTGCAGCCGCCGTTACGATTTTCATAGGGTTGATGCGCGGACCGACCCGCTGGAGGGTCGCGTCCGTCACGAGTTCGATATTGGCGTGCGCACGCGACGCCGGCTGCGACTACTTGACCGGGGCAGCCTTCGGCTTGGTTGGCTTCAACACGTCGGTCATCAGCTTGTCGGTAAGTGCCCGGGCAGTGGCTACCACCGCCAGCACATCGTCTGGCGAGTGTACGGCGCCAGCGGCTGTTGACATGCTTTCCGCACCCGTTTTCGCCACGGGCTTCTTACCCTGATAGGTGACTAAACGCGCCGACATGATCAGGCTCACCTGGTGCTTGTCGGGGTCGTAGCTGTAGTCGCTTAACGCAACTACCAGCGCACCGTCGGCGGTCAGATAGGCGGCAAGTTTCTTCAGCTTGACGTCATCGTTCCACGGCGCAGAAGTATCCGCCGCCGTGAGCGTCCCTTCCAGTATGGCGCGACGGATCGACGGCAGACCAGCGGTGAAGATCGACGGTTGGAACCTGTGCGTGAGCCGAAGCCGGCTCACTTCCACGGACGAGATAGTATCCGACAACTCGGCTGCGTCGGCGTTATCCGTGTCGAGCGGCATCACCATCACCCTGAGCTTCGCCGCATGCGATCCAACTCGTCCTGACTTTTGTGCCTGCGCGCCGGGTGTCACGAGCAACAGTAGTCCAATTGCCGCCGCGCAAATGGAGAGCCCGCGGCCGATTTTGAGCGTCATGTTATCCCCCATACCGGATATGCAGGAGCGCCGTCGGAGGCGCTCCTGCATATAGGGACGTTGTGCGGAGGGTTAACGAACTACCAGATATGGCCGAATCTGGCGAGTGAGCGACCCATCGGAGGCCAGCGCCTGCAGCTCTACGTTATAGAGGCCCGGTGGCACCGATACGCCACGATTATCCCGCAGATCCCAGACGGCATCGCCAGTGGCAACCCCACCGGCAGCAACCGCCCGTGTGGTAGCTTCCAGGGTGCGAATGGTGCGGCCAGCGCTGGACTTGATGGTGATCTGCGCCTGTGTCGCCCGCGTCATCGCGTAGTGGATCTGCACCGAGCCGGCCAGGGCCGCGCGGCCGGAGCGTGGCCCGCTGGTAACGTCGAACGACGTAATCGAAACGGCGCCATTCGCCGTTGTAGGTGTGGCGACAATCTCGAGCGGCTGCATTCCGTTCTGGTTGGTCGTTACGGTATAGCTGGAGCTGCTGCGCATGTTGCGCTGAGCGCCGGTGGTTGTATCCACTAGCTCGAGCGACCATCCGCGCGGAACGGATGACGCGATACCGGGCCATGAGATTGTGACGGGCTGCGTAGGACCGCTGCTGTGCACCATGAGGTTCCATACCTTCTTGGTGAGCATTGGTGATCGCAAGTCCTGCGCAAATCTCTGTCCCGCTGCGCCCCAACTGTTGTGCACGATATCCAGAGCAACGTGCTGCGCCAGGACGGGCGGCTTCGGATACTTGTAGATGTCGGCTCGGTCCGTGGCGTTTGGCGCCACGCCGATATAGTTCACGGTGTCACTGGAGTCGGCGCCACGGGCAGACAGTTGCTGCCTCCAGTTGGTCATCTTGTCGCGTCCGAGAGTGGCGCCGAGGCTGGAGCCCAGCAGGGCGGCCTGCGTGATAATGCCGGCTCCAGGTGTATCCACACCGTTGTAGATGAAGTCGAGGCCGGGCTTGTTGACGTAAAGCCAGTAGCCCGTGAACGGCTGCATGTCGAAGCCAAAGTTATCGACCAGGTCATAGTGCCAGTTGGCCGGATTGGGATCCGATGTATTGTACGGGTAGACAACCGGCACGACCCACTGATGGATGCTGTCTGCAGCCTCCGCCATGTTTACCAGCGTCACCGTGGACGGATCGAAGACCTGGATCTCGGAAAAACGTATCGGGTACACATAGGGGTTCCCGATCTGATTCCAGCCCTGACCATACTGCATCTTGTACGTCTGGTTATTCGGCTGCGTTTGACCAGGTAGTGGCGGATACTGCGCCACGTTGATGGTTACCGTATGGTTCTGCGGCAGTCGACTGCGAATCCAGTACGCCTGACCGGGCACGAAACTGTTGACCGGCAGGTAGTTGCCGGAAGGTGTATCGAAGCGAACCAGGTCGAACAGCGGCGGATTGGCGGCTATCCCTGGAAACAGGATGGTTGATGGCAGCGTGGTTCCCGTGGCCTCAGGAATCGAGACCATCTGGAACAGGCCCTTGGCAAGGCTGTTGCCTACCAGAGTGAACTGCTGCGGTGAAGGCACCAGTACGGATCGCTGCACGATCTTTCCGTTGCCGAGGCTTGGCGTCGCGGTAACCGAATAGGTGAGGCTGCCGCCTTGCGCGCCTGTTGGCTGGAGATGCCAACTCACAACGCCCTCCGTACCGGGTCCGAGAGAGGATATGGTCTGGCTCGCCTGATCACCGTTGGCCAACTGCAGGCCGGGACCGGGATTGATGAACACATTCACAGGACCTTCGTCCACACCGGTGCTGTTAAGAAGGTCGGTAAGGTTCTGCACGTATGCCGTGACCAGAAACGGATTGGGCGTCACTTGCGGGCCCAGCGACGGATTGCTGACGTTGTTAACGAGGCTAAGAGCGATCGGGCCACTTACGCTGAGCGACATCGGCTGTCCGAAATCACTCGTGGCATCGGCCTGACCCATATAGGTTACGTACGTTTGGGTGCCCCCCGGAGCTATTGCGCTGGGGTCCCAGTAGAGCGCCACGGATGCGTCGGTTGGACCAAGCGGGCTCGCCGAGGTCTGATCCAACACAATGCTGGGATCCGGCGTGAAGTTCCAGATGCAGTCGAATGGTCCAGCCAGGCCGGTGAACGAACTGAGGCAGGCGAGGTCCTCGCCGTTCAGGCGGTCACTCCGGCCATAGGCGAACCGGGTTGGAGGGGTCGGATCCGTTTCGAACGAGTTCGTCGGACGAAGGGTCCCCATCAGGGAGTGCAGCGTCTCGGGCGTGGTCGAGGTTGCCGGTGTTATCAGGTGAAACGCCTGCCAGTACTGAGGAATCTGCGACGCGTAGAACTCCGTTTCGTGATGCAGGTATGGCTGCCCCGGTACGATCAGTGGGCCGTCCGGCGCGCTGGCGTTCGTGACAGTGGTCGGGGACGGCAGAACATGCACGTCCTGAACAAAATCCATGGCTACCTGATGCGCATTGCCGGGATCAAGATTCTTGACGGTGAATTGAAAGCGCGCGGTGTCGTGGATGATATTGCCGATAAAACTTACTTGCAGCAGGTAGCCCACGGTATACGTGGTGGTACCGTTCTTGGTAGTCGTGAAAAGCTGGGGATTGGTGCCGTAAACGGCTTCGATATGGTTACCGATAACGCTCGGCGGTTCGATCCAGGCACCCGCCAGGGTTGTGGTGCCTGTGCCGCCGGTTCCACCGGTTCCGCCGGCTCCGGTTCCGCCGCCACCACCACTGCCGGTAGTGCCGGCAAAGGCGGAGCCGCTACCAAACACATCGTCCCAGCCGGAGTTGTTGGTGGCAAAAAAGTTGTCCAGGCCGCCATCTATGCGCAGATAGAGAAACGAGCCGCCGATATGGAACAGACTGCCGGTAAGTGTGGCGCCTTCAGCAACCATCAGCGTATTGCTCGGGTCGCTGCTATTCGATGCGGTGGTCGTCAGGCCGAATGAGCCATCACCATTCAGCGTCAGCGTGACGTTGCCGTTCGTCAGCACTGCTGAGGGCACCGTTACAGTTCCGCCGCCGCCGCCTCCGCCCCCGCCGCTTTGAGCTCCGGCGACCGGGCAAATTCCGATCAGCGCTGCAACAGCCAACACGGCTGCTGCAAGAGTCATGCGGTTTCCGAATATCCGTTGAAATCGCTCCATCAGGAACGCCTCCCTCTCGAATTGCATCCAATGCACTGCGCGGCCGGGGGATTCGCCGCACATCGCAGTTTCGTTTGGCCGCTGGGTTGCGGATTCTCTACTAATATCGCGCTTATTGCCTTGTCGACGTATTCAACAGCCTGCAGATGGCGCAAACCGCTCCATCTGCAGGCTGCCGGTAGTTCGGCTACGCTCACCGACCGGTGATTACCATGGGCGCAACGGTGCGGGCGACCTGACCGTCACTGGTGACGGCGCTGATCTGGACCATGTAGAGACCGGCAGGCAGGGTGCGACCTGCACTATCCCGGCCGTTCCACGTTGTGTCGTTACTGCCTGCAAGAACGGCCCGCCCCGGAGCCACCTGGGCAACGGTGCGGCCGTTCGCCATTACGGTCACGCTCACCTGGGCCGCCCGGGTGAGATTATACCTGATGTCATAGAGACCGACCGAGCGGCCATTGACCATGCGGGCGGGATCGACGAACACCGACGTTATCGCCATTGGAGCGCCGGGAGCTACCGGCGCGGCAGTGATGGTAAACGTTCGGCTGGCCGCCTGCGGGCCGGTGTTGAACTGATAGGAACCCGCATGGCGCATCTGCACCTGATCACCGCTGGTTTTATCGGTGAGAAGGAGCGAGTACGACCGGGGCACCGACTGGATGTTGGGCCAGGTTACCGTTACCGTTGCGTTCTTTTGCGTAGAGCTGACGATGACGTTCCAGGTGTGAGCGGCGCCGAATGGCTCGAGATCCTGCGCATAGAGCGCCGAGCCGTCGTTCGGCCGCAATACTCCCAGTGTTACGTTTGGTGACAGCATCGGCGGCTTGGGCACCTTGGTGATGTCACGTCCGACGGTCGCCTGTCCAGACATCCCGATGAAGTTGTTTGCATCGTGGAGCGTACCGGAGGTGGCGTCAAGTTGGAGCTTCCAGCCTGTTGACACAGGCGCTCCGAGCGTTTGTCCCGCAGTCTGCGGATGCAGTACCACCGCGTTGCCGGTGCCGCTGCCGGCCTGCGCCGTGGGCGGTACCACGAGGCTGATCGTCGGCGCAAGGCTTGGCGAGGCCGGGTTCTTCGGATAGACGTAGACCCAGTGTCCTTGCCATGGGAGCAGTGAACCGCCGGGCAGCGTGGCAAACGTATAGCTGCCATTGGACAGTGTATAGATGTCGGGCAGGATACTGCCCTGATCGGCCGCCGAGCCAATGGACACCCGGCTGCCGTCGGCCATCTGCACCTGCAGTGCGTTGAACGGCACCACGTAGTTGAACGGATCGCCGATCAGGTTCCAGCCCTCATGGAGCGGTATGACGATCGGTCGGTTATCGTACGTTTTGCCGTTTGTATCGACCTCGATGCTTGCCGGAGACTGAAGGAAGTAGCCCAATCCCAACGGGCGAACGTCCGTGGGAAGGCCGAGCGCTTCCGCCTGGTCGATCGTGGTTGTGACGTCTGGCGGAGTGAAGGATGAATATGCCGGGTTCTCACCAGAGGCGCCGGGTCCATACGTGGCGTACTGGCCGGCATTGCCTGTACTGGTGGGTAGTGTTACCCACCGGGCAAGTCCGGAACTTGAGCCGAGCAGCTGTTTCGGCTGCCGGAACGCCCCGGTCGGCGAATCGGCTGCCGACTCGAAGTAGGGTATGGAGACGAGTGAAGTTCCGGGCAGGAACACGTGCGGGGTCAGCGTGATGATGCGAGATGCTGTCACGGTTGCTCCGCCACCCACGCCAACGCCGGTCACCGTAATCGTGTGCTGAAATGGCGCCGACAGAGGAAACTGATGCCGGATCTGCATCGTGTAGTTTGGGTTTGCCGAGGTGGAGTCGCCGACGAACGTCGCATTCTGGATATCGGAGGCAGGCGCCGGAGTACCATCGATGGTGATGGTGACGTTGGCCGGTGCTACATTCACGAGCGAGAAGGTGAGTCTCGGCTTGAACGTAGCAACAGGCGGTGCCGTGTTGCTCAGATCGGTGGGGAGACCGGTCGCGGGATCAACGCCCTGCGGGTTGACGATGGATGCCTGAACGGCAACTTTGTTTAGCGCCGCATAAGCGTCCAGGATGCCATAGCCAAAGTGCGCATCGGGCAGCGTGCCCAGTCCGGTTGAATTCGCCGT
This sequence comes from Armatimonadota bacterium, assembly GCA_028871815.1. Taxonomy (NCBI): domain Bacteria; kingdom Bacillati; phylum Armatimonadota; species Armatimonadota bacterium. The sequence goes on along the minus strand of JAGWMJ010000002.1, from coordinate 203,177 downwards.
CTCCTCCATCACCTTGATCGCCTTGGCCGCCGTGACACCGGGAATTGACATCAGCAGAGCGGTCACAGCAGTTACGTGCGGCGCGGCGAAGGAGGTGCCTTGCTCAAACGCATACAGGCTGCCCTGTTTGAGAACGAAGCAGCCATTGGGATCATTAGGACCTGTAATCTGAGACCCGCCGGGGGCTGCAAGTTCCACCTTGCCGTACGATGAGTAGTAGGCGAGCGCCTTTGTTGGTCCTATAGCGGAAACGCTTACGACAAACGGATAAGCGGCAGGAAGGTTCGTTCCGCTATCTTCAATACCGTCGTTTCCTGCGGCCGCGATCATTGCAACGCCTGCGTTTACCAGCGCGAGAATCCCCTGATACTGCGGGTCGTTCGTATTGCTCGGGTCGCCGCCAGAGTAGCCATAACTCATATTGACAGCGACGATGTGGTCCTGCTGTACGCGCGACAGGATGTAAGCATAACCGGACAGGATGCCGGGCGTATCTACCGATTCAGCCGGTGCGCCAATTTTGTGCGCCTTGATGCCGAGGCACTTGATGTTCTCCCAGTCGATGCCGGCGGCGCCGATACCGTTGTTGGTCAGCGCGATCGCAATACCGCTCGTGGAGACGCCGTGATCGGCGCCGGCATCCGCATTGATGTTGGTGCTGTTATCCGCGGTGTCGTAGCTGTCGGGGAGGAACTGTCCCTTTGTGTCCACATGTGTCAAGTCGTAGCCGGAGTCGATCCAGCCAACGTTCACATTCGGAGCTCCCTTTTCAAGCGCCCATGCTTGCGGCATGTTGATCAGAGGCATATCCCACTGATCGGGCGCGTAATCGGGGTCGTTCGGAATATCACCCGAGCTTTGACCGTAAAGTGTATAGAGATGCGAAATGTCGGCGTAGCGAACGCTGGGGAACTGTTTGAGAGTGGCCACAGCCGACGACGTCTCCGCGGGTGTCTGACGGTTTGTTGGGAGCCAGATGACGTAGCAGTCCTTCATCAGGAGTGGTGTAACCGAGAGCGGCGACACGCTCGCCGCCACCGTGTTCACGGTGTCCTGCGGCGTACCCGGCTGCATGTATAGGATGATTTCGCCCGGGACTGTGTTGGGTTGCGTTTGGCTGTAGGCGGCCATAATCGACAGTCCGAAAACGGCTGCCGCGAGTGGCGCCCACGCCCAGCGAGCAGATTGCTGAGCGCGCTTCATAATTGACACTGCTCCTTTAAACATAGAACCGACTTCTTTCGCCGGTGTGCGCAGCCACAGTATTGGTGGCTGCGCACAGTCCGGTTAGCCCATCCGGCTCCGCGGCCATCGCCGCGCTCCGGCTTCTAGTGATGCGGCCTCCCAGCGCCCGTGAGGATCTGCTGGATGGTCGGTACGCGCTTTGCAGCCACGGCGTGGCCAAGCGAAGTGTCGCCCGGCAGGGGCAGCACCCAGTTTGCCGCACGGCCACTGTTCAGCTTGTTCAGAATAGCTGCGGCTTTGCCAGGTGGGGGCGGCGGCGCCGGCGCAGGAGTGAACGACTGGATGGAGCTGTAGACCCATCGGAACTGATCGGCGATGGGACCGGACGAGCCACCAAACCAGCTTAGCGGGCCGGGCACATCGGCATCGTGCCGCGCCCCGACACGCCAATAGATCGGTGGCGCTGCAGCGCCCGCGGCACCATTGACGAAGTTCGCAAACGACTGATCCGCGAGTAGCTGTGGTACACCGCGCAGGTCGATTGGAGCACTAACAGTCTCGGAGACGCCATCGGCGTTCGGGGCGCTGGAAAAGATCGGTGTCACCAGGAAGATCGTCTTCGGGTTGGAGAACGACCGGTCGGTGGAGATCTCGAGCTGGAAGACGTCGGCGCCGTTGCGGCTCGTCCATGTTGGCGCAAACTGGGTGATATTCACCGATTGCGCCGATGCAGTCGGCGTAAGCAGCAGAACCGGGTTGACCGGAGTGGCGTTTTGGCTCGTGACCGGGTCGGTTTCGATACAGATGTAGGAACCGCCGTTGCCATTGCCGCCGTTGCCATTGCCACCCGTGCCGCCGGTACCACCAGTGCCACCAGTGCCGCCTGTGCCGCCTGTGCCGCCGGTACCGCCAGTGCCTCCCGTACCCCCGACACCACCGGTGCCACCCGTGCCGCCGGTGCCAAGTCCACCGGTTCCGCCGGTGCCACCACCACTGGAACTGCTCGAGACGACCGGCACCTGCCTTAGTATAACGGCAGAGACCTGATACTGGTAGGTGTTGCCTGGCGTGAATCCAGTTGGAAAGCTGCCGGTGACCGAGATCAGGCCGCAGGTTGCCGTGGTGCTGCCTGTGCCACTCGTTCCGCTGCCGGTGCCGTTGCTGCCGTTGCCCACTCCAACGGTGATTGTGCCACCGTTCTGATAGAACGCGTATGGGCTGGGCCTGTCGACAAAGACATGCGTGTTACCGGATGTGGTTCCAATCGGAATACGCCCGATAAATGTGGTGGTACCGGTACCGCCGGTGCCGCCCGTACCACCGGTTCCACCCGTTGTTACACCGAGGTTGTTATCGAATGGATAGTCCGGCAAGCGCCAGATGTGGTACTGCTGGACACCGGCCTGGCCAAAGATGTTGTCACTCCAGTTGATCTGGACCGCAGACGAACCGCTTGAGGCAAACGGTTGCGCCGTCACGTTCGTCACTGACTGCTGGCCGCCTTTGTTGGCTCCGGCGAGAAGAACGCCGAGTCCGATTGCAGCAAGCGTCGAACCGATCGCGGAGAAGTTCGGCCGCGTCACGCGCTCGGCCTTGATCAGGCCGGGTGTCGCCGCTATTACGTAGTTGGGGCGATAGAGAACGCGGCCCAGGTCCTCTGGACGAATGCCGCCAACGTTCTGAATGACGTCGGCTTCGCTGTCCGTTGCGTAGACACGAGCAATGCGAACGAGGCCCTCCTGCGTCTGCGCACCGTTTGCGCCGTCGCGGAGGATCATCACATCGTCACCCACGTGCAGACCGTCGCGAAGACCGCGATTGAGGATGACCGTGTTGCCGTTGATGTTCAGCACCGTGGCCGTGACCAACTGGCGCTCGACAATCTGCCGCACGGCATCCATAGCGGCATGCTCCGCCGCCGTCGTGACCAGGTCCTGTGGGTCCCCTACTTCGCCCGGCGCCGGCACGGCTGTCGCCTGACCGATGCCACCATTGATGAGCTTGCCGGTTGTCGTGTCCTTCACCGTAAGGCTCATGACCACCGTCGCGGGCCGGCCCTTCATCGGCGGCGCGCCTTCCACAACTCCCTGGATTATGCCGTCGGCGTTGAGTGCGCGCGCCAGCCGCGTCAGATCAAAGTCACTGAACGACGGCGCTTCACCTGGCAGGCTCGGCACACGGATACCCAGGCTCTTGGCCTGCGTAGTGACTTCAGTAGACGGCAAGACGTCAAACTTGCCCTGCCCCGTGTTTACCAGCTCATTGTAAACGGCATCCGTGGCGGTGCGCGCCAGCGCGTCCGATGTGCCGGTCGCCTTGTCTGTAAACTCTGCGAGCACCACCCGGAGCACCTGCTGCGCGTGCGCGCGCTGCAGAGGCAAGGTGAGCAGCAGAAGAGGCAGAACCAGTGCCGTAGTGGCGAACTTGACGGCCGCGCGAGCTGCCGCAGGCCTGCAGTAAGCTTTCACTCTATCGACTCCTCCCTGAAAGTCCCGCGCCGGATGCAGGGGGCGGGTCCCCGGGCGCAAGTTTGTTGTTGGTTCCATTAGCGTGAGACTACCACTGGAATGATGTTCCGTACTACGTGTCCACCTGTGTCGGTCGCCTGGACCTCGACCATGTAGGTGCCGGCCGGCACGGCTACTCCGGCATCGGTCTTGAGATCCCATATCGCGTTCAACTGCCCAGCGGCCCGCGTCTGCCCGGTTTGTACCGTGCGAAGTGACCGGCCATTGGCGAGAACGCGGATTTGAACCGTGGCGTCGGCCGTAAGCGCGTAATCGATTGCTACGGAGGTGCCCACGCCACGTGTCGTGTTGAGGCGTGCATCCAGGCCCTGAATGGCCAGGAACTGTCGCACCGCAGGGGTCACCACCAGCTGGAAGTGGCGAAGCAGCGGCTTGGCGGATGCCGGGATCGTATAGACGCCGTGCGTTCTGAGATCGAACGACGTGTTACTGTCGAGATCGGTCAGCGCGATGTGGTAGCGAGCCGGTACCGCTGCCAGGGCGGGCCACGTGAGTACCACAGGCGTATTGAGCGCACTGGAACTTACTGTAAAGTTCCACTTTTGCGCCGTCTCCGACTGCGACCGCACATCCACGCTGTATGGACCCGCCATCCGTCCCCAGTCGGCGTGGTTAAACGTGAGGGCGACTTGAGATTTGCCGATACCCGGCGGCGTCTGCAGCTTGAATCGGTCGTAAGTATCGATTGCGGCGCGCGATTGGCCGACAATCCCCGGAGCAGAGTGAACCGTTCCAGCCACGGCATTGAGCGACAGGCGCCAGCCATCACCATTGGCATTGCCACTGGTGATTAACTCTGCATTCGCCGGCGATATCGATGCCCCTCGGGTCTGGATGGCGTTCGGGTCTACTGCGAGGGTACAGGGCGTGAATGCCTGCAGCCAGTAGCCACGCCATTGATCCAGCGTGAACGCAACCTCGTAGGCGCCGGTACCGTAGGTCCACAGCGCGGAGCCGAGAGCGGGCGTGTTGCCGCTCATCGCACTGATCACATCTTCCTGCGTGCCATTGGCCAGTGTGATCTTGAGCTCGAGGAAGTCGATCGGGAACGGGAACGGATCGCCAATCAGGTTCCATCCGGGATGCAGCTGGATGTTGAATGGCCCGGTCAGCGGCGCCGGCGTGCCTGGTGTGGTCAGCGCAAGCGAGGCCTGTCCCGATGTATCCGCCAGCCAGTAGCCGACACCGAGATGGAATGTGTCGGCAGGTGCTACCGGATAGTAGAGATACGAATTCAATGGCCATGTGGCGAAGAGGAACGCTCCGGAGGCGACGTCGGATGACGGTACGCCGAGGAGCGTTGTTATCGGCACGTTGTACAGGTACGGCGATGACACCAGCGCTTCACCCGCTGTGAATACGTGCAGCGGATCCAGCGTGAAGTTGATGCCCTGCAGTTCCTGACCGGTCACCACGGTTACGGTTTGCGAGGGCGTGGTGCCCGCCGGCGGGTTGTAGCCGGGCTTGGCAGCGGTAACGGTTACCTGACCGCCCGCGGGCACATTCTGCACCTTGTAGTTAAAGGTGTAGGTTCCCACGGTTTGCGGTGCGCCCGTAACTGCCGAAAGCACATTGCCCTGCCGGCTCTTCACCGGATTACCGGCTGGATCCGTGAGCGTGATACTGACGCCCGAGATCGGTATGCCCTCGGATGTGGAGACCAACCCGGAGATTGCTCCCGGAGGCAGCTCGGCGAGAGCGAAGTTGACGTTCGGCGTGTTCGCCTTGCTCGCCACAGTTACGGTAAGCGATCCGCTGGTCTGGTAGCCGAGACCGCTTGCCGTGACGCCGTAGGATCCTGGGCTGAGGTTGGCGATGCTGTACGTGCCATCGGCGGCTGTAAGGGCGGTTGTGGACGTTGTTGTGCCACCAGACGTAAAGCTGGCCGTTACGATAGCGGCCTGGATTGGTTTACCGGTGTTTTGGTCCGTGACCTTACCGGAGATCGAGCCAGGTATCGGCTTAACGCTGAAGTTGACTCCCGTGGTAAGGTTTGGCCCATTGACAACCACGGCTTTGTAGGTTGGATCCGTGGTGCCGTAGCCGACGGGAATCGAACTACCGTAACCCAGCGTAGTAAGGTTGCTGATCACCACGGAATAGACGCTGGTGGGACATGCAATGGTATAGATGCCATTGAAGTCGCTGGTGCCGCTGAAGCTGGCAGGGTTAGTGGCGCCGGGTGACGAGATGTCGGTTGCTATGACGACCGCGCCGGGTACCGGCACGCCGTTGCTGTAGTTGGTAATCTGCCCCTTTATTCCGCCAGGAGGCGCTTCCGTCATAAAGATGTCGGTGCGGCCCTGGTAGCCGCCATGGAAAACGGCGCCGGAGCCGTGGGAGCTCTGGAGGTATCCCGTTTTGGCGACGTTCAGTGTGAAGATGTCCGCGCCCTCGGCCGGCAGGCCATCGAGGGAGAAGGAGCCATCGGTTTGACTGACGGTGGTCGCCATGGTCATGGCTTTACCGGTGGCGATGTTGATACCGGTGGCGCTTACAAACACGCCGGAGAGCGGTACCGAGGTGCCGTTGCCCTGTGTGGCGAACACGGTGCCGAAGATGCGGCCCGTCCGGAGGAAGTCCAGAACGTTGTGGATCATCTCGGCGCGGCGGTTCTTGAGAATGTATTCGGTTACGGTTCCCACGGTAACGGTAAAGAACTCAGGGTTGATACCGTCCCAGTTGAAGCCGCTGTAAACGACACGCCCGCCAAGGCTATTCGTGGATGGTATGTTCCACGATACTGCAACTCCCGGATTCCCGTTGTAGGTACCGATATAGGTTGCGTCGGTGGTTGCTGCGGGCGCCGCCATCACATCCATAAATGCCGCTGCCGAGCCCAGGCAGCCCCAATCCCGATTTGCCGGAACTGTGGAGGGCGCCACAAAGATGGGCCCTTCCGACGGCGGGTGGTCTGGTGGAAACGGCGGTGGGCCGGGATAGTTGTGGTAGGCCGGCGCGGCCCAGTACTCGGTTGAGACCGGATGCGTGAAGTGGCCGGCAGTCAGGTTGATCTGATATTCGCCGATCGTGCCCTGGAACGGATCGTCCTGGACGTAGGACGTGCCGGCAAGGCCCAGCAATGCGAGACCGTTCTGACTCTGGCTATTCGTAATCGCCCAGCCGATGTCGGTGCCGTCCAGGAAGAGCCGGCCTCCATTGTTGACAAACTGAAGGAGGTTGGTGAGCGTGGAGTTGTCCAGGATGGTACCGGGGCCAACGTAGAGGTCGCCCGAATATGGCGAGTGCCAGATGACACACCGATCAGCCACATCTACCTGCACCGCCGCATTGCCGTTGAGTACATCGTTGGGATCGGTCTGCTGATGACCGCCGTAGGTTTGCAGGATGCTGTAGGGAATCGGCCCGCGACACAGAACGCGCCACTGGTCGTACCGACCGGTGACGGGAATGCCGGTGCCGTCGTCCGTCAGTGGATCATACGCGAAGCCGGAGCCGTACGAGTCGACGCCTAGCGGGTTCAACACGTTCAGCAGCGGACCACCTGAGGTGGTGGTGACGTAGCGCGTAGGCAGCAGCTGCGTGCTGAGCTCGGTCATCCAGCTCTCGGTTGGCCACATCGAAAACGCGCCGGGGAAGTTGGTGCCACCGTTTCCGTTACGACCGAGAAAGAACTTCTGCCCCTCGTCGTAGTCGTTTACGTAAAGGACGCGACCCTGCGTGGTGAATGGGCGCGTCGAGAAGCCCCATACGTTATCGTAGATTTTCCAGTTGGTCCGGAGGCCGGTGTCGAATGGATCCACCGCGCGATCGCGGGCAATGATGTCCACGATCCAGTCGCTGGCGAACGAAACTGGAGCCGTCCAGTCTGCCGTGTAGAGTCCGTCGCCGGCGATCTCACCCTCGGGCTCGTGACCGCCCTTGGATACAGGCCCGTCATCCCAGAGTTGCAGCCAGAAGCCACCTTCCGGGTCGTTTGCGTCGGAGTCGGGCGGATTGAGCGAGCCCGAAAACGCGTTCTCATCGTCGACGCCGGGGATATACCAGTTCCATCCAGGCCAGGAGGCTGGGATGGTTCCGAAAAGGTCCTGCGCGGTTTTCGGCATAAAGCCGGGCGTTCGGAACACTGGCACGCCGAGTGATGAACTGGGCTGTATTGCCTGCGAGTCCCATTCATACGGTGGGTTGACGGCAAAAACGGCGGTGTTTATCAGGCCTGGCCCAACGAAATAGGTCTTATGCTCCTGGCCGTCTGCCGACTGCTCTGCGCTATCCGGGCACTTGATCTGCACCCATACCGATTCCACGCCGGTTTCATAATCCGCAACACGCGCTGCGATGCGCAGCCGGTCTCCCGGCAGCGCCTCACGTATCGGTACGAGCGGGTTGTTATCCTCCGAGATACGAACAATGTTGTTGGCATCGTAGTTCAACAGCGTTGGCGCGTTGATATCAAAAATCGTGGAGGCCCACAGGTTCAGGTTGCCACCACGATCACTCTGAAACGCGATCCGGTACGAGTCGATGTACTGTGGCCAAACCGGATAATCCTCGTTGGAAGTGAAGTTGGGATCGAACGCGTGACTGGGTTCGGTTGGATCGATCGACGTGTCCGGCGTGCTGGTCCGCAGCTTCAACCCGGGATTACCGGGCGCTTCGGGCGTTGAGACCGTATAATCGCCCGGGACGCCGATATCGGGCTGGACGGTGGCATGCAGCCAGTAGATATCGAAGGTGTTCTTGACAGCGTTCGGGATACCAGGGTTGTTGGGATCGGTGTCGGCGCGGTTGCTGGCAAACGCAAGCAGTTCGTCGGCGGTTGACGAGCCGGTGCCGGTGGGCTGCTCCGGTACCACGCCGAGCGGGTCTGGGCGGAGCGTGCTCCACGCAGCGTTCTTGTTGGTGGTTGGTACGCCGCCGATCGTTATGCCGGTTACGCGCCGTACGTCGGGGCGGAAGCGGTTCGGATTAAGTACCCAGATATCCGTGGTTGTGGCAAGGCTCGTCGCGGAAATCGGCGCCGCTGTATTGGGCCAGGCGGCGGCATTGGTGGTAAACGCTATCAGATTGCCATCAGGCGACCACGCAGGCGCGGAGTCGGTCGACGTGCCCTTGGTAACCTGGGTGATGTTGCTGGTCTGAACGTCAACCACGAAGATGTGGTAGGTGCTATCGGTAACCAGGCGTCCGCTAAAGGCCAGCTGCGCGCCGGACGGTGACCAGGTGGGATGCCTTACGTCGGCAAAATTGAAGCCTTGCGGGTTGGTCAGCGTAGGGCTGGACGGCTGGCCGCTTGTCCCGAGTCCGGGGCTTATAGGCACTATAACAAGCTGGAAGCCACTCGTCTGAAGATTGTCGAGACTGTTTGGGTACTGCATGCTGCCGCCAGTGCAGTAGGCCATTGTGCCACCATCCTGCGAGATGGCGGGCTCGATATCGTTATTGGCGCCGGCGGTAATCTGCGTGGCGCCGGAGCCGTCTGGATAGATTGAGTAGATGTGGTAGGTATGCGAAGCGCTCTCAGTTGCATCTGCCGCGCTGTTCCGGTCACTATCGAAGTAGATGAACTTCTCATCCGCTGTCCAGAATGGATGAGATTCCTGCGCTTGTGAAATAACGTCGTTTCCGGAGCCGGGCTGCGCGGACGTGAGCAGGATGGTTTGTCGTATCACCGCCTGGTCGCCAGGCGCACGGGACCGCAGTTTTGCAAGCACACTGGCCGGCAGTTTCCGCTGCGTCATCCATGCCGGCACCTGCTGAAGCCGCCCATACAGCACGTGTGGTGACACGGCGCGGCTGGCTCCGCTTTGAGCTCCAAAGAAGTTCGACAGCGATCCTCGCGGGTTTTTGGATCGGTTTTGAGCAAACGACGCGCTTGCTGCGGCCATCAACATGGCTCCGGCAGCAAGTATAACCCGGTTGATCGAACGATATCTGGCTCTGTTCAAGGCGCGTCCTACCTCCAGAGTGTTAGGCCACTGGCACCAAACAGGGGGAAACTGCGCGCCGCCGGCACGGGGGGATGTGCCAACGGGAAACTGATGCGATCTGTCGAACTCGAAGCCGCCGCAACAACGGTATGGAGATTATAACACACGGTATGCCATTGCGCAAGTACGAAACAGCCGTCGAATACGCTTTCACCAATTGATCGTTCTATTCCTGCGAAGCCGTTCGGCGCGCCTCCACGAGATTCCTGCACAGCAATTGGATTGAGCGTTCGAATTTGCGGAGGCTGCCATTATTGTTCACAACCAGGTCGGCAAGCTCAGCCTTCCGCTCGAACGACCACTGCGCCGTTATCCGGATCGCGGCGACTTCGGCGGAGCAAGCGTCACGGTTTACGAGGCGGTGGATCTGCGTTTGACGGTCGGCGCCGATGACCACCACCGTATCGAACCACGACTCAAGACCGCTCTCGAACAGCAGCGGGATCTCAACGGCAATGACGCTGTCAGCGGGCGAATCAGCGCACAGGCGAAGAATTCGGCGGCGCAAGCGGCGGCGAATGGCCGGATGCGTGATTTGATTGAGGCGTTCAACCAGCAGCGGTTTACCAAACACGCGTTCGGCCAGGGTTCCACGCCGCAGCGTGCCGTCGGGAGCGATAAGATCGGAACCAAAGGCGTCTGAGATCGCCCTGAGTGTGCGGCCGCCGGGACGCACAACGGCGCGCGCATCGTCGTCGGCGTCAAGCACCCGCGCACCAGACGAACGGAAGGCAGCCAGTGCCGTAGACTTGCCGACGCCAATGCTGCCCGTTATGCCAACCAGGATCGCCGGGCAACCATGCCGACGGCGGCGGCGGCGCGGAGTCAACGCCGCGTTCAGACCTCCTCGATTGGGTCGACGCCGCTTTCAGCTTCGGCGTCGGGATCCGACGTGAGGTCAAGGTCGGCGGTGATGTCGGTAAGGTCGTCATCGGCATCTTCCTCAACCTGGCGACCGCGCTTCTCCTTCCGCGTGCGCTCCTTGCGGTTATGCTCGATTGCGTCTCCGATTGTATAGCGAGGTTCTTCGTGTGCACCGGCTGCGTGGCGCATCTCATCCCTGGGTTCACCATCGCGGTCTGGCCGGCTGCGCTTGCTATGCGGCTCGCGCGGGCTAACGACTTGAGCTTCCGCTTCGGGCTCATCCGGCATGGCGCCTCGAACTGAGAGTGTCAGCCGCCGCTCATCCGGCCGTACCTGGATGACACGAACCTGGATTTTGTCGCCAGGATTCACAGATGGCGTAGCCTTGGTGTGATTCCTTGGCAGCTCCGCGTTTGGGACGATGCCCTCAACGCCGCCATCTACCTGCACAAACGCTCCAAACGGGGCTATGCGCGTTACCGTGCCTTCCATCAGATCGCCGGCGTGCACGCGCTCGGCCAGCGTGACGAATGGATCGGGAAGGATCTGCCGCATGCTCAGGGATACTCTGTTCTGATCAATATCCACCTTGAGGATGAGGACTTCCACTTGCTGTCCTTCGCGCAGTACGTCGTGAGGATCGTTTACGCGGGTCCATGCCATTTCTGAAATGTGGAGGAGCCCATCAATGCCGCCAAGATCGACGAACGCACCGTATGTGGTGAGTCGACGGACCGTACCGACACGCGTTTGTCCCTCAGTGAGGTCGGCGCGTGTCTGGGCGCTACGCGCCTCACGATCTTCAACCAGAGCGAGCTTGTTGGACAGCACCACTTTGCGCCGTTCGCGATCGACCTCTATGACCTTCAGCTTAAGCGTTTGGCCGACGTATCGATCCAGATTCGTCTTGAGGTTACCGTTGTCAACATGTGAGGCGGGTACGAAGCCACGGATGCCTACGTCTACGGTAAGGCCGCCCTTCACGCGCTCCGTGACGAGTGCTTCAATGGTTTCGTTGTCGTCTCGCAGCTTCTGGATCTGCTCCCATGCCTGTTCGAAATCGGCACGTTTCTTCGAGAGGACCGGGTGGCCGTCCTCGTTCTCGGCATGGATAACGACGACGCGGATCACGTCGCCGACCTTAACTTGCGACTCCGGGTGCATGTTCGCGCTGGAACTGCGGGAAAGCTCGTGCGGACGGATGATTCCCTCGGACTTCGCTCCGACGTCGACCATCACGCCCTCGCGGTCCACATGGACCACGGTGCCCGTGATCACCTGTCCATCGCGCAAAGAGCTCATCGACTGGCTATAAGCCGCATCGAAGTCGTCGGCCGATTTGCCGGAACGTTCCGCCGGCGGCGCGGCAGCGGGCACAGCCTCGGACGGCGGCGCTTGAAGCGTAGGTTCCGAATCCGTCGGAACGGTTGCGGTGGTGGTTTCCTGGGTCGGTTCCTCGGCTGCCGCTTGCGATACATTGGTCTCGAACGCCGGCGCCGCGCTTGTTGGGTCTAAGCTCGAGACGGTATGCGTTTGGCCCACGTCGACGGCTTCGGGCGCCTCAGCGCCGTTGCCGGCGTTGGGCTCGGTACCATCCGGCACTCCGACCATCTCTTCCGATGACATATCCAATCCGCTCCTCTCGGGTCAGCGCATCTCGGATGATTCATTCCGTTCGCTGATCCCGCCGAACAACCGACTGACATCCGCCTGTGCGTTGCCATCATGGTTCTCCGATGTGTTCGGCATACATTCGGCGGCAAACCACCGATTCCTTCTTTATCACTCGCAATCCACGCCAATCGCGCCAACGCCAGCCCCTGCCGGAGCGACACCGCGCCAGCAGCAGCCGGTACAGGCTAGCTGCATCGGGGCAATTTACATCCTGCGTCGCCGAACGGGCTGTTTGCGCGACCCCAGCCGCGATCCGGCTCCCGGGTCGGACCGTGGCTCGCCGTTTGCGTCATCCGCTGCTGGAGCCACGCGTGGATCCACGGGCCGTTGCGGACTTACCAGTGCCCTGTCTCCAACCGTGGAGCGGCCCGATCTGCCGCCAACGGTGCGCGAGATCGCCGAAGCGGCTGCAGCCGCTGTAGCCACATCGCGCTGTTTCCACATCACCAGCAGCACGCTGGCGTTGAAGATGGACGAGTAGGTGCCGCTGATTATTCCGATAATCAACGCGGCTACAAACTGATGGATTGTGTTGCCGCCGAAAAGAAACAGGGCGGTGAGGGTCAAGATTACCGTGAACGAAGTGTTCACCGACCGGGCAATCGTCTGGTTGATACTGCGATCCGCCAATTCTCCGAAGGTCTCACCCTTCTGCCGATTGTGAAGGTTCTCGCGGATACGGTCGAAGACGATAATCGTATCGTGCACCGAGAACCCGATGACGGTGAGCATCGCCGTAACAAAGAGGCTGTCGATTTGCCAATTCAGAAAATAGCCGAGGATCGCAAACGAGCCCCATACCACTAATACATCGTGGAGCAGCGCGATGATTGCGCAGGTACCGTACTTGAGGCCCTCCAGGAACCCACCGATCGAGAACCGGAATGCCAGAAACAGTACGATCAGCAGCGAGGCCACGATAACAGCCTTTATGGCATCGATGGTCAGCTGCCGGCTGATGACACCGCTAACCGTTGCGTATTGAACGGATTGCCCCGCCACCAGCGGACCTACCTGCTGCGTGAGCGTGTCGATAATCGCCTGGCGCTGTGCATCGCTGACCTTCTCGATGGTTACGTACGCCAGAATCGAACCGGCTGCCGAGCCCACTCCCTGGTCCGACACCACGACGCGACAGTCTTTGTACCGCGGACTGAGTTTCGCCAGCGTCTGCTCGATTTGCGTTGGGGAGTGGCGTGAAGCAAATGGTACATCCAACTCGGTGCCACCCTGGAAGTCGATACTGCGCTTGATACCGCCCATTCCCCAGAAAGCCAGGCCCGGGATGATGACGAGACCGGAGAACCCAAGCCAGAGCCATTTGCGGCTCATAACGCGCCAGCCCGGGTCCCAGTGCACATTCAGACCGTACGCCCGTTCGCTCTGACCGATACCCAGCGAGACCAGCGTAAACAGGAACGTCCGCGTCACGGTGATGGCGGTGAACATGCTCAGCGCCACGCCGAGGCCCAGGGTGAGCGCGAAGCCGCGAATTGGACCGGTACCGAAGTAGTACAGCACGAGGCATGTAATTACCGTACAGGTGTTTGAGTCGAAGATCGCGGTAAAGGCGCGGCGGAAGCCTTCATCAATGGCTTTGTTGAGTGTTTTGCCGGCGCGCAACTCCTCCTTTGTGCGTTCAAAGATAAGGATGTTGGCATCCACAGCCATACCAATGGAGAGGATAAACCCTGCGATGCCCGGCAAGGTGAGCGTCACTGGCCACAGCTTGAAGAGCGCGAAGGAGAAAAACGTATAGAGAATGAGCGCGGCATCCGCCAAAAGGCCCGGCACGCGGTAGTAGAGCAGCATAACCAGGAGTACCAGACCCAGGCCGATCAGGCCGGCCATTTCCGTGGCCTTCACTGCTTCGCGGCCAAGCGTAGCCTCTACCTTGCGCACCTCGAGCAATTGAAGCGGAACAGGCAGTGCACCGGCATTCAGCTGATCTGCCAGCGCCTTGGCGCTCTCCAGCGTGAAATTACCCTGGATGATGCCCTGGCCGGGAATAACACTGTCGATGGTTGGTGCTGTGAGCAGCTTCTTATCAAGGAAGATTGCGAGGTAGTCGCCAATGTGCGCCCTGGTAGTCTGCTCGAATATACCGGACCCTTTTGAGTTGAATTGAAACGTGATATCCGGGCTTGCTGAGGCTGCATTGATCTCGGCCCGGCAATTCGGCAGCAGATCGCTGCCCGTGACAATTGGATCGCGGCTGAACACCATCGCATCCAGCTGCGCCGGGGTAACCGGCTGACCGGTAGTATTGTCGATGAGGGTTTCCGTCTTTTGGCCGGTACTGTCGGCCTGATCGCGGACGCTCCACGTAGCGGGACGGGTGTTGTTTTTGTTGCCGAGTTCCGGCAGCAGGTAGAACTGGAGATTGGCTGTGGATTGCAGCTCCTGCAGCGCCTGCTGCTCATTCTTCAGGCCGGGCAGCTCAACGACGATCTGATTATCCTGGGGCCTTGTGGTGATGACCGGTTCGGAGACGCCCTGGAAATTGACGCGATTCTCCAGAATCCGGCGCACCGCCTCCAGATTGTCCGCACTCCAGGTCTTGCCGTCCTTTAGGTGCTCCTTGTTGAACACGTCGATTTCGGGCGCCAGGACGGCGCGAACACCACCCTGAATATCGAGGCCGTACCAAACACGTATTTTCTTCGAAAATGAAACCCATATCGATGCAACCGCCAGCGCCAGGATGAATACCAGGAGCGCGCGGTGCTGCGTTTTCGGCAAAGTGAATCCTCCACCCCCGGCCAGGGCGGCCGCGGCAAACCCAAGGCGACGCAAACAAGGGCAAAGACCGATCCGGTCTTCACGATGCCACCCGGGAGGAGCATTATATACGGGCTACCCCGTATTGTCAAGCGTTGCATGCCCGTGTGCCCGTGTCGCAAACTCGCGCTGGTAGTATTAGGCCATGCTTCCGCCCCGCAAACCGCGCCGAGCCGTATACGTACACATCCCTTTCTGTTCACGCCGCTGTCCCTATTGCGACTTCAACGTCTATGTGGCAAAGCCGGGGTCTTCCTTCATTGAAGGCGTTATTGATGCCATCTGCTCGGATATCGGGGCGACGCAGATGGAGAGCAGTGAACCTGTTGCAGCCGATACGATCTTCTTCGGCGGCGGCACACCATCTTACGTAGCGCCATACCAACTGGCGCAGGTTATGGCTGCCGTCCTCGCTCGATTCGAGGTGGCGCACGATGCGGAGATCAGCCTCGAGGCCAACCCATCGAGCGCAGACCGGGCCCGTTTCGCGGAAATCCGGTCGATCGGCTTCAATCGCATCAACATCGGCGTCCAGAGCTTCGACGACCGCTTGCTAGGGGCCATTGGACGGGATCACACCGGCAGCGACGCGGTTCGCTCGATGAATGACGCGCGTGCGGCCGGATTCCAGACCGTGGGCCTCGACTTGATGTACCGCCTGCCAGGTCAGTCACTCTCTGACTGGTCCGCCGCGCTGACCACGGCCGTTGAGCTTGGCCCGGAGCATGTCTCGTGCTACTCGCTCACCGTAGAGCCGCATACCCGCTTCGCGCGCCTGGCGCGCCAGGGTTCTATAGCGTTGCCCGATGAGGATTGTGACGCCGAAATGTACGAAATGGCGCGAGACCGCCTGAACGACGCCGGTCTGCTGCAGTATGAAGTGAGCAACTTCGCGAAAAGTAGGCACAGGTGCCGGCACAATATGACCTATTGGAACAACGGTGAGTATATGGGCTTCGGCCCCGGCGCCGTCGGTTACATCCGCGGGCGCCGACTCAAGCGTGAGCCGCGCGTCCGCCACTACGTGGAGGCGACACGGAGCGGAATCGGCATCATCTCGGAGAGTGAGATGCTGCCACCAGAACGCGCATTGGGCGAGACGTTGATGGTGGGGCTGCGGACCGTGGATGGGGTGGACCTTGCCGACCTGACGCAGCGGTTCGGAGTGGATCCACGCCTGGTCTACCGCGACGGAATCAACCGCATCGTTTCACGCGGGTTGGCCAGGCAGGTCGGGACGCGTCTGCTTCCAACACCGCAGGGCATCATGCTGGCGAACGTGGTCGCACTCGAGTTTGTGTAGCAGTGCCTCGCGCCAGGTCACTTCGGCGACTCCGGATTCGATGTGGCAGGTTTAGCTGCGTGCAGAGCGGCGGAAAGCCGGGTAGCGGCAATGTCTCCGTCTGAGGTGTTCTGGCTGGTGATGCGCACCTGTTGCGGCTCGCCGCCGGCGGCCACCCAGTCGATTGAGACCGTCGCCTTAGCGTGCTGCACTGCGGAGAGCAGTGCGTGGCACAATGCCCTGGCGGCGGTGGGCGACGACACATCCAGGGTCATGGAGCGCTCGGCATCGCCTTCATCACCGGCCGCCGGAGGATCGCCGCCGTCCACCAGCACGTTGCAACCAGGCAGACGATAGAGCCACTTTTCTGAAAAGTAGTCGCGTGATTGCGAGGTGACGAACCCGAGGTGGACATGCAGGCTCATTTCAGCTGCCCTCCGTTTGGCTGCCCGGTTTGCTCAGCAGCCGTTTGAGTTCCGTAACGGCCTCATGTGTCGCAATATCGGCTTGCTGATGTGTCTCTTGCTTCCTTATCGCTACGGTACCGCGACGGAACTCGTCGTCACCCAACAGTACCGTATAGCGGGCGCCGGCAAGGTCAGCCGCCTTCATTTGTGCCTTGAACTTGCGGGCGTGGTAACACATTCCTGCGGCCAACCCGGCGCGCCGAATTGCCTGCTGCAATCCAAAGGCAGCGCGCCAGACCTCCTGTGACTCGCTTAGCACTACGATGAAGGCATCGATGTTTTCGTCTTCCACCGGGAGCGAAATATCAAGTTGATTGAGCGAGATCAACAAGCGCTCGAGCCCCAAACCAAACCCGATCGCCGGCGTTTGCGGCCCGCCACACTCCTGAACCAGTCCGTCGTAGCGCCCTCCTCCGCCGAGAGCATTCTGTGCGCCCAGCCCTTCGCCGGCTATCTCAAATGCGGTGCGCGTATAGTAGTCGAAGCCGCGCACCAGATGCGGATCCACAATGAATGGCGTTTGTTCTGCGCGCAGTAACGCCTGGAGTTCATCGAAGTGGTCTCGACTGCCGGCGTCCAGACAATCCAGCAGGGCAGGCGCGCCCTGAAGAAGCTCCAGGTCGCCGGCGCTCTTTGTATCGAGCATCCGAAGCGGATTTACTTCAAAACGCCTGCGACCCTCTTCGCTGAGTTTGTCGAGGTTTGGCCGGATGAAGTCGCGAAGCGCTTCCCGATAGATTGCGCGGGACTCCGGTGTACCCAGCGAATTGATGCGCACCGGCAGGGTGGGAATGCCGACACTTGCATAAAACGCCAAAGCGAGCAGAATGACTTCCGCATCGATCTCCGGGCCGCCGGCACCAAATACCTCAACGCCCAACTGATGGTGCTGGCGATACCTGCCCCGCTGACCGCGTTCGTACCGGAATGCCGGCGAGATGTACCACAGGCGGGTCACCGGCGCGACATTCAGCAAGCCATGCTCCAGCGCGGCGCGCACAACGCCCGCAGTGCCTTCCGGCTTGAGCGTCAGTCCCCGGCCGCCGCGATCTTCAAAGGAGAACATCTCCTTGCTTACAATATCGGTTTCGCCACCAATACTGCGCGTAAAGAGCTCGGTCTGCTCAACAATGGGCGTACGGATCTCGCGGTAGCCCCACTGCTGGCAGATTGCCCGAAACCGCGATTCGGCAGCACGCCACCGGGCCGTATGCAGCCATGGCTCACGAACCGGCTCGTGCGGCAGCACGTCGTTCATGTACGGCGGGGCGGTATAGCGCATGGGCGGTACTATTGTACACCACGGTGCGGGAGACCCGGCAGGAGGCATGTGAATGCGGATCGGCGTACTTGACTGCTTTAGTGGCGTGAGCGGAGACATGCTACTGGGCGCGCTGCTCCATTGCGGTGTGGAACAGCACGCACTGGAGGCACAGTTGCGTCAATTGAACGTACCAGGCTGGTCACTCCACTGCGAGCATGTTCTGAAGGAAGGGATCTCCGGTGTGCGCGCCGGCGTTTTGCTGGAGGAGCGCGACGAAGGCCACGGTCGGCGGTTAAGCGATATCGAATCGATTCTTGCATCCAGCTCTCTGCCGGTGAAAACGGTGGCGCGTGCAGTGAGTACCTTTCGACGGCTCGCCGGCGCGGAGGCGCGAATTCACGGCGCCACGGTAGACGATATTCACTTTCACGAGGTCGGCGCTGTTGATGCAATTATCGACATCACCGGCGCATGCATTGGCTTCGACCTGCTAGGCATCGAGCGCTTGTACGTTACCGATATCCCGATGAACCGGGGCTGGATAGAGTGTGCGCACGGCACTATGCCCTCTCCCGCACCGGCCGCGCTGGAGTTGCTGGCGGGCTTCGTCCTGCGGCCCGATGAACGACGAATGGAGCTCGTGACGCCAACCGGAGCAGCCGTATTGGCAGAATTCGCCGTACGTGACCCTCTGGGCGGGGCACAGCCACCACCTGTATTCCGGCTGGAGCTCACGGGCTATGGCGCCGGCCAGCGCGACACCTGGATACCGAACCTGCTGCGAATGATGATCGGCGAGGAGGTGGCCGTGGAGCAACGAGTTCCCTCCGGCGGCGGTCCGACCTCGAGGAAGCGGCCCCACGGATCCGGCCAGCACGCCGGCGATGCGCCCGCTGTGGACCACTGACGCTAATGGCCCTCTATCTTACCGAGGCTGACGTTGGATCGGTGTTGACGATGCCGGACGTTGTGACAGCCGTCCGTGATGCGGTGCACCACGCGGCGGCCGGACAGACCATCTGCCAGCCGCGGCGGCGCCTCCGCATGCCGCGTGGCACCTATCATCAGATGGCAGCGGTTGATCTGCAAACCGGCATGTTTTGCCAAAAGTGCTATACGGCATTTCGCGACGGTGTGCGTTTTCTGGTTCTACTGTACAGCAGCGAAACCGGGGAGCTGCTCAGCCTCATGGAGGCGGACCTGCTGGGTCGGCTCAGAACAGGAGCCGCTACAGGCATCGCAACAGCTGCGATGGCGCCGCAGAGCGACTCCCTCCGCCTTGCCATTTTCGGATGCGGCGCTCAGGCGAGCACGCAACTGGCCGCGGTGTGCTGCACGTGCCGCGTGGACTCGGTGGTCTGCATTGGGCGTTCCGCCGAACGCGCGGCCGACTTCGCTCTGAGAATGGAGCGCCAGCTTGACCTGCCGGTACGAGTGGGATTGAATGCGGAGGAGGCTGTAAGCGCCGCCGATGTGCTGATTACAGCCACAAGCGCGCGGGATCCCGTTCTGTTTGGAGCATGGCTGAAACCCGGGCAACATATCAACGCAGTTGGCAGCAACATACTCTCGAGGCGTGAGTTGGACCTGGAAGCTGTAAGGCGATGCGACAACGTGACGGTAGATTCGGTCGAGCAGGCGAAACTCGAGGCCGGCGACCTGCTTGAGCCCGCGGAGCGTGGCATTCTGCGCTGGGACACGGTAAGCGAGCTGGCAGATGTTGTCAGCGGCAAGCAGACCGGCCGCCTGAACCAAACTGATATAACTCTGTTCAAATCGTGCGGAGTTGCGCTGGAGGATACGGCCGCAGCTACGCTGGCGTTCAAAATGGCCCGGCAGCGCGGACTCGGCACCGAGATCGCGCCACCGTAATAACCTGTTTTGCCGTGGGCGGCCCAGGCTATCCGTCCGCTTCCGGCGGGGCCAGCAGACGGCGCTGCATGCCAACCCGTACGGCCTCGGTCCGGTTGGTTACGCCGAGCTTTGCAAACAGGTTACTCAGATGGTACTCCACGGTGCTGGGGGCGATAAAGAGGTGGCCGGCGATCTCCTTGTTGCGAGCGCCCTTTGCCAGTTCAGACAGAATCTCGGTCTCACGGGGATTGAGAAGTATCTCCGGCTCCGATTGGCTGGCGATCCGGCTGGCGAGCTCCGGCGACAGCACCACTTCGCGCTGGACGGCGGCGCGAATCGCCGAGACGAGCTCTTCGGGCTCGGAATCCTTCAGCAGGTAGCCGATGGCGCCGGCCGCTAACGCGTCACGTATACGGGCTTCTCCTGCAAAAGTGCTTAGAATCACGACTGGGAGGTTTGGATTCAGCGCCCGAATACGACGTGTAGCTTCGATACCGTCCATCACCGGCATCTGAAGGTCCATCAGCACCAGGTCGGGTTCAAGCTCCTCGGCCAGGCCGACAGCCTCGAGGCCGTTCTCCGCCTCGGCAATTACCTCGATATCTCCGCTCGTCTCGATGAGCGACCGGATCCCTTCACGGGTTACGGTGTGGTCATCGACAACAATGACGCGCACCACTGCGCCAGCCGGGTGCGTTTCGTGGCTCGTCACATCGTTTCGTGTTTGAGGATGCTGCGCACCACGCAGCGGCACCGACGGGGTATTGCGGTACGGGATAACGCAGGTGACTCGTGTCCCCCAGCCGGGCCTGCTCTCTACCTGCAAGGTGCCACCTGTCAGCCTGGCACGCTCCGCCATACCTTCCAGGCCGTAGCCGGGCTCTCGTTCGCCCGGCGCATTCCCTTCCGGATCGAAGCCTACGCCATCATCCTCGATGGTAAGATGCGCTCCTGCTGCGCCGAACTCCAGACGAAGCCGTACACGCCGCGCGTGTGCGTGCTGCTGAATGTTCGCCAGGCTCTCCTGGCATATGCGCAGTAGCGTACTTCTAACTTCGGGCCGCAAATCCGGTTCGCGGCCATCAACGTTCATGAGTACCGGCATGCTGGTCCGCTGTTCAAAGCCGCGAGTTGCAGCCTGAATGGCGTGCGTCAGGTCCATCTGTTCCAGTTCCTGCGGCTGCAGGCCCTGGATGGCGCGACGGGTTTCTGCCAGCGCCTTCTGTGCCTCTCGTATCGCCGTCAACAGAGCTGCGGGTGGCTCAGAATGCAATTGCGTGCAGTCTGTCCGAAGTGTCTGCAAATGCGTGAGGACGCCAATTATCGACTGCGCGACTGTGTCGTGCATTTCGCGCGCCAGCCGGCTGCGCTCAGCCATGGTTGCCAGTTCACGCTGCCGGCTCAGCAGTTGCGCGAACTCTACTGCCAGGGTCGCCTGATCGACAAAAATCTGAAACGTGGTCAGTTCGGCGGGTGTGAAGACACGGCTCGTTTCAGAGAACACCGCAACGACGCCATTGACCGTACTTCCGACGTGCATCACCAGCGCCAACAGCGACTGGAGGCTCTCCGCTTCCATCTGCGTACGAAGCGCGGCCGGCACCCGCGTGTCGGTGGCCACTTCGTGGACACGCACCGGCAGGCGCGTGGCGACTTCGCGCGAGCCGGAAGTGGGACCCAGTATGAACTGCCCCAACGGCTCTGCGATGGCGTCGACGACACCAATACTGCGGATCGGTTCAAACGTCCCGTCATCGCGACGAAGCAGAAAGACAGCGTTTGACACGGCAAGCTGTTTACATATAGCATCTATAACCAATGACGCTACGTCCGGTAGGCCGCGACCTTCCAGAATGTGCGCCGCAATTTCGCGCGTATTCTGGCGGAGATCGACTTCCGACCGGTATGCGGCCGCGGTGCGGACCAATTCGACCAGCATGGTGGCGAAACGAGCTTCCGTCCGAGCGCGAGCCAGCCACCGCTCCGACCGAGACGAGATACCGTGGCGCAGCTGCCCGACCAGCAAGCTTCGCGACCGACCACCCAGGCGGAGTGGTATCACAACACTCTCGCCATTCAGCCAGCGATTCAACGGCGCTGGAATCCTCTCCGCATCTTGCCAGGTAACGATTTCCCCAGAGCGTTCAACGGCTTCCAGGCCAGGCGCATCTGCGAGCTCGATCCGCATGCCCATCACCGAAGAATCCGGGATGCCGACGGCTCTGGCGCACAGCAGAACCCGCTCCCTGTCAACCACCGAAAGCGCAATGAGGCGATCCAGGCCGAGGGCATCCGCGAGTTCGTCCATCGCTGCGGCAGTCGCTGCATCCAGTTCAAAACTGGATAGCGGCGTACCTATCGCACGGCCGGGCTTCGCGGGAGCGGTTGCGGCATCGTGCGAGCGCTTGACGTCGGCGGAACTCATGATGCAGACACACACGTGCTGACAATTTGCCGCCAGCCGAGATCCGAGTCGGGTTGGCGTAAGCAGCCTGCTTCGCGCAGGCGGCGGTTCCCGCCCCCACCGCCGTCCAGCACCACAACACAGCGCCGCTGCCTGTGCGCCGATAGACATGCTTCCAGCATGTTGCCGTCCTCCTTTACGTCGCCCGCCACCACCAGGTCGCAGAGGGCAAACAGCACTCGATCGCGCCGGCGATTGTTATCCTTCACAAACGGCGCACTCGGAGCGAAGGGAGAGAGCGCAAGATCTATATTCGCCTGAAACTCGGCATCGCGTATACGGGCAGCAGGAAAGAGCGGATGGTTGAGCTCGGGTCCGAGGGCGTTCGTCAAGCCTTTATCGATCACGTAAACCACCGGGGTTCGTATACGCTGGGCTGCCAGTGCCGCCCGTTGGTACGGTAGTCGATTGTGCCCTGTAACCACAACGCCTCCAAGGCGCGCAAGCGCTGAAGTCGCTTCATCACAGCGCTGCAGCGTGCCAGCCTGCGCGGCCCGGGTTGAGGATCCCGGCACGGCGCTCGATACCGCAACACCGAATGTAAATCTGTCGGCGGCGGAGGGCGCCAGGAGCGCTTCGCGACCGACGAGCGTGAGCGCGGCCGGTGGCGACTCCTCGTAACAGCGCACAATTCGGTCGGGCCAGGTGGCATCCGTGCAGGTCACGATGCGGCCGCCGGCCAACGTCAAGCGCCGCCACAAAGCCCGCGCGGCGGCATCCAACGCTTCGCCTCCAGATACAAGCCGGGCAGCTGCGGCCGGTTTAAGGCGCCACTCGCGCACGAGGTCGTCCGGCGACACTCGGCATAGTGCATCCCAGGCACAGCCCCGTTGTGCCATCAATCGCAGCACATGCGAGATCGTCTGGTCGCCAACGTCGGGAAGTTGCTGGAGGGCAAGAACCGTAACTGCAGATGAAGACGCAGGTGCCGTCATGCTTTTCTGTTTGGTGGTTTATAGGTCAACACGATCAGCCGGGACCGCGCAGAATCCGGTACAGTAAACCCGCTAACACGCTGCATTTGCCTGACCGGACGACCTGATCGTAGTGTCGCTGCCAACTCGACACCCAATTGGCACATGATACAATCCGCAACTGCCATATCCAGGCGCTTGACGGCCTGGTACGATGCATCCGGCCTCAAGTCTCCGTTTGCCGGGATGAGCGCTTATGCCATCTGGGTATCCGAAGTCATGCTTCAGCAAACGCAGATGCAAACTGCTCTGCCGTACCACGAGCGCTTCATGGCGCGATTTCCCACCGTTGACGCCCTGGCTACAGCGCCGGTTCAAGAGGTGCTCGCAGTGTGGTCCGGTCTTGGCTACTATGCGCGTGCTCGGAAGCTGCATGCGGCGGCAGGCCAGGTTTGGCGGGAGTATGGCGGCAGACTTCCCGAAGACCTCGCGGCTCTTCGTCGCCTCCCCGGTGTCGGCGCATATACCGCCGGTGCGGTAGCCTCGCAAGCTTTCGGTGTTCAGGCGGCCGCCGTGGATGCAAACGCGGCGAGAGCGCTGTGCCGTCTGTACGCTGTGGATGGCGATCCCAAAACGCCCAGGACCGCACGTGAGCTTTGGCGGTTGGCTGCAGACTTGGTGCCGGATGAGAATCCGGGCCAGTTCAATGTAGCGCTTATGGTATTTGGAGCGCGAGTGTGCCGTCCGAAGAATCCGGTCTGCACCTCATGCGTGGTGAGCGAATACTGCCGGGCCCATCTTGCGGGACAGACCGCACACTATCCGACGGTAGGCCGGCGGCAGAAGACATCGCACCAGATGCACGCGGCCGGGCTTTTGCAGGATGAAGCGGGCCGAGCGCTGCTGGTGTGCCGCCCGGAAGATGGTCTGTGGGGCGGAATGTGGGAGTTACCACGGGCGGTGCAGGAGGCTGGCGAATCCCCGTATGATGCCGCTGCGCGCGCCGTATTGGAGCTGACGGGAATTCGAGCGCAGCCGGTGAGGACGTTTGGCACGATAAAGCACAGCGTAATGAACTGTCGCATCACTCTGACCGGTGTAGCACTGCAGCAGTCCGAAATGCGCCGGGGGGCACCGGTATCTCCGCGTTCCTCCGAGTGGATTCCACTGGCGGACGCCACGTCGCGCGCGCTTCCTGCACCGCAGAAGCGACTGTTGGAACTTGCGGCCTCAATGGCGTCGCCGAACCGTAGTAAAGAAGGTATGGC
Organism: Armatimonadota bacterium; assembly: GCA_028871815.1. Classification (NCBI taxonomy): domain Bacteria; kingdom Bacillati; phylum Armatimonadota; species Armatimonadota bacterium. The sequence continues at coordinate 178,681 of JAGWMJ010000002.1, read as the reverse complement.
GAGATGATCACTCACGGGCAACTGGATTCTGTAGAGTTCGCCGAAAACCCCGAGCCACGGTGCCCGTGCGTTTTGCTGCTGGATGTTTCGGGATCGATGCAAGGTGCGGCCATTGCTGCGCTGAACGAGGGCCTGGTGGCCTACAAGGCTCACCTTTCCGGCGATGCCCTCGCCAGCCGTCGGGTCGAAACCGCCCTTGTGACCTTCAATGACGCGGTGCGCGTCGAAGAGGATTTCGTGACCGTGGACGCGTTTGATCCGCCGCAATTGGCAGCCAGTGGCCTGACCCACATGGGAGCGGCGATTGAAAAATCGCTCGACCTGATCGAAGCGCGCAAAGAGGAGTACAAGGCCAACGGGATCGCCTACTACCGCCCCTGGGTGTTTATGATCACCGACGGTGAGCCGCAGGGCGAATCGGATGCGGATGTATCCGCCGCTGAGCGTCGCCTGCACGATGCGGTCGGTAACAAGCGTATCGCATTCTTCGCCGTGGGAGTGGAGGGTGCGAATATGGTACGCCTTGCGGCCATATCGCCCAGGCCACCGGTAAAGTTGAGCGGCCTGAACTTTGTGGAGATGTTTCAGTGGCTCTCAGCGAGTATGAAGCGCGTGTCGCAGAGCCAAACCAGCGACGACCAGATTGCGCTTCCGCCTCCTGGATGGGCAGCAGTCTAGGACGGTTTATGGAACGAATAGCAGTTGCTGTGCGGTGAAAGGTATGCTCAATGCACAGTGACCGCCAGTCGCAGTCGGCGTCGTGCTGACCAATGGCGAGGGAGATTACAATGAGCAGCGATTCATCCGCCGGAGGCAATCTGGTTTTCTTCTTGTTGGGCGCCGCTACGGGCGCGGCCATCGCGCTGCTGTACGCACCTCAGGAAGGCACGGAGACACGCCGTATTCTTGGTGAAAAGGCAACCACAGCGCGTGACCGCGCCTCGAACGTCGCCCAGGCAGCCGGCCAGCGGGCGCGTGAAACGGTTTCCTCAGTGAGTGAGCGTGCCCAGACCATGGTCAAGAAGCGTGGTACAAACGGCGCCGCGGGTGGCGCCGAGCCTGCGGCAGATTCCGATTGAGCAATTCCAGAAACCGAGGGAGAGTGCTGATGACCTGGCGAGGTTGTGTTCGCGGATTTACAGTCTTTGCTGGTGTGCTGGGGTGTGCCGCGCTTCTTTCGCCGCTGTCGGCCGCCGCTCAGGGCGATGGCGACGTATCGGTTGGCGGCGAGCATCTGTTCACCATCCGCTTTCCTGCGGCCGGTATGACTGTTGAGCAGCGTGCCAGCGCCATCGCCGACCGTCTGGTGCCGATACTTAGCGATCCGAACCTGCGGCCCGATGATATTCAGGCGGTCTCGATCGACAAGAACAATGCGAAGATCATGGTCAAGGACCGGCTCCTGGTGACTCTGGATGAGCGAACGGCCAAGTTCAATACCAGCACTCCGCTTCAGTTAGCGCAAATTTGGGTACGGCATCTTCGCAAGGTGTTACCGGAAGTCAACGTCAAACCAAATCCCAACGTAAAGAAGGCGGGCGGCTAGCTCAACGTCACGCGCCGGCCGGCCGGCTCGTGCTCTGGGGCGACGCAAGGCGGCGTATCAGCGCCGCCGCAGCCGCAGTCAGAAGGGGGCCGGCAGACTCCATCGCTTCTTCCGTGGACGTGGCCGGTCCTGCGAGGGCGACCGCGTCGGTAACGCCGATCTCGTGCAGCTGGGCGGCAGCTTCGGCTTCCACCGTGCCACACAATGCATAGAGGGGCAGCCGAAGCTCAGCGGCCCTGCGGGCGATAACGCTGATCAACTTGCCCTGCGCCGTTTGCGCGTCCAGGCGACCTTCGCCGGAAATCAGGACCTGGCTCGTACGAGCCGCTTCGTCAAATCCTGCGAGTTGAAGCACCAGGTCCGAACCGCATTGCAGTTTGGCGTGGCAAAAGGCCATTAGGGCAGCGCCCATCCCGCCGGCCGCCCCGGCACCCGGTCTGGCGGCTATCGGTATGCCGAGCGCAGCCTCGGCAATGCTCGCGAAGCGGATGAGCGCGCTGTCTAGCTGAGCCACCATAGCCGGTGTGGCGCCCTTCTGCGGTCCGTAGACTGCGCTCGCGCCGTCTGGCCCACAGAGCGGATTTGTAACATCGGACGCTACCACCACCTCCACGCGACTCGGCAGGCGGATTGAGGACGTATCTATTGAGTCCAGTTGTGCGAGAGCAGCACCGCCTGCGACAAGCTCGCTTCCCTGACCATCGCGCAGGTGAACGCCCAGCGCCTGCAGCATCCCGGCGCCTCCATCATTTGTCGCCGTGCCACCGATCCCCACGACGAGCCTACGACTCCCAGCCTCCAATGCGTCCAGCATGAGTTCACCTACACCGCGCGTTGTGGTGAGCAGCGGTTGATATTGATTCGGCTGCAGCAGGCGCAAGCCCGCGGCTTCGGCACTCTCGATAACTGCTGTGCCCGCAAGGCGGCCGGCGAGCCGCCCCCAGCGTGCTTCAACCGGCTCGCCGAGTGGACCGGTAACCCGGCAGTAGCGAACCTCGCCGTGTGAGGCGGCAACCAGCACGTCGAGCGTGCCGTCGCCACCATCGGCCAGTGGCAGCATCCGGCACGTAACTCGCGCTCCATGCTCGCGAGCGACCTCGCTGCCGCAGCAGATCGCGTGTGCCGCCTCCAATGCAGTGAGGCTGCCCTTGAATGCATTGGGGCAGGCAAGAATGGCGAGCTCACCGGTGAGGTTATTAGGGCTATCCACATTGGTTGACACTGAGCCGGCCATTCTGGTAATCTCAGTTCCGCCTGCAAGCCCACTTTGCCTGCGGCCAGGCGCTAAAACGGTTGGTTTTCACGCTTCGCGTCGTTCGCCGTTCCGTTGCACCGCCGCCGGCCCGGGGAGCGACGAATCCATTATGCCCAGCGTGCTGGTAAGTGACCCAATCTCGGAACAGGGTATCGACCTGTTGCGGGCTATACCCGACTGCAGCGTGCTCGTCCGTACTGGAATGACACCGGACGAATTGATCCAGGTGATCGGTGAGTTTGACGCGTTGGCGGTTCGCAGTGAAACCAAGGTTACGGCGGCGATTCTAGCCGCCGCACCGCGCCTGCGGATCATCGGCCGAGCCGGTGTCGGCGTCGATAACATCGACGTGGCGGAAGCCACGCGGCGCGGTGTCGTCGTCGTGAATTCGCCCGGTGGCAACACACTGGCAGCGGCGGAGATGGCGATTGGCATGATGTTGGCGCTTGCCCGCAACATACCGCAGGCCGATGCCGGCATGAAGGCGGGCCGCTGGGACCGCAAAAAGTACATGGGCGCCCAGATATTCGGTAAGACGGTGGGAATTATCGGTCTCGGCAAAATCGGCCAGGCGGTGGCACAGCGCGTCGCGGCATTTGAGGCGCGCGTCATCGCCTTTGACCCGTTCAGCAATGCCGAATCAGCGGCAGCCATTGGCGCCGAGCTGGTGACGCTGGACGACCTGATTCAGCAGAGCGACTACATCTCGGTTCATGTGCCGCTCACGGCGGAAACTCGCGGAATGCTGGGTACAGCGCAGATTGCCCGAATGAAACCCGGTGTAAGGCTGATCAATTGTGCCCGAGGCGGCATCATTGACGAGGCCGCAGCCGCTGAGGCGGTGGCGAGTGGCAAGGTTGCCGGCGTCGGCTTCGATGTTTTCACCAGCGAGCCCGTGGATGCCGGCAACCCGCTGCTGGCGCTTCCACAGAACGTGTTGACGCCACACCTCGGCGCCTCCACGGAGGAGGCCCAGATCGGCGTGGCCATCGACATTGCCGAACAGATCGCTGCCGTTTTGCAGGGGCAGCCGGCGCGCAGCGCGGTAAACCTGCCGGCAGTCTCTCCTCAGGATATGGACCGACTTACGCCCTATCTCGTACTCGCCAAGCGGCTCGGCAGCCTGCAGCGCCAGCTTGCCGGAAGCAGTTCTGCGACCGCTATGCAGGTGGTATGCATTGGCGACTTCGCCAATCTTCCAACGGAGATGCTTGGGCGTGCGGCCGCGGAGGGATTGCTGGAGGGCCACGGCGACGTTCCGGTGAATGCCGTGAATGCACCCGGCATGCTTGCGGCACAGGGCATTGCCTTCTCAACATCGCACCGGCGCAGTTCCGAGCCTGCGTCGATTGAGGTGCGCGTGGAGTTCAACGGTTCAAACCGGCGCGTAACCGGCCGGGTTGCCGACGGCGAACCACGGGTGACGAGTATAGAGGGGTACACACTGGATATCGGCGCAGAAGGCGCTGTGCTTATGACCCGGCACGGTGACCGGCCCGGCGTGGTTGGCCGGATCGGTACGCTACTGGGTGAGCATGGCATCAACATCGCCGGCATGCACCTCGGAAGGGAACGGGTTGGTGGAGCCGCGCTAATGGCGCTGGTCCTGGATAGTCCCGTCGATGCCGGCACACTGGATGCCATATCAAAACTGCCGGGCATTGAAACGGCTCAGTCCGTAACGCTGTAGAAGGACTCTATGCACACTTCCTCCGCATCGGCCCAACCAACTCTCATTCAACTTGGCCACAGTCCGGATTCCGATGACGCCTTCATGTTTTACGGGCTGGCAAACCATCTTGTGGATTCGGAGGGACTGGAGTTCCACCACACGCTTCAAGATATTCAAACGCTCAACGAATGGGCGCGCGATGGCCGGCTCGAGTGTACGGCGATATCGGTACACGCCTACACGCAGGTGAGTGACCGCTACGCGATCCTGACGCACGGCGCCAGCATGGGTGACGGCTACGGGCCGATCGTCGTTACTCGCAAGCCATGTTCACCGGAAGAGCTTTGCAACCTCACCATCGCGATACCGGGTCGGATGACATCGGCATTTCTCGCACTTTCGCTCTTTCTGCCTGGTCCGTTCAAAGCCGTGGTGATGCCGTTTGATCAGATCATGGAGGCGGTGGCAAGCGGCGAGCACGAGGCCGGTCTGTTGATCCATGAGGGACAACTGACGCACGGTCGGCTTGGTCTGCACTGCAGCGCCGACCTGGGCCGATGGTGGAAGGATGACACCGGTTTGCCGCTGCCGCTTGGCGTGAACGCGATCCGCAAGGACCTGAGCGCCGAAACGCAGGAGAAGGTTAGCAGGGCGCTCAAGGCCAGTATTTCATACGCGTTGCAGCATCGAGCAGCCGGTCTGCAGCATGCGCTTCAATATGCGCGAGATATGGACACCGACACCGCCGACCGGTTTGTAGGCATGTATGTAAACGACTGGACGCTTGAGATGGGCGACGCCGGCCGCCGCAGTATTGAGTTGTTCCTTCAGCGGGGCGCCGACAAGGGCATTTCGGCTCCTGTTGGCATGGTGGAGTTCGTGGAATAGACCCGGCGTTGGCGGATGCGGCGCGGCTGCTACAATCTGCAACCGACCAATAATGGCCGATTTACCACCTGTACCGCTGGAAGACCTGCTGCACGAAGGCATGCAGCGCGCCCGCGTGTACAACTGGAATAGCGCCATTGAGTTTTTCCGAGGGGCCGTAGCTGCCGATGCCGAGAACGTTGAAGCACGATTCCGGCTTGGCTGGGCACTCTGGAACCTGGCTGAAGCTGAGAAACCCACGCTGGCCGACCTTGCGGTTGCGTATGGCGCGCATGTGCTGGGATTTGATGAAACCGCCCGCGATGGGAAGCGTCGTTATCGAGCGTACCGACAGAATCTGAATGACGCCGCCCACTACCTGAAATCGGTTACCTCGCGGGATCCGGCACACGCCCGGGCATGGCACTACCTGGGAAGAACGCTTCAAGCACTGGAGCGGCGTCCCGAGGCGGCCGAAGCAGCGCGCAAAGCCGCCGAACTGGAGCCTGCAAACACCGGCTATCGGGGATTGGCGCGCTCGCTGGAGGGCATCGACTCCGTGGCTCCAGAAACAACACCTCGCGAGCCTCTTACGTGGGCGGATCTGGTGGTCAACGATAAGACCAAGCGAGAGTTGCGGCAGGTGCAGCTGATGATGGAGAAGCCGGAGCTGGCGCAGCAGCTCGGTGTGCAGCCGCCCACCGGTCTGCTGCTCAAGGGCCCGCCCGGGACCGGCAAAACCACCATTGCGCGTGTGTTAGCCCACGAAGCAAAGTGCAGCTTTTACTCGATAACGCCGGCCGATATTCACCAGATGTATGTTGGCGAGAGTGAAAAACGCGTGCGCGACCTGTTTGCACGGGCGCGCGCCACGCCGCCCGCCATCATCTTCATCGATGAGGTCGACGCGCTCCTACCGATGCGTCAGGGTGGCGTGGCGATTCATTCCGACAAGGTGGTCAATCAGTTTCTGCAGGAGATGGACGGCCTTACTCGTAACGAACGCGTGCTGGTAATTGCCGCCACGAACCGACCCGATATGCTCGACCCGGCTCTGCGCCGAGGGGGAAGGCTGTCGCGCGAGATTGAGATACCGATGCCGGAAGCCAACGGCCGGCTGCAACTGCTGCAACTTTGCACCCGCTCGGCTCAGCTCGACGATGATGTTGAGCTGGACGAACTGGTCCGCATCACGGATGGTTACAGCGGCGCGGATATCCGGGCATTGGTTGATGAAGCTGGGCTCCAGGCGCTCATCCGGATCGCCGACGGCGATGAGAACCAGTCGCGATCATTGACTTTGGCCGATTTTAGAACGGCGCTGGAGAATCTTGGCTGAGGGAGTACACGATTGGCAAAGTTAATACTGCTGCGGCATGGACAATCCACCTGGAACCTGGAGAACCGGTTTACGGGATGGGTCGATATTCCGCTAACCGAACAAGGGGTGGTGGAGGCGCGCGAGTCCGGAGAGAAGCTGCTTGCCGCCGGCATTGTCATTCAAGAGGCGTACACCTCAGTGCTGCGGCGGGCGATCGACACGCTTGAGATTTGCCTGAAGGCGGCGCAGCAGGAGGACCTGCCGGTTACATACAATCAGGCGCTTAACGAGCGCCACTACGGTGACCTGCAGGGCTTGAATAAGGCCGAGACCGCTCAGAAGTTTGGCGACGCCCAGGTAATGTTATGGCGCCGCAGCTACGATGTGCGGCCGCCAAACGGGGAAAGTCTGAAGGACACCGCCGCTCGCACCCTGCCCTACTACCAACGTGAGATTCTGCCCAAGCTACAGGCGGGAAACTGCGTTCTGGTATCAGCTCACGGCAACAGCCTGCGAGCTATCGTGATGGCGCTGGATAACCTCTCCGAAGAGGCGGTGGTGGCCCTGAATATACCAAACGGAGTTCCGATCATCTACGAGATCGGCGCCGACGGCTTGCCCGCGTCTAAAACCGAGTTATAACAAGCAGCAGATTTGCAGAAGCCATCGCCCAGGCTTCACGATAGAGTCCGGTACCAAACGAACGAGGCGGCCCACTACGGCGGGTCGCCTCGTTCGTTTACAGCAAAGGCAGGCGGCGGCCGGCTTTCACCGGGACGGGCTTACGAAAACAGGCCGGTTATTATCTTGCCCTTTACCAGTTCGCGCGGCTGGCCCAGGTTGTTGTGGTAGATGGTGCTGGGCGGTATGCCGAGCATGTGGTAAACGGTGGCCAGTATATCGGTGGGCGTTACCGCATTCTCCTTTGGCGACGACGCCGTTTCATCCGACTTTCCGTAAACCTGCCCAGGCTTGATGGCGCCGCCGGCGATGAGCGCTGTGTAGCAGTACGGCCAGTGATCCCGGCCATCCGGCGCGTTGCCATTGCCGGAAGTGCTGACGCCCAGTCGCGGCGAGCGGCCAAACTCGCCAACGGCCAGTACCAGCGTATCCTCCAGCATGCCGCGGTGCGTCATATCCTCCAGCAGGGCCGATACGGCGCTGTCGAGTTTGGGGCAGTGGAGGTTCTTCAGCGGTCCAAAGTTGGCTGCGTGCGTATCCCACGCGGTCGTTTTCGGGTCGCCGTTTGCCACCGAGGGCCAGTTGACCTGCACAAACCGAGTACCCGCCTCGATGAGACGACGAGCCAGCAGGCAGGACTGACCCCAGGTATGCCGGCCGTACCGGTCACGAATAGCCGCCGGCTCTTCGGTCAGGTCAAACGCTTTTCGTGCTCGACCGGACAGGATCAGGCTCAATGCGTCCTTGTAGTAGTCATCGAGGGCGTAGCTGCTTACTGCCTGCTCGAGATCGGGCATGGAGGAATCGATGAGCGTCCTCAGATTCGCCCGGCGCTCCATACGGGCTTTGGATACCTCACCGCGGAGCGTAAAGTCGTCGAGTTTGATATGGTCCATTTTGGTCTGGTCCATATCGTCGCCCGGCGGATAGAGGTAGTAAGGATCCAGAGCCTTGCCGAGGAAGCCGGCTGTTCCTGCCTTGCCGATGACGTTGCTCTCCTGCAGTGGGCGCGGCATCATCACGAACGGCAACATCGGAACCGCTGGTGGTAACCTTTTGACAATCTGGCAGCCAACGTTCGGATAGTCGTACGGTGAAGGCGGCTCCAGCTGCCCCGAGGGCGAGACCTTGTCGGCCTGTTCGCCGGTGAGCATCTGATACATCGCGGCGGTATGGTTGAACAGACCGTTCGGCGTGTACGATACCGACCGGATGAGCTGGCACTTATCCATCTGCTGAGCCAACAGCGGCATTGTTTCTGAAAGCCAAACGCCGGGTACGTTGGTCTTGATTGGCTTGAAGAGGCCGCGGACGTCGGCAGGCGCATCGGGCTTGGGGTCCCAGATATCGATGTGACTGGGACCGCCCTGCAGGTAGAGCAGAATCACCGATTTGACCGATTTGAATCCCGGCAGCGTGCTGGGCGCGGCCGATGCTTCCGATCGAAGAAACGCGGGGAGGGCAAGACCAAGCATGCCGGCGCCGCCGACGCGCATCAATTCGCGGCGCGTCAGGCTATCACACAGCCGACCCTGTTTACCAGGAATGGAGAGCATATTACACCTCCGGTGGTTACCGGTTAAAGAGAAACGCCGGGCTGTTGAGTAGCGCCCACATTAAATCCTGCGCGCCACGCTCCCGGGTTGAGGCTTGATGCAGTGCGCGCGTGGATGCGGCCATTTCGGTGGCAGTTGGATAGCGCGACAGTGACGCAAGGAAGATGCTGTTCACCAAATCGGCGTCACTCGGATTGGTTTTCATAAGCGCGGCGATGCGTCCTGTTGGGCTGTCGACAGCATCCGACAGCGTGGGACCGTTTATGAGGTTCATCGCCTGGCCAAGGCTTACATTCACCGTGCGTTCACATTCGCACGGCGTTTGGCGGGACGGCCTACCGAACACGTCCAGGAAGCCGCCACTTCCGGGAGCGGAGGAATCGGGCAGGTCTTCTGCAAGCATCCCGACGGGCTCAGCCGTAAAGTGCGTTTGAGCACCGGTGGCAAGGTCGATCGCGTCCAACAGCTCCTCCGCTTGGAGCCGGTTTGGAATGAAGTGCGAGAAATTCGTGTCATCGTCGCTATTCCACTTGTTGGTGCGGATAGTCGATTGGTATGTTCTCGACAACACGATCTCACGCATGATGTGCCGTACATCGAACCCGTGTGCCACGAAATCCTTAGTGAGCGCCGCCAGCAGAGCCGGGTTACTTGGCGGATTACTGGAGCGGATATCATCAACCGGATCGATGATCCCCTTGCCCAGGAAGTAGCTCCATACCCGGTTGGCCATTGCCTGTGCGAAGAACGGATTCTTTGCCGACGTGAGCCAGTCGGCAAGAACCTCACGCCGATCGTCGTACGATGCCGTGATCGGTTTCGCATAGCCCACCGGCACATCCGGGGCTACTGCGTCACCGGTACGCGGGCTGATCATCTGGCCTTTACCCGAGTCGTACACGACCTCGTCACCGGGGCGGCTTCCCGGCTTGAAGGCGACCTGCGAAAAATAGGCGCCGATCTGATAGTACTGGTCCTGCGTCCAGCGTTCAAACGGATGGTCATGGCACTTACAGCACGAAAACCGAACTCCGAGGAACAGTTGCGTCACATCTTCAGTAGCTGTAGATGTGTCGCGCACAATCCGGAGGTAGTTGGCCGGCGCCACGGTGTAGGCGTCGCCACTGGCCGTCAGCATCGACTTTACAAACTGGTTGTACGGCATGTTGGTCGCCATGGCGTAGTGAATCCAGTTGTGAAACTTGCGCACACCATCATCGCCCAGGTACCGCGAACTGCAATCAAGCAGGTCAGCCCATTTGTTTGTCCAGTGCTCCACAAAGTCTGGCGAGCCGATAAGGGAGTCGACGAGCGCCGCACGCTTCTGCTGCGTCGGAGCTTTATCGGCAAGGAACTTGACCACCTCGGACGGGGTTGGCGGCAAGCCGGTCAAGTCAAGCGTAACGCGCCGCAGGTAGGTGGCGTCTCCGCAAACCGGCGCCGCCAGCGCCTTGATCTTCTGCAGCTTGGCGTCAACCAGCTTGTCGATGTAGTTGTACTCCGGAGCCGAAGCCCACTTATAACCGGCACGGTCTCCAAGCACCAGGATATTCTGGGTGGCGTAGTTGCCCTCGTAACGCACCAAAAGGGCGGCCTCGCCGCGGCGTACGGCAGTAACCGTGCCATTCGGCTGCACGGTGGCCACCAGCGGCTGACTGCTGCTGAGGACCGCGTCGCGCGTCACATCTTTCGTAACGCCATCCTTGTACGTTGCGATGACAATCGTCTTCTGCGTCATGCCTGGCAGCGTGACGTTAGGAACTTTGGGCAGCACCGAAACGGATACAGGGCGCGATGCCGTTTTGCCGTCGAAGGTGACACCCTGCGCGATCCAGTCTTTGATCAGCTTGTAGTACCGGCTGCCGGGCTTCAACACCAACCCACCCATGTGAGGTACGGCCTCTGTGGGCTTCAGGAGCATCAGGCTTTTCGCCGGATCTGTGCGATTGAACCGCCGTCCCGAGACGTCATCAATCAACGCCTGATAGTCGTACGCTGGGTCGTAACCACGCAGCGACAGCTTGAAGCCATCTTTGCCTTTGGCAGCGCCGTGGCACGTGCCGGCGTTGCAGCCGATTTTGCTTATGACCGGCTCAATCTCTTCTACGAAGCTGACAGGTGGTGAGCTAACGCTTTTCACCAGTACGGGCAGCACGGCCCGGCGGCCGCCGGCCGTAACGATGATGGTGGCCCGACCCGCTCGTACCGGATGGACAAAGTCCTGCGCGTCGATTCGGACGCAGGGTGAGTGGCAAACGGCGTGCGCCAGGTACGACAAATCTACCGCGTATCCAGCTTTGGTCTGGCCGGTAACGATGAATGTGCGAACGTCGCGAATGTTACTGAGTACCAAACTGGCCGGCTGGACGCTGATGGAGGTAATCGCCGGCAATTTGGGACGGGGCGGCGGAGCGGTCCCGGCGGCCAGCGCGGGGCGCATGCCACTAACCGCGGCGAGCGCCAGTCCAACCATTGCAGACAGCTTTGTCGAAGCAGATACCATAACGAATGCCCCCGAGCCGTGGTCCAAGCCACGGATTTGCGCTACTGTGAGATGCAGCGCATGTCAAGAATCCAGTTACTTTTAGCTTGTTACACGATTCGGCTTACGAATTCCTCTTCGATAAGCCGGCCTTGCTTTGCCGCTTTTCTGCCAGCGGTTTCGATAGTGGCACCGGCGAAAAGCTTTTCCTGAGGGCGCCGCCCGGCACCTGAAAGAGGCGCACTGAGCCGTCGAAACCACCGGCAGCCAGCAGCCTGCCATCCGGGCTGAACGCCAGCGCATAGGTTGCGCCTGCAGTGGCGTGCATGGTTGTGATCAGCTTTCCCGTCACCATGTTGTACAGGTTTATCACCGGGTTTTCACTGCCCACCGCGAGAATGCCGTCGTCGGGGCTGATACCGACGGAGGTAATTGCCGAAAGCTGGCGCGGAAACTCCCGCAGCATATTGTGATCTTCCATATTCATCGTGCGAGGCTCGGTACGAAAGACCTTGTACAGGCGCGGTATGCCGTCTGAGCCGCCGCATACCACCTGATCGGGCTGCAGACGAAACCTGGCGCCGGCGCCACTCACGGTGAGCTTGCCGATATCCAGCCGGACCGAGGTTGTGTCGGTATCCGGCAGAGGCGCCCTGGCGGCGGTGATGTTGACGTCGTAAACACCGTCTTTGGCGCCGCCCGGCAATGTCACGGCAACCGATGGTTGCGTTGGAATGCTGCCGGTAGGCAGCTGAACGCTAAAATCGCCGGCAGCGTTGATGCCGGCCCCGTTCAGATGGAGCCATGCCGTACCGGTTGGCGCCACATCGGGTAACACATTGCGGTCCAGAACCAGCAAGAAGTGCTGCGGACTGATTCCGCTCAGGGTCGCCAGAGGCCGCGGAAAGCGGGCGAGGCAGCGGAGCGGTGTCGTATGCGTGTTGATATCATCGATAAACTGCCCGGTCGAAACCAGCGTGAGCTTGATCGCCTCATCGCGGCTTGCGCTCAACACGTGACGTCCGTTGTCCGAAAAAGCCGTTGAAAACACCCAATCGCTGTGGCTGTCGAGCCGCATCACCGGCTTGCCATCGGGCACGGTTATGACGTGCACGCTGTTGTTGGATGAACCGTAAGAAAACTGCTTGCTATCTGGCGAAAAGGCGCCACCGAAGACGGTATCAAAGCCGGCGGGCACTGCCCGCACCAGCTTGTGCGTCGCTACCGACCAGAACTGGACTTCGCCCATTCGCGCAGGCGTGCCACCCGCAACCGCGATCAGGCTTCCATCGGGCGAATACGAAATCGACTCAACCTGCTGGGCGTCCCCAATCAACCGGGCCGTTACGCGAAAGTCCGGCAGACTGTGGAGCACTACCTCGTGATAGCCGGAGACCGCCAGTGTTTTGCCATCGGGCGACCAGGCCATTGCCACGATGACCGGCGGCTGGCTGTAGATCGGCGGATGGGCGGCGTCGTAGGTGGCGTGCACGGCCGGTGTGTCGTTGTGCGCGCCCTCTGCAATCCATCGACGGAACATGTCGATCTGTGCAGGCATTAGTGGTGGGCCACCCTTGGGCATCAGCATCGTTTTGCCGGTGAGGTAGTCCAACACCAGGCTGTGCGCCGGATCACCCGGCTTGACGGTGGCGCCGTGCGCGCCCCCCTTGGTGAAAAGCGCGTAGGTGGTCACCACCAGCTTGCCGCTTGCAGCCTGGAACCGCGGCTGGTGGCACATCTGGCAGTGCTCACGCAGAATCGGGAAGATCTGGCGGTAGAAACTGACGGGCGCAGGTGGCGCGGCCTCGGCTTGGGCTGCGAAACGTGCGGCGCAAAGAGCAGGCACAAAAAGCGCGCTGAGCGCTGCAATCCGGATGGTTGCCTTAAGCTTCATGAAGCCGTGGAGTTTCACACAGGAGCATGCGGCCGCGCAATTCTGCTGCCTGCCGTTTAGATAGGATACCTTTTTGTGGAAATGGTTACAACCCATTGCGAGTTGCCTCATGTAAAGCCTTACCGAGGACCGAAAGGGCTTGTGAGCAAGCGGGGAGGCATTGACCAAACCGGTGCTGATGAGCGCGGGGCTGCACTCGGTGCGGTCCGAGGCGAAGCGATTTGGGCGATCGCGTCCGTGGCAGAATGCGATTATTCCGGACGAGTTTTGCCAAACGACAGGGCTGAACCGCCAGGCTGCGATCGGGCTACAGAATCGGGCGCCGGCGCAACGCGTTGTTGGTGGGCGACGCCAAGGCACTGGAGCCGTTGCGGGCCCATGGAACAGCTGTACCGCGTCGGTGCTCTTGCCGACACAGACTAACCCGTCTCCGAGCCGCTACACTCCCAACTCCATTTCGCTGTGGCGCCCATATTCCGACCCGAACCCGAAGTACGGATCGGTTGCCGTACCGGAGATCGAGCGGGCATCGAAGGCGAAAGAGGCAAGGCCGATGTCACTGGAGTTGACCTTCTCCGCCGGATTGCCCTGCGGCTCGAACGGACGCAAGATGCTCGAAGCGTAAGCGCGGCGCGAGAGGGATGTGCATCGCAACATGCGCACGCTGCATGGGCAGATACCGGCCACGAAGAATGCACGGCGGACGTCCGCTCGCAGCGGAGTCGACGTTGAGGGAAGCTGCCCATGCCACAGCGCACCTCAGACCGCCGACCGTCACCAATTGTGGGCCATCGCGGCGCTACAACAGTTGTAGTTAGGGCTATCGGCAGCGCTGTGCTAGCCAACAGGCCTCAGAAGGCGCCAAACCCTGACCTATGCGTCATTGCAGGTCAGGGCGCCACCGGCGCCTTGCGGTTGCCACGTCGAAGCTGCTCGAACGCATGTCGCTCGGCGGCTTCGTCGCCGGCGGTGAGCATCCGGATGTCGCCGCCCTCGAGCACGGCCTGCGGAACGCCGTCGCGGTAGAGAATGCGTGAACCGCTTCGCGCGGCAATTCTTTCTCCAGGCGTGATGATGCCGGAGAGGTTGAGCGGATCGGCCGCCGCAATACGGACCATCTGTCCGTTCGGCGGCCGCCGTCGAATTCCGCGAAGCGATTCCACGGCTTCCGGCAGTGCATACTGCTCCCCACTGAAGCCGGCCACAAAACGACCGCCGCGCAGATCACCGGCCAACTCCATGCGCCGGTAAACCCGCAGGATATCCCTCCAGGGCGGCAGCCCCTGCTCCCGAAGTGTGATGCGGTGAAACACCACTCCCCACCGCCGCAGCAGTTGGCGCGCCACGTATTCGCATGCCTCATCGTAGGCGCTGCCGGCGGCGAGAGTGGGCGCGAAGCTGCGAAGCAGCGACCAGCGCCCAGCCTGGTTGTCTGCCGAAAGGCGGTTCGTGGCGGCCGCATGTGTGAATACGGACCTGATGTTTCGTTGGGCAAGCAAAGCCCGGGCACGGTGGGCGTCGTTCCGCCGCGAGGCAGGGGTGATGAGGGTACGCAACCCACCGAACCCGTCGGAGGTCACAAGACCGGCGCTCACCAGTTCGGCCAGGGCGCTTTCCGTTTCTACCGGCAGCCTGTTTGCTGCGGAGACCAACTGGCCAAAGAATTGCGGACCTCCGGATGTGAGTACATCCAGTACGTCTACAGCGGCGCCGGAGAGCCCGCCGTCTCCGGGCTCGCCCATCTCATCCCGCGCCCAGATCGGCAGCGAAGCTGTTTGATAGAGGCCGATCGGCGTCTGCTTGACGCTGACGGCAGATCGCCGGCCCGGCGAGCGTTCCGCGCAGTGCAGCCGGCCCCACCGGACTTCGCCGGAGAGGCATAAGGTGTCCAGGTCGGCCGGCAGCCACGGGTGCATTCTGAGCGGCAAGATCGATTCTTCCCAGGCCACGGCTGCCGCTTCGCAGCCATCCAGCATTCCGACAACCTGGCGCAAACCCGAAATGCCGGTTAGCTGCGTGCCCGGCGCTGCGTGCTGCCACTCGAACAGGAAGCGTACAAAATCAGCGGCGCTCACCGGCGATATCTCGCGTCGCAGCCGGTCCAGCGTGTATCGGTGGATGCGCGCGAGGAGGCGCCGATCGCACCACTCCAATTCGCCGCCGTCTGGTGAGTAGTGTCCCCTCAGCGCCACGCCCTGAGTTTCAAGACCAATCAGAGCATTCTCCACCTCGGCGGTCGGCAGGTCCAGTTCGTCGGCAAGGCGCGACGTGGTCAGTGGCCCAAGCGCTTCCAACCGGCCCCGAACAATTGTGAGAAGCGCGTCCTCCTGAGTCCAGGTCCGTGGAGCCCTCACGTGCACGCTGGTGTCGGACATCCGGCCCGGGCAAGCCGCGTCGAAAGCAGAGAGCATCTCACCGGCGACGAGCAGGCAATGTCCGCCAGCTGCACCGTCCCGAACGCGCGCGGCACGGCCCGTGGCGAGCAGCTCGGTGGCGTACGGCTCGAACGCCGCCGCCTCGCTCTCCGTAACGTATCCCGTGAGCATCAAAGCGTCGTAAAGCTCGTCGGCATCGCGGGCATCGGGCCACGCTTCGTCGCGAACTCGCGCGATCGCATCGCTATCCAGGGCGCCGAGCCGCTCAGCTTCGGTGCGCGGACCGGCCCCTGAGCGTCTTGTGATTACCGCCTGCGTCCGGCGCTCCTCCAGCGGCGCATCATCCAGGAAGGCGTAGGGCTTAACCGTAATGATCTCGGTGGCCAGTGATGACGGCGAGACGGTGTCGCGTGCAATCAGGCTGACTTCGCCGCTCTTGATGCGTCGCAGGACGGCTCGAAGGCCCTCAATGTCCATCGCTTCGGTAAGGCAATCGTGCAGTACCTCATTGACCAGCGGATGGTCGCGGGGGATGTCGCGGTCCTCACCTTCGAGCGTTTCGGGACATGCGGCGGCGTGAGGAAACACGGCAGCAAGAAGATCGTCCGCTCGCATACGCATCAAGGCCGGCGGCACCTTTTTGCCACCGGAAAAACGAAGCAGGGCAAGCGACCGGCATGCGTCCCATCTCCACCGCGAGGCGAACACCGGCGACGTAAGCATTGCCTGCTCGAGCAGATGCTGCACGGTATCGGCCGTCAGATACTCAAAGACGTCGGAAAGAACGAAGCTGTGCTGCATGCCGAGGGAGAGCAGGATCGCGTTCTCGGACGCGGCCGCCTGCAGTTCGAAGTTGAATCCCCTGCAAAACCTCTTGCGCAGCGCCAGGCCCCACGCCCAGGTGATGCGGCGGCCAAACGGCGCATGCAGCACCAGCTGCATACCCCCGCTCTCATCGAAGAAGCGCTCCAGGATGAGCGTATCCGTGGTTGGAAGCGCTCCCAGCACCTCCACGGTGTCGGCAAGGTAGCTCGTCAGCTGCTCGGCATCGGCGGTCTCAATGCCGGTCTCGGCCGCTATCCAGCGTACAGCCTCTTCGCGGGCGCCGGCTCCGCTACTCTGCGTCAGGGCATGCTCCACGCCGACCCTCAGCCGGCTGATCTCGCTGGAGAGTTCGGCCGTTCGCGCGGGCGCTTCTCCCAACCAGAACGGAATGCTGGGCGGCTGGCCATGCGCATCCTCCACTCGAACCCGGCCCGTTTCAACCCGAAGTATCCTCCACGACGTATTGCCGAGCTGGAAAATATCGCCAACGGCGCTCTCAACGGCGAAGTCCTCGTGGACTGTGCCAACCGTAATATTCTCGGGCTCCTGGATAACGAGGTAGTCGCCGGTATCGGGAATGGCGCCGCCGGATGTGATGGCGGCCAGGCGGGCGCCACGGCGCGCACGAACGGTGCCTTGAACGCCGTCGGCAGTGATCAGCGCGCCGGACCGGCCGCGGCGGGTTGAGATGCCGTCGTGCATCATCTGAACGGCGGCGTCGAACTCTTCGCGGGAAAGGTTTTGCCATGGCCATGCGCGGCGCACCATCTCAAAGAGCTCGTCGGCATCCCAGTTCTCACAGGCGCAGGCCGCCACGATCTGCTGCGTCAGGATATCGGTCGGCTTATCGGGCACAATCAGGCGATCCAGTGTGTGCCGGCGGACGGCCGCGGACAGTGCGGCGGCGGTTGCGAGATCGTCGAGTGTCAGGGCGAAGAGAATCCCCTTGGAGATGGCCTTCAGGTTGTGCCCCGCGCGACCTACACGTTGAAGCAGGGTGCCGATGGCCTTGACCGGCCCGATCTGGCAGACCAGATCGACGTCGCCGATATCGATTCCCAGCTCCAGCGAAGCGGTAGCCACGAGGGCGCGCAGCTCGCCCGCTTTGAGGCGCTGCTCCGCCAAAAGACGCTGCTTCCGTGACAGGCTGCCGTGATGCGATGTCACCGCCTCTTCGCCGAGACGCCTGGTGAGTTGCTGCGCCAGCCGTTCGCAGGTCGCCCGCGTGTTGACGAAGATCAGGGTGGTGTGGTGCGCCTCGATCAAGTCGGCCAGGCGCTGGTAGATTTCGGCCCAGGTTTCGTGTGAGCAGACGGCTTCCAGCGGTAAGCGCGGCGTCTCAATCGAAAGGTCTAACGAGCGCAGATGGCCGAGGTTCACGATGTCACAATCGGGAGCGCCGCCAGGGCGGATCCGTGCGCCAACGAGAAACCGCGCCACGAGATCTACCGGGTTTTGTGTGGCGGAGAGGCCCACTCGCTGAAGCGGCCGCCCACATAGGTGTTCGAGCCGCTCGAGGCTTAGCGCCAGGTGTGAACCCCGTTTATCGCGTGCGACCGCGTGGATTTCGTCGACGATGACGGTGTCGACGGACTGGAGGAAGCGACGACTGCGGTCCGAAGTCAACAGGATGTAGAGCGACTCGGGTGTGGTGACCAGGATGTGTGGCGGCCGTCGGATCATCGCCTCGCGCTCCGGCTGAGGCGTATCGCCGGTGCGAACCAGCACTTTGATCTCCGGCGGTTCTAACCCCAGCTCGCGCGCTGACTGAGCGATACCATCCAGGGGCTCGCGCAGGTTCTTCTGTACGTCGTTGGAGAGCGCCTTCAATGGCGAAACATAGAGGATGGTGGTTTCCGGCTTGAGTTCGCCGTCGAACGCCGCGCGATAGAGTCGATCTATGCCGGCCAGGAATCCCGTCAGCGTTTTGCCCGAGCCGGTTGGCGCGCAAACCAGCGTGTTGCGCCGGCTGGCAATATGGGGCCAACCCTCCTGCTGCGGTGGTGAGGGCGTTCCGAATGCGCTCCGAAACCAGTGCTGAACCACCGGATGGAACGCGGCGAGAACGTCCTCGGTCTGCGACGGAGGCGCCGGCGTGGATTCCTGGCTAGCGGCAGAGCGGGACATGCTATCTGCTTCGCAGGAACGCCAGTACTTCGGCCGCGCCGCCCATTTCGGCATGCACCGCCAACGGTATACCGTGCGGACCAAGCAGAGCCGCCGTGGCCGGATCGGCATCGATCATCGCGCGGACGATATCGACGCGGTTCAGCATTGCCGCTGCGAACACGTCCATGCGCGCACCGGAGCTCAGCAGCACCTCGGCTATGTCCCGCCGGCCCATATGTGACGCAGCGCCGAGCGCGGTCTCCCAGTCACCGGCGCCCCAATCCCACGCGGCATTCACGATAGCCGGCGCTTCCGCCAGAATCTCTGTCACGCGCTCAAGCCGCCCGTGCGATACCCCCACAAACTCCTCTACCAACTCCGCGTTAAGGCGCGGCGGCCGCTCGTCGGTCATGCTGTTCCAGTTCCTTTCCGTTGGCGCTACGGCGAAGGCGACGATCCGGGTATGATGAATTGTGGTCAGTCTCCGGGATTGATCGCAATTACCCGTACATAATTCCACGTTTTTCGAGGTTTTCCTGCATGGACTGGGATCAATTCACACAGCAAGGCATGGCGGTGATTGCATCGGCAAAAGCCGAGGTGAGGCGCCTGGGCGATAGCGTGCTGACGTCGGAGCACATACTCCTCGGACTGTTGCGCCGTCGCAACTCGGTTGCGGTTCGCCTCATTCAAGAGACCTCCGTGACCCGCGAGGAGCTCAGGGAAGCAATCGAGGCGCGGCTAAAGCCGGGAACGCCGGATCCCTCCGGCAATGTCAAGCTGAGCGGCAGCGGCAAACAGATTCTTGCCCTTGCGGCGGACGAGGCACGTCAGGTTGGTGACGAGTTCATCGGCTCCGAGCATCTGCTGCTGGCGTTGGCCCGCGAGCAGCGCGTGCCCGCCGGACAGGTGCTTGCCGAAAAGGGCTTGACGCTGGATCGCCTGCGCAATGGCCTGCGCGAGGTTCTGGCAATTGCCTAGCCGGATTACGCGATTCGGCGCCGCGGTTGCGATGGCCGGCTGCGGCAGCTAGTGGATTCCAATGCCGCCGGAAAGCTGGATGACCGGCTGGCGAAATGCATCCGATGTGGGTTCTGCCTTGATGCTTGCCCCACCTTCCGCCTGACCGGCAAGGAGACCTACAGCCCACGCGGCCGTATCTACCTGACACGTTCATGGCGTGAGAACGCCATTGAGTTGGATGCAGATGTGATCGATGCGCTGGACACCTGCCTCGGCTGTCGAGCTTGCGAAACGGCCTGTCCAAGCGGCGTTGAGTATGGCGCAATTCTGGAAGAGGCCCGTGCCGCTATTGAAGAGAGCGGTTTACGGCCGTCGGGCCAGAGCTTTGCCCGCCGCGAGCTGATTGAGACGCTGACCTCGCCAACGCGCCTTCGCATTGCGCTCAAAGCTGGCCGCGCGATGCGTTCGTTCACCGGCGGCCGCGTACCCGGCGTATTGACGCGCCTGCTCACCGGAGGAAGCAGCGCCGGCATCGGACTTCCGGAACTCGATGCATCACAAATAGCGCCGCCGCTGCCCGAGCTGACGCCGTCCATAGGCACGCGCGAATACCGTGTGGGTATAGTGCAGGGCTGCGTGATGCGCGTGATGTTCGCCGGCGCCAACTCCGCTACGGCTCGAGTGCTTCAGCGCAATGGATGCGATGTTCTGGCGCCGAAATCGGCAGCCTGTTGTGGCGCCCTGCACCTGCATACCGGCCTGCAGCGGGAGGCACGGGTACGCGCGCGGCGGCTCATCGCGGCGTTCGAGTCGATTCTGCCTGACCTCGATGCGATAGTGGTCAACTCTGCGGGGTGTGGGTCCGCCCTCAAGGAGTATCGCCAACTCTTTGAAAACGAGCCGGCCTGGCGCGACCGAGCCGCCAGGTTCGCCTCAAAAGTGCGAGACATCAGCGAGTGGCTGCATCACACCGGAATCAGGCCGCCTACCGGCGGCGTAAAGGGTGTGGTCGCCGTCCACGATGCATGCCACCTGGTTCACGGGCAGCGAATACGCAGCGAGCCGCGCGAGATGCTCCGCGCGATTCCCGGAATTTCGATGGTGGAGCTGGAAGAATCGGATACATGCTGCGGAAGCGCAGGCACCTACAACATGCTGCAGCCGATGATGGCCTCGGAGCTGCTGGCTCGGAAAATGAAGTTTATACGCGAGGGCGGTGCAACGGTAATTGCCGCTGGGAACCCGGGCTGCCTCGCGTGGATTGAGCAGGGCGCCGTCACGCAAGGGCTTGACCTCACGCTGAAGCACCCGGTGGAGCTGTTGGATGAGGCATACCGCAACGGCGAAACCGGAGACGGCAGCGGATCGCGCCATATCGTATAATGGCTCAAGTGATGGCGGCTGTTCTGCGGCCACAACTCCAGATTGGAATGTGGGGCACTTGATGATGAAGCTGGCGTCTGTAGGCATTACGTGCGGCATAATCGCGCTGGCGCCCCTGAGGCCGGCCTGCGCGCAGAGTGCGCCGATCCAGGCAAAGCTCCGCTTGATGACGAAGGGGGCCGTTGCACGGTACGGGCTTTCGATGCCGGCCCGCGTGCCACTCAGCCCTGTCGCGCCGACAGAGGTTGTCAAGGCGCCGGCCGGCCTGATATCTCCGCTCTACGGCTTTATATCGATGGGGCCGTCCGGTGACACCTCAACCTCCGCCGTGATCGTGGATGACCCCTCCAGCCCAAACTCGCATCTGTATGTCGATTCCAACGGCGATGGCGACCTTACCGACGATCCACCGGCCGTCTGGCGAAGCTCCACCTACACCGGTCTCGGTGGCCATACGTATATGCTGCACGATGGCACGGTAACCGTAGATGTGCGTTATGGGTCCAGGACGGTGCCGCTATCGTTATACGTCCGGTTGTTTGATCCATCGGACCCCAGCCACGGAGCGCTGCGCGACCAACTGGTGTGCTACGCCGACTACGCCTGTACGGGGCACGTCACCCTGGCCGGCAAAGCCTACAGTGCGGCTCTGCTAGACGCCACAGCAAAGGCGGACTTCACCGCTGCGGCGGCGCAGCCCGGCGGGGCGGTCTTCTGCATCGATGTCAACGGCAATGGCGTTTTCGATTCTCAGGGTGAAGTGTATTCCGCTTCTCAGCCATTCAACATTGCCGGGACTACCTACAAGATTGCAGATGTTGCTCCAGATGGCACGGAGTTCGTACTGCGCCGGTCGGCCACCTCCGTACCGTTGATTCCGGCGCCGCCAGATCTTCGACCGGGCAAGCCTGCCCTGGCATTTACCATGCCGACGCTCGACGGTGGCACGGTCCACTTTCCGGCGGATTATCACGGAAAGCTGGTTCTGCTCTACTTCTGGGCGACCTGGTGCGGCGGCTGTCAACTGGATATGCCGCGTGTACGCGCGGTCTACAGCCGCTACCATACACAGGGCCTTGAGATTCTCGGCGTGAGTTTGGACCATGCCAACCAGAAGGCCCGGGTTGAGGATTTCGAGCGAGAAAACGCGCTTCCATGGCCGCAGATATACGAAGGTAAGTATATGAGCTCGGCCGTGGCACAGCTCTACTTCGTCAATACCACGCCTTCGGGGTTTCTGGTGGATGGCGACAGCGGCGAGGTAGTCGCCGACGGCCAGTCGTTACGCGGACCGCAGCTGGCGGCTACGGTGGCGGCGGCATTCAGGCACTGGCTCCCGGGTGCACGAGCAGGAGCGCATTAGATGCCCGTTGACGTTGAGGTACGAGCGATGACAGCCGGCGACAGCTTGCTGATCGGCGACCTGCTGGCTCGGTGCATGAGCGCGGAGCGAATCTCGAACCCGCTGTTTTGGGGGCGGGTGCTGCTCGATCCCAACATCCGGAGCTCCGGCATAGCGGTTGCTGCCACGCCCGCGGGCGGCGTCGTGGGATGCGCGATTGCGGTAGTTGAGCGGCGCCCCGTAGAGGATGGAACACCGGATACGGAACGCGGCTGGGTAACGGCATTCGCCGTGGATGAAGCCTGGAGGCGCCAGGGCATAGGCACGCGACTGCTCGAGTTTGCGGAAAACTATGTGCGCAAAGCCGGCCGGACGATCATGGACATTTCGGCGTACGCTCCCGGCTACTTCGTTCCCGGTGTGGATGGCGTGGCGTACCCGGAGGCTCTGGCATTCCTGAAGAGCCGTGGGTATGCGTCCACTGCGCGTCCACTCTCCATGTCAATCTCGCTACCGATGGGCTGGCAGATACCACCGTTCGCCAACCAGCTGAGTATCGACCTGCAGCGGCAGGGCATTCACGTCCATCCCGTTGAGCCACACCAGCTTTCGGCTTTGCTCCATTTCCTCCGAGCCGAGTTTCCTGGTCCGTGGCAGGCACAGGTACGCGGCGCCGTAAGGGACATCCTGGCGCAGCGGCGCCACGGTTCCGACCTGCTCGCCGCCTCACGCGGCGACGAGATTCTCGGTTTCGCGCACTGCTTCCGCGAAAGGTTCGGGCCGTTTGGCGTTGCTCAGGCGGAGCGCGGCAAGGGTATTGGCATTACTCTGCTGGCGCGGATGCTGCAGCACATCCAGGCCCGGGGTGGCCGCCATGCCTGGTTTATGTGGAGCGATGATGCGTCGGCGGCGCGCGTCTACACCCCGATGGGATTCGTAGAATCCCGCCGGTTCGATGTGATGCGCAAGCAGCTCGATTCGTCGTCAGGCGTTTGAGCGAACCGGACGGGTAAGTGACGAGAGACGATCATACCGCCGGCCTGATTCCACTCGTGACGGCAACCGGCGCTGTCTACCAGGGCGTGGGGGGCATAGATACCTTTCGGCGGCTGACGAGCGCGTTCTATCGGCGAATTGAGCAGGAGCCGCTGCTGCGGCCGATGTATCCGGACGAGTTGGCGCCGGCGGCGGAGCGCCTGGCGCTGTTCCTCGCGCAGTTCTTCGGCGGACCCCGTCTGTACAGCGAGCAGCGCGGTGCGCCGCGCCTGAGAATGCGGCACATGGCATTCGACATCGGTCAACGGGAGCGTGATGCGTGGGTTCGCGCGATGAGCGCATCTGTGGATGAGATCGCTATCCCCGAACCGTGGAGGTCGGCGATGCTCCGATACTTCGAGGACACGGCAACATTTCTGGTCCGGCGCAGCAGCACGCCCGGGTCTGATCCGCGGTACTAAGGTGTGCCGGAGAATATCACGACGATGCTGCACAACTATTCGGCGCGATGCACTTACACGTTGACCTCTTTTGAAGTTCTTACTTCGACCGGTGCGCCTATGAGGAGAGATACAATGCGCCGTTCGCCCCATTACCATGCCGCTGCGCAGGTTGCGCTAGCGGCGCTGTTGCTTACCGCCGCCAGCCTCGGCGCCCGTGCGGACAATGGCAAAGACCATTACAACAAAGGCATTGCGCTCTACAAGCAGAACAAGCTGGATGCCGCGCTTGCTGAATTCAACACGGCCCGTCGGATGGATCCCAAGGATGCCATGACGCTCTACTGGGTCGGCTTCGTCAACTTGCAGGAGCAGAAGTATCCAGAGGCTGTGGAGGCGCTCGAGCCGGCCGTCAAGATGCGCCCGAATTCGAGCGACGCCCACCTGAATCTGGGTAACGCTTACAGTGGCGTTCACCGGTATGCCGACGCGGCGCAGCAGTTCTCGGACGCCGCCCGCCTTGAGCCCAAGTCGCCGGACCCGCTGTACGACCTGGGCACCGCCGATCAGGATATGGGCCGGGATGCCGACGCACTGGATGCGTTCCATCGCGCCGAGGCGCTCTCGCCGAAGGATCCCTATATCCAAAACGGGATCGGGATTTCGGAAGAGCACACCGGCAATCCGGATGCGGCCATTGTGGCCTACCAGAAGGCCACCGCTCTGGCGCCGAATGAGTCGAGCTTCTGGATGAACCTTGGTCTTGCCTACAGGCACAAGGGTGATGATGAGAATGCCCGTCAGGCGTTCAGCCATGCCGTGGCGCTGGCGCCAAACAACTACAGTATCCGGGAAACGTATGCGGAGACGCTGTACGACATGGGCCGCGGCAGCGAGGCCGAGGATCAGTTCGCCAAAGCCCGGCAGTTGAGCCCAAGCGACTTTAATCCCACATTTAATATGGGTCTGGTTGCCGAGCGGCAGAACAACCTGCGGCAGGCGCAGCAGCAGTATCAAAACGCGCTGGCCATACAGCCGAACAACCCGATGGCGCTGACGGCGTTGGCGCAGGTTCAGCGCAAGATGGGCAACTTCGACGCGGCTGCCGGAACGTACCGCAGGCTTACTGCAGTAACGCCCGATGATCAATCGGGATGGGTGAACCTCGGTGCGTGCCTGCAGCGTACGGGCGACATGACCGGCGCGGCGGCTGCGATGGAAGAAGCGCTGAAGCATGGCCACGCCGGTATGCGCGATGCTCAAATCAGGCGCGTGCTTGGCAGCTACTACCTCGGCCGCAGCGATCCAGACAGCCTCGATCGCGCCCAGGCGTTGTTCGAATCGTCGCTGCAAGAGGATCCCAACAGCGCTCTGGCGCTGACCGGGCTGGGCCAGGTAGCGCAGCGGCACAGCCATCCGGACTCCGCGATCACGTACTACAAGCGGGCTGTCGCGCTAGACCCGAAGATGGTGGACGCCTGGAATAACCTTGGTGTTGCGTATGAGTACAAGGGCGAGGCCGCGCAGGCAATGGGCGCCTATCGCCACGCTGTCCAGGCAGATCCTGGAAACTCGGTGGCCAAAGCGAACCTCGCTCGCGTACAAGAGGCGCTGAAGCACAAACAGTAAGCGCCGCCGCACGACAGGGACGCAGGCCGGATCCTCCACTCGGACTAACGCTCAGAGTGGAGGGTGCGTCTTTTGGTCGGATCGCTTTCCGATCAGTCGGTGACGATTCTTCCCGCGACCGCGGCGCAGATAACCCGACGACCGCAGATTCATGGCCGGCGAGCGATTAGCTGAGCTTCAATCTGGTGGTTTGCGCCAATACGTTCCCACTATACGCCGGTGATTTGGATTTGTGTCGGCGGGCGCATTTTCAGCCGGTCCAGGCGGATCGCGAGGTGCGCCTGCTTATGCGCAACGCACCTGCGTCGTGACTTTGTGCCGCTCGTGGTCACGATCACGGCGACCATTGGGATTCGCCTCAAGTCATGCGGGGCCGTGCGGTTCCCAACCGCAGCCACAACGCCTATGAGCGTTCGCAGTACTCCATCGTCCACGTTCGCAAGCACCCGCAAACGACTGCCAAGTATCCCCTACATTACGTTCCAGTTCTTGCCACGCTTGCGCAGATTCGGTCAACCCTCAAGGACGAGCGTGAAAAAGAGCCTGTTTTTTTGCAAGGCAGGCTGGCGCGCTCGAGCGGGGCTTGCCGGCCGCGCTGTGTCCGCCGTGGATAGTTGCCTGCTATGAACGAAATCCAGCGCGAGAAAAAAAAAAGGCTCGTAAGCGGCGAAAGCCTGGATGGGCTCAACCCCGCCCGGATTGACGGCCGCATTGACATGCGCGGGGTCAGTGTGGCTGGGCCGATTGTAACCCGAACGCTCCAAACACCAATCGGAGAGGCGCGGGTCCTCAGCGGCCCGACGATCATTCGAAACGGTTCCTGGCGGGGGCTCGACTTCACGGGCGCTACGCTGCCTAGACTGAGGTTCTTCGACAGCTCCCTGACCGACTGCATTTTTGACCGGTGTGACATCCACGACATTCGCGTGTGGACGTTACAGTGCACGGATTGCCGGTTTCTATCCGCGGTCGTTTCCGGGAGTCTTGGTCCGGCCCGCCCGGAGGGAAGTACATATTACCGGAACGTGGATTTCACCGGCGCCGACCTCCGAGACACCAGCTACAATTCCACGGTGTTTGTCAACTGCCTGTTCAGAAACACCCGGTTGACAAAGGTGGAGTTCTGGGGCAGCAACTTCACCGATTGCGTATTTGAAGGAGAGCTGCGCGAGGTGATATTCAGCCGCGACGGCTTGCCCCGCGGCCAGAACCCACCAAACGAGATGATCAACGTCGATCTTCGCAAGGCTAAGTTGAGGATGTGCGGCTTCCGTAAGCTGAATCTTGACCGCGTGCTCTTTCCCGAGGACGATGAGCACATCATCCTCGACCAATATCCAGAGACGGTGGATCGTCTGCTCGAGCAGCTTGCCGCCCGCACGGAATCCGGATGGCTGGGGGTTGCCGGTCTGCTGGAATGGGATCAAAAATGCGTCGGGCCGCGACAGCGCTTCGGTGTGTGGAGCAAACAGGACATCGTTGCAGAAGTGGGTGAGGACGGCCTGAGCGAATTTCTCGGGTGGGTCCAAGCCTGGGGCGTGCCGCGCTCCGCGCAAGAGGTGAACGCCATGGACCCGAAGGACCGGCTGCTGCCGTAGGTGGGCATGGGCGCGCGCGAAGGCTGGCGCGCTCGCGCGGGGCTTGCCGGCCGCGCGGTCGTGGCAGAGTTCCCGCATCCGCATCGGAATCCGGGCGGCGACGGCCTGTTGAAGGCGTTTGCCCGCGCGTTGTAAGCATACGCATTGCGCCGGCCCCGCCGCGCTGATATTGGCGCCCATCCCCGCGACCTGCCCGCTTCGGCCCGCATGACGTTGCGGCGGTGCTGCAGCCGCGCCATTTCGCCGCCCCGATCCTGTTGCCTTTGACGGCCAGTTTGGGTGTTACACCGACTGGCTGGTGACGGCCCAGACCGGACCCACCCGGTACGGCCCGATTCTTCAGTCGCCCTTCCCCGCGCTCATCCTCTGCGGCCTCCGCTACTACGACCCCGCAAACGGCATCTGGCTGACACGCGATCCCACGCTGTGGGACGGCGGCATAAACCTCTACGAGTACTGCGGCGATGACCCGGTCAACGCGTTTGACCCGCTGGGTCTCGGGCCGGGGTGGACGATCTGGGGTTTCGAATTCACCCCACACGTTATTTTGGAGGGCATCAAGACAGGGCTTGCCGCTACCGCCCACGCGCTAAGCTGCGGCCACTATACAAACCGGCACTACGCGCATCAATCAGGCTACGGCGGTTCCGTGGTTCTCGCCACAATCGGCCGGTAAGCCGCGCTCTGGGGTCTGCAAGACAAGGCGTTTGAAGCCGCCGGTGCAGCGATCAATGCAGCCCGGGCGGCACGGGCCGAGCGGCTGGCCGGGGCCGGCCTCACCGGCATGGCGCGTGTGCGCTGGCTGGGCCAAGTTGGCGAGGCCGCAGCGGGTATCGTGAAAAACACCGAGTGGATCACACTGCCCAGTTGGGCGAGCCACCGTATCCCGGATGAACTGGACCATGTCGCGAAGGTGATCGGAGAGGTCAAGAATGTCAAGAGCCTGAGCTACACGAGACAACTGCAAGACTACTATGCCTGGGCGGTGGACAACAACTACACTCTCCGCCTGTACATTCGCGGCGGCAAGGGCACGGTTCTGTCGCCCGCTCTTCAAGCTATGGAGCGTGCCGGGAAGATCGTGGTGCGCCGCGTCATTCCCTGACCGGAGGCGGACCGGCCACAAATCGACCGGCTGCGCAACAGGAGCCACCGAATGCGGAAAAACGAAATCGAGCCGCTCGTCAGCGAGCTTATCGAACGGAGACTGCAGGAGAACAGGGCGCAATACGATCTAGCCATGTCCCCCGTATTTGCCGAACTCCGCGCGGCAGGGATCAACCATGCCACGTTGGCCGGGCTGCGAACGAGCGGCATCCGCTACGACGCCGCAATACCGATACTGCTCAAATGGCTTCCGCTATTCCCGGAGCTCAACATTAGGCGGTCTATCCTCAGCGCACTCTCCGTCCCATGGGCACGCACCGCGGTGATCCAGCCGCTCATTCGCGAGTTCTTGACGTGGCCCAACAATGACGACGGCTATAAGTGGTCAGTTGGAAACGCCATTGAACTAGTCGCTGACCAGTCGGCGTTTGAACAACTGCTGGCCATTGCGGGCGATCGCAGCAACGGGTACAGCCGCGCGATGATCGTACTTTGGCTCGGGAAGGTGAAGGATCTGCGTGCCGAGGCGATGCTGATCGAGTCCCTGTCGGATCCGAGCGTACTGTATTGCACGGTCGAGGCCCTTGGCAAGCTGAAGTCTGTGAAGGCGCGCCCGCTCATCGAGCCCCTTCTGCACCACCATGATTCCGAGATCCGTCGTGTCGCCCGCAAGGCGATCGCCAAAATAGATCGGGCTCACCCGCCCGGCTCGCTGGGCGACAGCGAGGCGGATGCCGTGCCGGATGGCCCCGTACTCTTCGCAATCCAACCGGATGGCGCCGCCACGGCTGACGCGCAGACCTGGCTCTGCACACACAGCACGATAAGTCGAACAGCTCGCTTCCGGCTGGAGCTGGCTTTCAAGCCGAGGCTTGAGCTTTCGCCCTTTGCAGCCGGCACGGGCTGGCTGCTCGCCGAAGGCGACGGCGATGCTTCCGCGCTCCTTTCCGCGCTCGCGAATGAGCTGGAGGCCGGTGTGAGTGTCGGGCCGGCGGCGCGAAAGCGGCCGCTGAAGTTCGATCTGGTCGTGCTCAACACGCGGGAGGCGCTGGACGAACGAACCGATCCCTGGATCCGCATGAAGGCATCCGTCAACGACCGGCTGGAGTTCTACCTCGATCTGAACCCGTCGGCCGGAACCGGAGCCATCCATATCAAGGACGAGGAGTACGGCGACGGCCTGTTGAAGGCGTTTGCCCGCGCTTTATAGGCGTGGCGTTCGCGGGCTGCGTTGCAGGTGGCGCCGCTCCTGCATGCGCCTCGGAGTCCGCGCTGAAAACATCTGGTACGATTCAACCACCAGTCGGCAGCGCCGGACGAAGTCCGGGCCCTTCTCAGAGAGATATGTTCCCGCCCTGACGTGTAATGGCGCTTTCCGGGGTACAAGGTCCCTGGAGCACCGTGAAGGAAAAGTAGCAATGGTACGTAATAACACGACGCCGGACTTCTACGTAATCGACTAGGGGAAACTACTGTTCGGCAGCAAATACGGTTGGGGCGAGGCCGAGAAACCGAAGAGTTATGGGGTCAGCGGCCTGTACGAGGGGTGCCCCGTGTGCGGAATCGGCATGGGCCTGCGGCGGTGGCTGCCGCCTCAGAATCTCAGCCTGCGTGGCCGCGTATTCCCCGACTTTCTGCTCGGCCACGGCTTCGATCTTATGCTCTCGCGGCCCGCGCTGGAACTCTACGACAAAGGAGGGTGGACCGGCATCGTGCACCGGGATCCGCCAGCGCATATCGCAAGTGTGCGTCGAAAGAAGCCCGAGAGTCTGCAAGTTGAGCTGCCCGAGTACGGCAACGTGTGGAAAACTAGATTGGGCGCCAACCTCGACGATGAGGCATCCGGCGCCGTTCGACCGGCGGTGCCGTGCGCCTACGGTCGCCGGCGCACCAAGGCGATCGACAGGGTCGTGCTTCAGGCGGGTTCGTGGAATGGCGCGGACATTTTCGCTGCGCGCGGCCTAGCATCCACCACTCTGGTAAGCCGCCGATTCGTGGAGGGCATGGCCGAGGCCGGCTTGACCGGAGTTGTGGTTCTCGCACCGGAAGATTACTCGTTCTCCCATGCCGTCTGAACGCGTGCCAGGCTGTGTCCGCGCCGAGCGACGATTCCGCCCGCGCTCTGGGTTCGCCGACCAGGTGTCAAAATACAGCCAGCGGTTCGGTATCGGCATTCTGATCCACTACTGACACCTGAACATGGACAGCAAACTCACAATCTGGGAGCGGATGAAAAAGGGTGGGGACCTCAGCGGACTGAAGGAGGAACTCGTCAATGGCCGGCTCGATATGCGCGGCCTCAAGCTGGCCGAGCCCTCCCTCGTCAACGTCACGAAGATCGAAGGGCTTGATGCGGGAGAGCTGACGTGGTACACGGAACTCGAGCGATTCCACTGGACCAGTATTGACTTCGCCGGGGCCACCCTGCCAAGCCTGCGTTTCCTCTATGGGATTATCGAGGATTGTGTATTCGATGACTGTGTGCTCGCCGACCTGCGTATCTGGGCCACGCGCCTCGAGAACGTCAGCTTCCGCGGGGCCGATATGCGGGGCGCTGCGCTCGGCACCATGGAGGACGGCTACTGCGACACGTACGTGAATGTCGACTTCACCCAGGCTGACCTGCGCCGGGCGTTTTCGCACAAATCTACATTTACCAACTGCATCTTCAGAAACACCCGACTCAGGAAGGTCGAGTTTTGGGGCAGCAATTTTATCGATTGCGTCTTTGAAGGTGAACTGCGCGAAGTGATCTTCGCGCGCGATGCCTGGCCACCCGGCGAGTTTCCTCCAAACGAGATGATCAACGTCGATCTTCGTAAGTCCCGGTTTTGGCTGACCGACTTTCGGAAACTGAATCTCGACCGCGTGCTGTTCCCTGAGGACGACGACCATTTTGTAATCGACCAATTTCCGCAAACGGTTGCGCGCGTGATCTCGGTGATCGAGAGCCGCACCGAGACAGGATGGCTTGGTATCCGTGCGCTGCGCGAGCACGAACTGCAGTGGGCGGGCGCGCGTCAGCGGTTCGGCGTGTGGAGGAAGACGGAGATCGCGTCGGACGTCGGCACCGACGGTCTGCAGGAGATCCTCGACCTGCTGCGCAGCTGGGGCGTTTTGCGCACCACGCAGGAAGTAAACGCCATGGACCCGAAGGACCGGCTGCTGCCGTAGGCGGGAGCGGGCTATTGCGCGTCTTCACCCCGCCGTTGCAGCCGGGGCGTTCGCCACCGCACAGCGGGTCAGTGAGTGCGCCCGCCGTCGGCGCACGGAAGCATTCAAGACCGGGCCGGCAGCCCTCACGCATAGCCATCTCAACACGCTCGGCGCTATGCCGGATGGCATCGTTCGGAAACCTGCCGGACGGAAGGAAGCCGTGGTGGCCGTTGTTGTGAAGATTCTTTGCGAGGGCTGGCCTATGCTTCAGCGGGAAGCGAGGATTGCTTGCCGTGCTGCGTGTTTCCACAACGGAGGTTTGACACGGCGGGCCGACCTCCTGCGTCAATTGTCCGCCCGGAGATTCCGTTCCAATTCAAGCTGCGCGTCAGGCGTCGATCAAATCTAGTCGACGCGGCGCGAACGCAGGAAACACCTGCGAAATGTCTGTGCAATGCTGGCGGCTAACCAGTATTTCGGCCAGCACGTCACGATAGTCCGTCGTGACGTGCAGGTCGCCCGGACCCTCCAGTTGATGCGCGGCGAGGCCCGGCCAATCTGCAACGACGCGACCGCCTTTAACCGCCCCGCTCAGCAGGAACATAAAGCTCGCGCGGCCATGATCGGTGCCCAACCCGCTGTTTTCGTAGGCGCGCCGGCCGAACTCCGTCATCGTAACCAGCGTGACGCCGCTCATGCGCGACCCAAGATCCTGGGCAAACGCCGCGCAGGCAAGCGCCAGGTGACTCAGACGTCCGGCCTGCCATCCGGTGTCGGATCCCTGTGCCACGTGCGTATCCCAACCCTCCATGTTCAGGCACGCAACCTCCAGCCCAACCCGACCTTTCACAAGGCAGGCTACCTGGCGAAGTGCGTTGCCGACGTCGTTTTGCGGGTATTCAACTCCGGCGCGCGGGCGGTACGTTTCCGGATCCAGGCGCCGGACTGCATCGAGCGCCGCGATCGTCTCACGGCCGGAAGCCCGCAGCATCACGCCGGTTGCGCCTTCCACGGTGGTTCCCGTGGCGTAGAGCTTTGCGAGCGCTCGTTCCATACCCAAATCGTCGGAATGGTGCCGTATTCCGCTCGCCCCGGTTGGCGCCAGGTTGCGCAGGCGATAAGCCGACAGGTCCTCAAGCGCCGTCGCTCCGGAGGCGCCGCGAAGGGAATCGGGCATGGTGTCGGAAACGGCCACAGCGCGCAGTGGCGACTCGTTGACTTCAGGATCGGCCAACAGGAATCGCGCCAGCCAACCGCTGGCGGGGCCGGCATCACGGTAGAGACCACGCTCCACGGTAGCCATCGCCTCGAAGTGTGATCGCGTTTGGTCGCCCGACCCAACAGCGTGAATGGGCAGGAGCGAGCCGCCATGGTAAAACGGAAGCAACGGCGCAAGCGCAGGGTGAAGGCCGAAATACCCGTCCAGATCGAGCGCGCGCGCAGTTGGAGCGACGCTCTTGTCGGAGGGCCTGCGAATGGCGATGCTGGGGCGGAGCCGGTAGTAATCGTCATCGCCGTGCGGTGGGATGACGTTCAGACCGTCGGCGCCCCCGCGCAAGAAGATTACGATCAGCGCGTTTTTACTGCCGGCAGCCGGGTCTGAGTTGAGCGTAACTTCGGCAAGCGCCGAAGCCGGAGAACCGAAGCCCTGGGCAGCGCCGGCTGCCGCTGCAAGGGCCGCGCCGGATATC
Source organism: Armatimonadota bacterium (assembly GCA_028871815.1). Taxonomy (NCBI): domain Bacteria; kingdom Bacillati; phylum Armatimonadota; species Armatimonadota bacterium. The sequence continues at coordinate 145,793 of JAGWMJ010000002.1, read as the reverse complement.
ACCTGACGGCGGGAAAGTATTGTGTTCACGGTGTCCTCACTTTGCAGGCGGGAGGAGCTGAGCTCTCATCGGCACTGAAATTGAGGCGAAGCCAGCAGCAGCGCCGCAGCCCGTCCCAGCGAATCAGGTTCGTCGCCCGGTGAGGCCAGCTCCGCGACGAGAGCGCGGCGGAGCGACGCCACTGGCTCCGACTGTGGCGCGACACCCAGCGTCGCGCCGATCAGCGCGTCCGCGGTTGCCTCGGGCGTGGTGGCGTGCCGGGCCAGTGCGTTCAGGTCCAGGCGCGTGCCACCGATTCCACCCACGCAAAGCTCGATAGCAAACTGCCATCGGGGCAGCAGGCTCGAGCGCCATGCAGAGGCTTTTTCGGGGAATCCATCGGGCATCGGCCACTGATAGAGTGGCTGGCCCATGGAGGCGAGTCCCTGCTGAATAGGGCCGCCACCATCGGTATCGGCCGCGGTGGCGCGCAGAGCCGAAGTCACATAGTCCAATGGGCGTTTCAGCAGCGGCGCCGCCGCATCCGGCATAAAGAGGCCGTCCAAGAGGATGGGCCGAAGTGTCGCCCGGATATCGGTTCCGGACTTCAGATAGGCAGCCGCAGCCGCTCGCACAATCACAGGTTGTGGAGTGCCGAGAAACCGGATACAGAGTTCCGACGCGATATGTGCCGCAGTGGCGGGATGATGCGCCGCCGCGGCCAGCACCGCCCGGCCATCCTGTATGCCGCCGCCGGCCGGTATGGTGATGCCGAGGAAAGGCGAAGCCTTGGCGCCGGAATCGTGCATTGCGCGGTTGAACACGAACTCACCGCGACGCCATCCGCCACGGAGGGTCCAGCCCGTGAAGCAGCGGGCAACCTCGTAGATATCGCGCTGCGTGTAGCCGCTGTTCACCCCAACGGTGTGGAGTTCCAGGAGCTCCCGCGCGTAGTTCTCGTTTGGTACGCCCTTGCGGTTCAGAGCGTTATCCAGATATCCCAGCATCGCCGGGCTTTGGGCGGTGGCTGCAAGGAGGCGGTCGAAACGGCCCAATGCATTCGGCCGGATCACCCGCTCGACATCGAGCGGAATCAGGACTCGGCCATCGTTTTTGAGTGCGTAGATGTTGAAGTGGTTCGTCCAGAAATCGGCCATGGCCTCCCGCAGCTGGTTCGCGCCGTAAATGGCGCGCACCAGGGCAGCCCTGCCGGTCTCGGTGACTAACTCATCGTCCGACATACCATAGAGTGCATCGGGAGCGTCCTGCGCATTTTGCAGAACGTCCAGGCCGGCGGTGCGAAGGGCAACCACGCCCGGATCGGGCAGATCCGCGGCAAGCTGCGTCTCGATCCAGCCTTGGGGTCCCATTTCGGCCACCGCCGCTGTGTCGCCAGGTCGGCCGCCGAACGCCACACGGTTCAGAACATGAGCCGCTTCGGCGCCGGCTGCACTTGACGGCGGCAGCCTCCATCCGTTTGCCGAGGGCGGCTGGACACCCCGCCACTCGGTTCGAGCAGCCTCCGTAGCCTCAAGGGCGATAGCAGCGCCGGCCGCGAGCACGGCCACACCCGCCGCTCCGCGCATGAGCGGCGACTCACTTCGGCGAGCTTCCGGCGCGGCGAATTCGGCGCTCACGTTACGAAACCGTACCGGGAACGTCGAACTGCGGCGTGGAATTGGTTGCCGGCCGCGGCCGGGCCAGAAGCGCGCGAGCGCCTGCTCCCAGCGACGCAGCCACCAGCGCCGGCGAGAACAGCCACCAACCAATCAGTGGGAAGAATGCCGCCAGGCTCAACACCACGCTGCCACGTACGAGCATGCCGAAATCGGTGCGAGCGCCGGCCATTTCGCCAATGCGAGCTCCCGTGAGCAGGGCGATGCCGGCGAGCCCCACGCAAAGCACGCCGCCAATGGCCAGGAGCAGCGCAAGCCCTGCCAGCTTTGCCAGCGGATTGGGAATTCGAAAGATGATCCAGGCCACGACCAGAACCGCCAGCAACAAAACGCCGGTGCCGATACAGGCAGCTGGAGTGTCGCGCACCGCGGCTTGCGCTCGGCGAGCTGCGCTTGGAGCAAGCAGAGCAACAGCCACCATGAGTCCGCCAGCCGTAAATATCAGGGCCGCCACCAGGGCAACAGCCGCTTGAACCTGGGCAAGTGTCATAGCACGATCTCCCTGCGCCCCACGGGCGCGTGTCGCGGTTCGAATGGTCGGCATCGCTTAAGCCGGCGTGCCGGATACCTGCACTACCATCCTGCGTGGCAGTTGGTTTCGGTCGCCCGCATGTGAATTAAGCCACATCCGCCATTGACGGCACTTTGTGCCATGCTGGATCGTACACTAGTTTGACTTCGAGATATTCAGCATCGAAGTAATTGAGCGGGAGCCGCCAACGATGTCGGAGGAGCTACCAACAGACGATCGAGAGACAGGTCGCGCCCTGCATCTCTGGGTGGTCCTCGCTCGTGCCCACCGGGCCGTCTCGGAGCGCGCGAGGAGAGACATTCTGAGCCGCGGCATGAGCCTGACGGAGTTCGGTGTGCTGGAGATGCTTTACCACCGTGGTCCAACACCGCTTCACGATATCGCCCGGCGCCTCTTGATGGCCACGGGCAGCGTGACATACGTTGTGGATGCCCTGGTACGCGAAGGCACGGTCGTTCGCGAGCCGTGTCCCAAGGATCGCCGTGTGCAGTATGCCGTACTCACCGAGGCAGGACGGGCACGACTGGATGCGGTATTCCCCGGGCACGCCGCGGTGATCGCCGAAGCTCTGGGCGGCTTGAACGCCGAGGAACAGGACCAGGCCGCATCACTGCTGCGCAAGCTGGGTCTGTGGGCCGCCGAAGGCCACGGAGACGAGCCATGAACTCAGATCGAACAAGTGACGGCAAGCGGACCGATGTCGCTTTGCTGCTCATACGACTTGGTGCAGCCGCGGCGTTTCTCTACCACGGTTCCGGAATCCTGTTCAATGCGTTTGACGGACCCGGCATCGCAGGATTCGCGCAGTTCATGCATCAGCCGCCGGCGGTCGCGGCACTTGTGGGAATCGCGGAGTTCGCAGGCGGCGTCGCAATGCTGACCGGCATTCTGGCAAGGCCAGGCGCGGCCGGCATTCTGCTGGTGATGCTGGGCGCGATCGCGACGGTGCACTGGCCGAAGTTTGACATCGCCCATGGCGGCATGGAGTACGCGCTGACCCAGGCGCTGGTAGCCTCGGCGATCCTGGTGGCCGGGCCGGGCTCGTACCGGATTCCGGTTGAGCAATGGATGCGACGCAAGCGCAGTGTGTAGGCGCAAGTTTGAGGATATCGGTCGGCCCTGCCGGCCGCTTAGAGCACACAGAAAGGAATGAGAGAGATGGATCCTGTTCGAGTATTGATTGCATTCTATTCGCGCAATGGCAACACTGCACAGCTGGCCGAAGCTGTTGCCGAGGGAGCGCGGTCCGAAGGCGCCACGGTGCTGCTTCGGCGAGTAGACGAGTTCCTGGGAGATGCCGTTATCGCCGGCGTACCCGGTTGGGCCGAGAACCGGGCACGGCTGAAGGAGAGTTACCCTGCGCCCACCGCGGCGGATGCGGAGGCAGCGGACGCTATCGTCTTCGGCACGCCGACGCGGTTCGGTAACGCTTCCGCAGAGCTGAAGTCTTACATCGATTCGCTTGGCGGACTCTGGGCCAAAGGCGCGCTGAGTGGCAAGGTTGGCAGCGCTTTTGTCTCCACCTCCTCGCTCCACGGCGGCAACGAGACCACCATCCTTACGCTCTATGTACCGATGGCGCACTTCGGCATGATTATCGTTCCTCCCGGCTACGACGTCCAGGAGACCTTCCAGGCAGGCTCGCCATATGGTGCGACGTCGGTTTCCGCGAACGCCGATCGCCCGCCGACGGAGGGCGACCTGGCTGTAGCACGCCATCAGGGCGCCAAAGTTGCCAGGGTTGCTAAAGCCCTGAAGGCGTCATAACTATAACGGATCCCTTCGGGTCACTTTGTGTGGCGCGAGACTTCAAGATGCCCGGGTTGACGGTGGATGCTCCCCCGTCAACCCGGGCGTTTTTGCGCGCGGCGCCACTGCCTGCGGCAGTCATTTGGGCTCCGGGGCCGACAGTCGACGACCACCTGTATACGGAAGCGCGCGCCGGGAGCATCCAGGCCATAGGCAGCAGCGGCGTCTCCTGAAGCGACTCGCGCTTTCGTCCGGCGCCGACGCCCGGTCAGATAATGCGAAGGATCCTGAAACACTCGGATTAATCGCTTCCGCGGTCCCGAGGCTTCCGCCGGCGCTGGAGTACAATGCTTGAGAAGGGGGACTCTTTCATGCGACTGCAACGAGTCATCGGTTCTGTCGGCCTTTCCGCGTCAGTTCTCACAGCCACTTGCGCTGCGGCAGCAGGCAGCGACAGGGCGCAGATTGCGGCGCTTCTCGGCCGCTTGAAGGGCACGATCATGAATAAGAATGCCGCTGCATTCCGAAAGCTGGAAACGCCGGACTTTCACTCGATTGCCGAGGGCAAATCGGAGACCGGCGCCGAACTGGAGTCCACAATGCGATCCGGCTATCAACGGATCGGCAAAATGAGGTCGGTCACGGTCCAGCAATCCGGCCTCAAGCTCAAAGGTAAAGCTGCCACGGAGGAGATGGTTGTCGTATTCGTTGCGGAGCTGCCCAGCCCAGCGCCGCACCAGAAAGGCGCGACGAAAGCCGCGCAAAAGCTTTTCAAATTGAAAACCACCTACCATGCCGAACTGGCCAAGACTGGTGGCGTTTGGAAGTTTCGGCTGCTGAAGGTTGCCAACTCGCGGATGAATGTGAACGGGACTGAGGTTCACTTCGGCGGCGGCTAGCGCGCGGCATTTCAGTCGCGGAAGGCCATAACTGGCCGTACCGTTAAGCCTCCGCGCGGACCGACTGATCATGGAACCATCCGTCCCAACCACCACACCCCGTCAGGCAGAGCTCCAGGCAGCGCTGGAGGCGCTCAGCAGTAACCGTAAGGAAGTGCGCGCACCGGCCAACCTGGTGGTGGAGTCGCTGGGACCGGACGACGTCGAGGCCGTTCTGGCAATTATTGGAGACCGGCGGACGCGGCGCAAGCAGTTCCGCCGCGCCATCCAGGAGCGTATTCTCAATGCCCTCCCCCTCATTGCCTTGCTCCTGTTGGTGAGCCGCATCAGCCATCTACGCATGTACACTGGCCTTCCGATAGTCGTGCCAACTTTGGTCATCGGCGCTGCCGTCGTCGGAGTATTCGGGAGCTTGCTCGTGCCGACGTACGGCGAGCGCCTTATGCTGCGCGTCCTGGGCGCATCCCGTGATCGACGAATCGTGGGACCGATGGCGGATGCGCTTCGGCATAAAGACAAGGAGTGCACCGCGTTGGCACACCATTCGCTCGTTTCCCTGCTGCCAACGCTTCGCAACTCCGACCGAGCAATGCTGAATGCCGCCCAACGCGCCTTGTTGAACAATCAGCTTTCGACCACCGCGCGGCAACACCCGGATCTTGCACTGGCGATTCTGGCGGCATGGTCGCAAATTGGCGATGAAACGTGCATCCCGGCGGTGGAGAAGCTGGCTGGCGCCGGGCCCCGGGAGAGGATTCCGCGGCAGGTAGTCGCGCGCGCTCAAGATATCCTACCGCTGCTTCGGGTTGCCGCCAGGAACAGGAACGCCCCGAACGAACTGCTCCGGTCGGCAGGCGCCACGACCGGTAACGGCGCCACGATGCTCCGCGCTTCGCCGGCGCCGAGCGCCGAAAATGAGCTGTTGCTGCCGGCCACCGCGGATGCGCCGAACCCCGCACAAACCCCGGCATGACATCTGCATCCGCGCAGCGGTTTGGCACGTCCGCGCTTACCCGATCAGGTTTCCTCTCTGCCGGTACCGTCGACCGCTCGCCGCGACTCTACCCCGCCGCCATCATCCAGGCAGCTGTGGGCAGAGGCATGCCGGGCCACGTTGTCCCATGCTCGGGTGGTAACAACCCGGATGCGGTATAGGTCACACTTAAGACTCTTTAAGACAATTGGGCAGAACAATCTCTGCACCGCGTCGTCTGTGAGTGCATACAGAGCTCGCCGGCAACAGCCGAAATGGACCGACGGACAGGGATTTCGGCAGGCGGGTGTCACGAAGCGGACGGAGCATCGTAGGTTCTATGGAAGTACCTGCAACTGCCCGGGCTTTGTGAGCAGGAGGCATCTGTTAAAGCGATGCGTAACTCCGCGATAAGAGAACAGGTTTTAGGTGAAACAGTCAACCGTGAAGCGGTTGGCGTTGCCGAGGCAGTACCCGACCCCGTAACTGCGGCTGAGGTTCTGCTGCGCAGGTATGCAGCCCGCGCCATTGGCGTAATCAGCGGCCCGCGAACGATGCCCGATGGGCGCACCGTCGTTTCACGGATCAGCGCGAACGACTGCTACGCGGCCCTTGAGGAGTCGCTCCGTAAGATGGCGCGCGTCGCCGTCCGCAACTATGCCAAATCGCCCGCTGCCGCCGGCAAGCCGTTCGACCAGGCGGTAGACAGCCTCTTCCCCGACCCCGTTGCGTACCTGGTGCGGTGCATCTACTCCGTGATTCGCGATGCAGAGCGACTGGAGCGACGGGTTCCGGCCACAGTTTCGCTGGATGCGCCACTGGGGCGTGATTCCGGCGGTGGAGAAACGGGCCTGAGCCTGGCCGATGCGCTGGCGGACCAATCGCCCGAGAGCCGGCCGGAAGATATGGTGATCGATCAGGATGAGCGCGAAGCCTTCCGCCGGGCCTTCCGCGCCGCATTGGCCAAGATCCCCGCGAACTATCTGGCCGCCATACAGAGGGATATCGCGCGCGAGCGGAGTCGTGAGAATAACCAGCGGGTTGAGCCCGAAACGGATCGCGAGCGGCAAACCGTTTGCCGCGCACGGGCCGCCCTCGCGACGCTGATCACACGCGAATGCGGACCGGATAACATCTACATTCAGATATTGGCCCGGCAGAGGACTGGCCGCGTGCGACAACGATCCTCCAAATCGGCGATGTCACTCTCTGCAGCGCAGCAGAGCGACCTTATGTCACGGCTTCTGACGAGCTCGTGGCGTGAACGAGCTGCCGCCGCCGGTCATCCGGAGGGCAACGTGGATGAGGCCGTTGTGAACGAGCTCTCCCTGCCGGGACCCGCCGCTCCGCCATCGCCCGAAATGCGCGAAGCAATGCGCGTGATGGATACCTATACGTTGGGCGATAACCCATGTGCCCGGGATCCGGAGGCACAGGCGTTGTATGAGCAGGCTCAGGCGGCGCGGCGCGCCGGGAACCTGGAAGCGGCTGCGAAGCTGTACCGGCAGGCGTGGCAAAAAGAGCCCGAGTTTGTGGCAGCGTACAACGAGGTTGGCGTAATGCTGAGCCAGATGGGCAACCTGCGTGATGCACTCAACGTCTACCTGGAGATCGTTGACAGTTCAAATTCCGGTGATCACCGGTTGATAGCGGCCACCAACGCGGCCGACATCTACCTGACGTGGTACGACGCGGGCCGGAACCGCGAGGCGAACCTGCAACAAGCGGCGTGGTATGCACGATTGGCGATGGAAACGCCGACTCCGATGCGCGCTTGCAATCTGATCTTGGCATACGTAAAGGATCACTACTACCGCGAGGCACGCGACGTGATGGATGTGGTGTTGCAAAACAACACGCCGGAATGCCGGGCCGAGCGATTTTTGCAGACACTTTTCCAAATTCGCGACGCCGACCTGGTGAGATGGCTGGGCTGGCTGCAGGGCGAACTCGGAGAACTGGAGACAGAACGATGAATCGATTCACTTCGCTACGACGCCGATTGACACTGGTCGCGGTTTCCCTGGGGCTCACCGCGCTGATGGTGTTTGCCGCCGGTCAGCCTTCGCGGGCCGCGGTGCCGCCAAACCACAACGCCATAATCGGCGCTGCATGCGTCAGCTCGCTGGTTTGTGATGACGGCCAGGAAACACACGGCAAAGGCAAGTAGCCACCGCTGCGTCGCATGTGTGCTTCGAGCCGGAACCGTGCGGGAGCGGCCATGAGCGCCTGGCAGGCGCGGCGGACGGCACACGCGACGGATCCGGTGCTGCTGTTTCGGCCGTACATGGTTGCTGCCGTTGACCGGCACGGTGTCGCGGCTGGAGCGCCGTTTGAACCTCGCTCCAGCACATTGAGTCGAGCCGCTTGAGCTTTGTCGGCGCGTCAAACGGGCGAAGTCGCCCGTGCAATGCAGCAGTTGTAGTATCTCGCGACCGGCCTTTATTCCAGGTGCGCGAATGACTTATCTTTGCGTTTGTCCGTAACCTGCGGACCGCGTTGACATTGACCCGGACGCCGGGCCCTGGAATCCCGTTGGCAACGCGTTTACGCCGGCGTTCCCGTGCACTTTCCGTTTTGCCAGTTCAAGCAGTGGTATCCCGATGTTTTGGCGAATCTGCATGCGATCGCCAGATGCAGCCAACAGCCGAGCCGCGCGGAACCGTCGGATGATCTCAATAGAGTCGGCTGGCGGCCATCGGCAACGCCTGAGCGCGGGAGAGAGTTGCGATGAACGTTCGAATTGCATTCATTGACCACCATTTGCACAACTGGCATGCCGACACGTTCCTGAAGCAGATGCGGAGCGGTACCGCGGGATCCGGCGGTGAGGTAGCGGCTGCCTGGGAGATCGACTCCGGTGACGGCGACTGGTGCCGCGACAACGAGGTGCCGCGCGCGTCGTCTATCGAGGAAGCGGTATCGATGGCGGATGCCGTGATGTGCCTTGCGCCCGACAATATTGAAGACCACGCGCGGTTATGCCGCCAGATCGCGCCGTTCGGAAAGCCGATGTTTGTTGACAAGTACCTGGCGCCAACGCTGGCCGAAGCGCGTGAGATCGTCGAGCTGGCACAGCAGAATGGCGCGCCGCTTCTATGCTCCTCGGCGCTGCGCTATGCAGCCGAACTGACGGAGGCGCTGGAGTTAGCGGATGGCCCGCCGGATGAGATGTTCGTGCGTGGTATGGGCAAGTGGCAAGGCTATGGCATCCACTCCGTATCGCCAATCGTGCGCGGGATGGGCGGCGGCGCCATGCGCCTGGCCGACACCGGCACGCCGGAGAGCCGGTTGATTGCGCTGGATTACGGTGGCCGCCGGGCGACGATTGAAGTACATGATTGCGAGAACGGATACGAGCTCTTCTCATGGCAGTTTGGCATCCGCCGTGGCCGCCAGTTCAGAACCGGCGAAGTGCGCAAGTACGACGCCTTCTATGCCAATCAACTCGAGGCAGTGGTGCGATTCTTCCAGACTCACGAGCCGGATATGCCGGTTGTCGACGCGTTAGCGGTAGTTGCCATTCTTGAGGCGGCCGACCAATCACAGAGCAAAGACGGCGCCTGGGTGAAGCTCGCGACCGGAGCCGACCTTTGACCGGACGCGGTTGGCAATGTTGGCACTCCGTCGCCGTCGGCACGCTGTTGGCCTCAAGCGCAGCAGCAGCTCAAACGCCTCGTATCGTCACCGCTTCACCTTGGCCGGCCAAACTGGGATCCCAGCGCGCCATTGTCCACGTCAGCAATACGGCAGCCGCGGTTCGCGTCCGCCTCATGTGGCGGAGACGCGACCACGATACTGCGGCCAAAGCCGTTCTGGTGACGCCCCTGGGTGGCGGCCAACCCATTCAGAATGAAGTCCGGATCCAGGGTGACCGATTTGAGGCGGAAGTGGTATTTCAGCCGACTGCGGGTCCCGGCGACTATGCTATCTACTACCTGCAGCATAACGTATGGCTGAACTATGGCGGATATAGCGGTGGGTACACGCAACCCACGAATCGCGCGGACGCCTCGTGGCTGGTGAAATCCGGCCTGGATGCACACGGATTAACGACCGGCATGTGGCGGGATCTGCCGGCCGCGACGGTGGTGCGGTTTGAGTCGCGCTCGGCATTCGACAACGACGCGCCGATGGAGGTATGCGCCACACCGCAGGAGACGGCGGCGTTCATTGCCCGCAATCCGGAAAGTTACTTTCTCTTTGGTGAAGACGCGGCACATCCGATCTGGATGCGCAACAACGTGCCGCTGCGATGGATCGGGAAGCGGCCGAACGAAACGCTGAATCTGCGCGGCCTCGCGCAAAACCAGTATGCCACCTACCAGCTTGGCGTTTGGGCAAGTCGTGGTGCTCTCTCCAACATCCGAGCGGTCTGCAGTGCGATGCGCGGACCCTCCGGCCGCGCGATTCCGGCTGCAGACATCACCTGTTTCAATCTCGGCGGTGTTGGCCCGAACGGCAGCCGGTTCACCAAGCGCGTAGATGTGCCGGCAGGGCACATACAGCCGCTCTGGTTTGGCGTGTCGGTACCCAGCCGTTGTAGGCCCGGCGACTATTCCGGCACGGTGACCATCAAGCCGTCGAACGCGCCGGCGCAGACTATCCACGTTGTTTTCGGCATAACCCGGCGCACGCTTGCCGATCGCGGTGATGGTGAGCACTCGTCAGCTGCCTTCTCGCGCGCTCGCTGGTTGAACTCCCGCGTGGGTGAGCGGGAAGTGATCACTCCGCCGTACGTACCGCTGCGATTGAGAGGCAACACGATTGAGTGCTTAGGTCGTTCGATGACGCTGGGCCCCGACGGCATACCGGCCCAGATTCGCGCATTCGGCCACCCCGTCCTTGCCGGTCCCTTGCAGTTGAACCTCTCGGGCCTGGGAGGCGCCTCGCAGTCTGGCGCGCTCCGGTTTACGCGTGTTACGCCCGCCCGTGTCGAGTGGCAGAGCCGCGCCGTACGCGGTAACGTCGTCATCCTGTGCCGGGGTTGGGAGGAGTTCGACGGCTACTCCCACTTCGCCGTGACGCTTCTGGCGCGCCAGGCAGCGCCCCTGAAAGACGTTCAACTGTTGATGCCGGTAAGGCGCGCTGAGGCGCGGTACTTCATGGGAATCGGGCTGGCTGGTGGATTCCGGCCAAGCCACTGGTTATGGCAGTGGACCGGTCCCTACAGCAGCTTCTGGATCGGTTCAGCCCGAGCCGGATTCCACTTCCGCTTTCTTGGCGCGAGCTACTCCGGCCCGCTGCTCAACCTGTACCATCCCGCGCCGCCGCCCGCGTGGTTCAATGGCGGCGCTGGTGGCTGTAGTATTGGTGAACCAAACCCACGCGAAGCGCTGGTGGATGCCTTCACCGGTCGTCGCATTCTCAAGCCCGGAGCGCCGGTGACCTTGAAGTTTGCCATATTGCCCACGCCGGTTAAGCCGCTGAACACGCGTCAACACTTTACAGAGCGATATTTCCACAGCGGGGGCAGTCCGGCGCCCGATCCGGCAGCCGTCGCTGCCGGAGTCAACATTATCAACGTGCATCAGGGCAACCTGGTGAATCCGTATATCAACTACCCGATGGGCGCCACCGGGCGCATTCGCACGTTTGCCCACCGGTGGCACGCTGCCGGGATGAAGGTGAAGATCTACGACACGGTCCGGGAACTGAGCAACCATGCGCTGGAGATGCCGCTGCTCAGAAGCCTTGGCAGCGAGATACTCTACGATGGTGGAGGCGGCGGCTACACATGGCTCCGCGAGCATCTTCGCACACACTATCAGCCGGCATGGTATACACCGCTACCGGATGGCCAGATCGACGCTGCGGTTCAGGTAAGCGGAGAGTCGCGCTGGTACAACTACTACGTAGCCGGCGCCGCCTGGATGGCTCGCAGCACACACATCGACGGTCTGTACCTCGACGATGTTGCCTACAACCGCTCGATCATCCAGAGGCTGCGGCGAGCGCTGGACGCCGCGCGCCCCGGCAGCCTCATCGATCTGCACTCCGACACGCTCTTCTCCATCGGTCCGGCTAACCAGTACACGGAGTATTTTCCGTACATAGACCGGACCTGGTTCGGCGAGGGCTTCGATTACAACCATATGTCGCCCGATCAGTGGCTGGTGCAGTGCTCCGGCATTCCGTTTGGCCTGATGGGCGACATGCTCCAGGGCGGCGGTAACCGCTGGCTCGGCATGGTGTACGGTATGACGCTGCGCTTGCCGTGGGTAAGCGGCTCGAACCACGCTGATCCGCGACCGATCTGGAAGGAGTGGGACAAGTTCGGCATTGCCGGAGCGCGGATGATCGGCTACTGGCAGCCGCAGTGTCCCGTCCGAACGGACACGCCCAACGTCCTGGCCACCGTTTACCGCAGGAAGCGCTCCGTGATGATTGCGATAGGGAGCTGGGCAAAGACCAACGTGGAGGTCCACTTGAAGATAGATTGGCGGCAACTGGGATTCCGCAGCAGCGACGTCACGCTCACGGCGCCGGCGATAGAGCACTTTCAGCCGGCAGCAACATTCGCGCCGGACGCAGCGATACCCGTTGCACCGCTCCGCGGGATGCTGCTGGTGATGTCACCGAAGTCCGCTGGGCAAGCGCGATGATCAGTCGTAGAGCATTGCTTGCCGGCACGGCATCCACTCTTCTGGCGGCCCGCGCACCGGAGTTGCCCTGGCCTGCCGGTCCGGATCCGGCATCGGATCTGCATCTAACCGGTCCGATCGACCGTTGGGACGAGGCGCTCCCGCTCGGCAACGGACTGCTCGGCTGTCTGGTGTGGGGTTCCGGTAATCGCATCCGTCTCTCTTTGGATATTGCCGGATTGTGGGACTTGAGAATGCCTCCTGAGACGGAGGATCCGGACTTCAATTGGCCAGCAATGCAAGAGTTTGTAGCGACGAAGAACGTTGGACGCATTGAACAGCTCTTCGATACTCCTTACTCGAAGTATGCTTTCCCGACCAAGATTCCCGCGGGCCGGCTGGAGATGACGCTTGGTGACGACGCGTCTGCCAGCCTCTTCTCTCTGCCAATGGCGAAACCCGTCGCACACGTGAACTGCGGAGTGCAGTCGGTGGACTGCATGGTGCTGCCCAACAGGCCGGTTGCCGTTGTGCGCATTGCCGGCGCGCTTCGCACGCTGGACCTTGTGGTGCCGCCCGCGCTGAAACAGTTGGACTACGAGCCTGCCACGCACGGCGCAGACTCCGACAGCGTGTGGTTCACGCAGCGGAGTTCCGCCACTCTCAGCTGGTGCATCCTGGCTAAGCGGACCACATGGGAGCGTGGTGCAGCCGGGATGGCCATTGCAGCGGTAACCGCCGCCGGCGCCGATCTGGCGCTGGCCGGCGCCCGCCGACTCGCGGACGACGCCGCCCATGCCAGCTTTGTGAGCCTCACGGCTGAGCACAACCGATGGTGGAAGCAGTTTTGGGCTGGTTCATCGGTAAGAACGCCGGAACCGGCGATTCAGCGGCAATACGATTTCGTGAAGTACCTCTACGGCGCCGGCGCCAGGAGTGAGCAGGCGCCATTGCCGCTTCAGGGCGTGTGGACCGCCGATGATGGCGGGCTTCCGCCGTGGAAGGGCGACTACCACAACGACCTGAACACGCAGATGACATACCTTGCCTGGCATGTCGCCCGCGTGAACGACTCGGGAAGCGGCTGGCTGGAGTTTAACCAGAGGCTTCTGCCTGAGTACCGGCGGTTCGCAAAGGAGTTCTACCGGGCGCCGGGCGCAGTAATTCCTGGGGTGATGACGCTGGACGGCAAGCCACTCGGCGGCTGGCCGCAGTACTCGTATTCGCCAACCATGGGCGCCTGGATCGCTCAGTCATTCATTCGTGACTGGCGAATCCGGCGCGATGCGAAGGCGCTCCGCGAAACCCACTATCCGTTCTGCCGTGAAATCGGTGATGCCCTTTTGCATCTCCTGCGTCCAGCCGGCGATGGCACTCTGAGGCTGCCGCTCTCGTCCTCCCCGGAGATCTACGACAACAGCCTGAAGGCGTGGCTGCCGCCAAACAGCAACTTTGACACAGCGCTGATCGCCAATCTGTTTGTGGCGCTTGCCGAGATGGCTGCGGCGTTGAAGATCCCCGGCGAGGCCGAGCGTTGGCGGCATTCGGCGCGCAGCCTGCCACCGCTCTCTGTGGATCCGGCCACCGGGGCTCTTGCCCTGGCCAGAAATGTGCCGTTCTTTGAGTCGCACCGTCACTTTTCCCATGCCATGGCCATTCACCCGCTCGGCCTGGTCTCGGTGGAAGGATCGGAAGCTGAGCGCGGCATGATCGCCGCCACGCTGAAGCAGCTGGAGGCTTTGGGCACATCAGCGTGGTGCGGATACAGCTTTTCGTGGTTTGCGTGCATGCTGGCACGGTGCGCGGAAGGCGAGACGGCGGTCCGGTATCTGCGTGACTATGTGAAGGCATTCATCCTTAGAAACGGGTTCCATGCAAATGGCGATCAAACGCACTCGGGCCTGAGCGGCTTCACTTATAGCCCGGTGACGCTCGAAGGAAACTTTCTGGCGATGGAAGCCGTTCACGAGATGCTCTTTCAAAGCTGGGGCGGTGTGATGCGCATCTTTCCGGCTGTGCCGGCCGCCTGGGCGAACGCCGGCTTCGCCGGGCTGGCAGCGGAAAACGGCTGTGTCGTCTCTGCCCATAGGCAGGCAGGACGGACAGTGCGGGTGCACGTAGCCGCGACTGTGAGCGGCGCCTACCGAATGCGCGACCCGTTCGGCGGAGCGACGCCGACATGGAGCGGTGTACAGCCGGCGCGAGATGGGCAGGAGTTTCGATTCACGCTGAAGAAGGGTGGTTCGATTGACGGCCGCCTGGCCACATAGAGGTGATGAGCATGCTCACGTCGGAACAGCTTGCGTTTTACCAGGAGAATGGCTACGTTCTGGTTCCCTTGTTATCGCGCGAAGAAGCCACGCACCTGCGCGATGAAAGCCACCAATTAGCGGAGCGCCTACGCACCATATCCAACATCGACGCCACCTGGGGAAGCGCCAGTGAAGCGGTAGCCACCGCGGAGAAAACCGTTATCTACCACTGCCACAACGTGCAGTTCTACAGCGCCGCGTTCACGAGGCTGCTTGTGAATGACCGTCTGACATCGGCGGCCGCGGAGATCATTGGATCGCCAAACGTGCAACTGCATCACACCAAGATGTTTATAAAGCCGCCGGAAAAGGGATCGCCGTTTCCGATGCACCAGGATTATCCCTACTTCCCACACGACAACAACACGATGATTGCGGCGATCGTCCATTTCGACGACGCACCGGAAGAGAAGGGCTGCGTGCGCGTAGTACCCGGCAGCCACAAGCTGGGTCCACTGGAACATAACCCGAATGGCGGATGGCATCTTCCGATAGATGAGTACCCGGTGGCAAAAGCGACGCCTTGTGAGGCCAGGGCCGGCGAGGCGCTCTTTTTCAGCTATCTCACGATCCACGGGTCCGGTGTCAACACAAGTTCGGAGGCGCGCACCACCGTGCTGATCCAGATGCGCGACCCATCCGACCCGCCAACCGTGGAGACGCACGTCTCGCGTGGCCAGGGCATGATGCTGCGCGGCATCGATCCATTGGCCAAGGCTCGCGGCGTGGAGTGACAGCGCCGCTGCCCGTTTCCAGGAGGCGCGGTGCGGTATAGCGGCGAACCGACGGGCGCCACGCTTGCGGCATCCCGACGCCGATTTCAGCAGAGCCGCAGTGTCACTTAATGTGCATCTCGCCGGCCGGAGGAGTACGCAGGATGAGAACATCAGGTTGGCTGGCGAGCACTATCGCCCTATGCGCGCTCGGCTTGACGCCGCTTTGCGCCAGCGGCCAGATCTCGCAGGCGTGGCATCAGCACGTTAACGGCACTGCCAACGGACCCGATTCGGGCGTCGCAGTGGCTACTGACTCGATTGGTAGTGCTTACATAGCCATCGCGTCCGAAGGAGTTGGCACACGGCTGGATATTGTAACCATCAAATACAACCTGCTTGGGTCTCGCGTGTGGACGCGGCGGTTTGACGGCGCCGGTCACGGTGATGACGTACCTAGCGCGATCACGGTGGATGGCGCCGGAAACGTACTGGTGGTCGGCTATACCACAGGTGTCACCGGCCTCAGGCAGATGGTAACGATCAAGTACGACACCGGTGGCAACACACTGTGGACCCGGGTCTTCAATGGAAGCGGCAGCGGAAACAGCGCGGCGACCGCGGTACGCACCGACGCCCTGGGGCGGGTGTACGTCACCGGCATCTCCGATTTCACGACCCCCTCCGGTTCCAGTTCGAGCTCAAAAGTGGCGCTGGTGAAGTATCAGTCCAACGGCATCCAGGCGTGGTCCCAGTTGTATGGTGGCGCGAGCACCGGCGTCAATACCGGGCGTGACCTCGCCATAGACTCTGGCGGTAACGTGTACGCAACCAGCTCGCTCGGCATGCAGGGTGGCGCCACCGCCATTGGCATTGAGGTCTACAACTCCACCGGCCAGTTGGAGGATGCAGTACATTATAGCGATTCATCTCATGCCGAAACGGCAACGCACTCCCTTCTCGTCGGCAATCGCCTGCTTGTACTGGGGAGTTCGCCGCTCAGCAGCGCTTTGCTGAGCTACGGAGTGACTTTCAATTCGACCACCAAAGCGCTTCAACTGCAGCTTCAGTGGATACGCCACAGCAGCAGCCGGCTTACCTCGATTGGTGTTGACGGTAACGGCAACACCTGCGCGACCGGTTCCATCGCCACCACGAGCCATGGAACCGATATCAGCACCATCCAGTGGGACGCATCCGGCAACCAGATGTGGAACGCGCACTGGGATGGCGCGAACCACCTGAACGACGCCGGCTCCGCGCTGGCGGTGGAGGTGGATGGCGCTGTGTTTGTGTGCGGTTACAGCGTTGTGAACTCGGGCGGGAGCTCCAGCGTGGTCACACTTCAATACAACCCCAGCGGCAAACTGGTTTCCCGATCGATTTTCGGAGCCGGCTTGAGCCAGAACACCGTCGGATGCGCCCTATTCCACAACTCCAGGCTGTATGAAGTGGGATCCATCTCCTTCGGGCTTGCCAGCGACCCCGATGCACTGCTGATCGCCGACAACGTTCCGTAGCGCGGCGCGCGCGCCACCACTAGGTATCCGGGGAGTGAGGCGAGCGCGGCCGCTCGAGCCGCCTGGATTCAACCGACCGTTTTGCAGAGTGATCGCCCGGTAGAGCCTTCAGGCAGCCGCGTGCGTTCGTATCAGAATGCGCTCCGGAGTGTTTTCGATTCTCGTCAACCAGTAGTTGGCGTCGTATCGATCGTTACCCGTCAGGAATCGCCACATCTTGATTCGGTTGGCAAATTCCAGCCGGTTATCATTGCCATACCAACCGTGATCGCGGAACAGAATGCCCGGAATCGCGGCGTCATCCAGATCATCGGTATTCCAGAGCAGTAGCTGTCGCACAGTGGGGTTGAGGCGAAGCTTGAACATGGTGCGCAGTTGGTCGGTGTGGTTCGGCTGCGCGCAATGCCACAATCCATGATGTCCGACCAGCACGGTTCCCGCCTTGCACACTACCGGCAGCTGGTTGCGGAAATTCTGGTAACGGCCGATATCCGATTCGTGAATTCGTCGATATTGACTTCCCGGCAAGAACATGGTGCCACCCATTTCACGCGGCGTATCATGCGGAAAGTAGAACAGTTGAATATCGAAATGCAGGCGTGTGTCGATAATCGCGTCGGCGTGCCATACCTGCCCTTCCAGGTGGCCAGGCGCAACTCGATGAGGGCAGTGGTGGTCGTAAAGCGGCTCCGGACCGATGAGGCTTTCGATAATGCCGGATACCTCGGGCAGCCTTATCACCGCGCCGATGCCGCTTGATTCGCGCCACAGGTTCTCAAGCGGTTGGCCCTGGGCTTCGTAGCCGAAATTGATCCGCTTTTCATCCAGTTCAGCCATAACTTCGCGGTTGATCTCGGTTGGCACCAACTCGTCAAACCGCAGGAGGCCGTCGGACACGAAGTTGGCCATCTGGACCGAAGTAAGTAGATGTGGATTTGCCATCGGTTGCTCCCGCTTTTCCGGCCGATCCTGCCGAGGTTAGCCTTGCGCGCTGTTAGAGGTCTCTGCCGTAACCAGCTTTTCCAGGATATGTTCGAAGCGAAGGTAAGAGGTACTCAGTTCCATACCGGGGTAGGCCGGCAGCTGCTGCGGAAACTGGATGACCCGCCAACCGTCACGCATGGCGCCGATCACCGAGTCGTACGGAGGCTTGTCGCTGTCTCCCGTCGTATGGTGAGCCTGGTCCGCGCCATCGTACTCTGCCCACGAGCAGATGCCGCTGTTGAGGTCCGGCGTATTCGAATAGAGGATCAGAATCTGCTGACGAAGTTCTGCCAATTACAACTCGCCTCCGTGCGCCATGGAAGCCGGAAAGTGACTCCGCTCCGACCTGAAATACGATTCGCGATGTCGGCGCCGGCATCCTTCATCATACGGCGTCGAGCGCGGAGGACAGGTCATCGACCAGATCTTCGGGATCTTCGAGACCAACCGAAAGGCGGATGAGTTGGTCGGATACGCCGTGTCTCCGGCGGATTTCTGCCGGAATATCAGCGTGCGACATCTGAGCAGGATAGCTCATAATGCTCTCAACTCCGCCCAGGCTGGCAGCCAGCGCAAACAGATGTACGGACCTCATAACCCGGCGGGCGGCTTCCGCATCGCCAGCGACTTCAAAGGCCACCATTCCACCAAAGCCTCGCATCTGCCTGGCGTACAGCTGCCGTTGCGCCTCGCCGGAGGAGCCCGGATACCAGACGTGGCTCACCCTGGGGTGCGATTCAAGGAAAGCCGCAACGCGCCGTGCGCCGGCCTCGTGAGCCGCCATCCTTAGCGCCAGGGTGCGGACACCTCGCAGCGTAAGCCAGCAATCCCACGGTGACGCGGTCGCTCCCGTCGCGCACTGAATTGTGTTCAATCGCTCGCGAAGCGATGGATCAGCGGCGATTAGCGCCCCGCCAAGCAGGTCACTGTGCCCGCCGATATACTTGGTGGTGGAGTGCATAACCACATCGCACCCGAACTGAAGTGGATTCTGGAGCGCGGGTGTGGCGAAGGTGCTGTCGGTGATCAGCAGGGCGCCGGCGTCGTGGGCAAGATGTGCGACGGCTTCAAGATCGGTGATCATCATCAGCGGGTTGCTGGGACTCTCCGACCACACAATTGAAGTCGGCTCCTTGAGCGCTCCGGCCACCGCGTCCAGGTCGGTGAAGTCGGCCGACGCCACACGAATACCCGCCGGGCGAAGCAGCTTGTCGGCAAGGCTCCAGGTGCCGCCGTAAACGTTGTTCGGCAGCAGGAGGCGATCTCCAGGCTGGAGCAACCGGAGCGCACAATCTGTGGCGGCCATTCCCGTACTGAAGCTAAGAGCCGGACAGTTAGCCGGAGCGCCCTCGAGCGACGCAAGGCAGGTCTCCAACGCACTCCGCGTGGGGTTACCGATCCGGCTATAGGAGAAGCCACCACGGGTTACGCCGGGTTCCGCCAATGCATAGGTACTGGTGACATGAATCGGCGTCGCAAGTCCACCCGTTACCGAGTCCGGCTCCTGACCCACATGAATGGCGCGCGTTGAAAATCGCACTCTCAGCCTCCCGGTGCCCTCGCTGCGGCAACTATACCCGAGGCACAATATATCACCAATATGAACATTTCATGGTCCGAATAGAATATAATCCAGTGGTTGCGCGATGCGATGGGAGCCGGCGCAGCTTCGAGGAAGACGACCACGTTGGAATCCGAGTGGAGCGCTGAAACGGCGCCGGAGTGGCTGGTGCATGCCCTACCCGCCGTTCTGCGGCGGCTGACCGAGGCCGGCGACACCGACAGCACGCTGTTACAACTGCCACTGGCGCAGTTGAGGCTGTGCTGGGCGCTGAACAACTGTAGTTCCGAAGCGCCGACGGTCGGCGAAACGATGGGTCGGCTGAGCGAGCGGATGGGCGTACGGCAGAGCGCGCTGACCCAGGCGGCCGATCGGCTGATAGCCCACGGTCTGGCTGAGCGTCTTGGCGACCCACGCGACCGGCGCGTTGTGCGGCTGCGCTTGACGCGTGCTGGTCAGCAATGGGTGGCGGAGCGGCAGGAGATGCGCCGCGAAGCGGTGCGACGACTGTGGCTGGCGCTGGAGACGGGCGAACGCGCAGCGCTGCTGACGGCGGTGCAAATGCTGACGGCGGCAGCTATGCGAATCGAAGCCGGAGCGCATCCCGTCGATGGCGGCGATTCGGGCGACACCAAACCGTTGTAGAGACCGCGTAACGTGAGGTCGGTTCCACAGTCCATAGATACGTGAACCGATGCGCGTGCGTATCGGTGCGTTCGTGCCGGCCGTCGATTTGCAACCTGGATGGTAATCGGACAGCGGAGAGCTTAACGCATGGCAACAATGGATTCATCGGCTGCGGCCGAGCGAGTACGACGACGGCGAGCTCGGAAACGCGCGCGTATGATCCCGACCGCGATCGGCGCGGTGGTGATTATCGGGATCGGCTGGTTTATATGGGACAAGGCCCATCCGGCAGCCAATCCCCTGGCAGATATGATCACGGCCAAGGTCACTCGAGGCAACCTGGTGGAGACGGTGACGGCCACGGGCAGCGTAACAGCCCAGACCGGCTACGAGGTCAAAATCGGTCCTCAGCTGACCGGCATCGTGAAGCACCTCTACACCGACATCGGCAAACATGTGACGAAGGGCCAGATCATTGCGGAATTGGATTTACCCGACGTCGTTGCCAACCTGGCGGCAGCGCAGGCGAACCTGCGCGATAGCCAGGTGAAGTACGCCCAGCAAGTCTCGGGCGTGAGCATGGAAAGAGTTCAGACAGCGGCCACGATCAATCAAGCCAGGGCTACGGAGATGCACTCAATAGCCAGCCTGAAGCAGTCGCAGGCAGATTTGAGTCAGCAGGAGCAGCAGACGCCGGCCGACATCAACAAGGCCGAGACGGGCCTGAGTTCGGCGGAGGCCGATATGCAGACGGCGCAGGCGAACAAACAGCAGGCCGACGCCAATGCCAGTTCGCAAATCGCCACGGCCAATGAGCAGTTGGCGCAGGCGCAGGCGAACGCCACCAACTCCTCCATTCAACTCAAGCGCCAACAGGCGCTTCTAGCACAAGGCTTCGTTGCTGCCAGCGTGGTGGATGCCGCTCGTGCTACCGACGCGGTGAACCAGTCGCAGGTTGCATCCGCACAGCAGAACATCCGCATCGTCAAGCAGAACGTCAATGCAGGCGTGCAGCAGGCCGCCGACGCGCTGACCTCTGCACAGCAGGCAGTGCGCGCCGCTCGAGCTTCCCTCGCGGCGGCAAAAGCCGAAACGTACGCAGTAACGTCGAAGCAAATGGCCGTACGCCAGGCACAGGCGCAGTTGGTGCAGGATACTGCGGCACTGCGGTCGGCGCAGGCAGGCATCGCAAACGACACGCTGAAAATGCAGGATGTGGCACAGGCCCAGGACGCCGCGGCGCAGGCGGCTGCGCAGGTAAGCTACAACCAGGCGCAGGTGGCCAAAACAATCGTACGTACGCCGATTTCCGGTACGGTTCTGCAGCTGGCTGCTCAGCAGGGCGAGACGCTGGCCGCTGGACTTTCAGCACCCACGCTGATCATCGTTGCAGACCTCAGTCGCCTGCAGATCGACGTATTTGTGGACGAAACCGATATCGGCTCGGTAAGGCTGGGCCAGCGGGCAGACGTAACGGTGGATGCGTTTCCAAACATGGTGTTCCACGGAACGGTCACGAAAGTTGCATCAGGATCCACAATCCAGCAGGGTGTCATCACGTATGACGTCGCTATAGCGATCACGGGCTATGTGGGTCTCCTCAAACCGGATATGACAGCCACGGCGACCATTATGACGGGCCGCAAATCGAACGTGGTCGTTGTGCCGTCGGAGGCTGTCAAAGTGGGAACACGCGGCTCGAGCGTCAGCGTTCTCAAGATGGTGAACGGCGTACCCGAACAGACCACGGTGCATGTGAAGACCGGCGCCAGCGATGGCGTGAACACCGAGATTCTCAGTGGCGTCAACGAAGGCGACACCATCGTACTGGCTTCCGGTGCCAGCAGTCTGACAGGCGGCCGGCGCGGTCCAGCCAGTCCGTTCGGACCCGCACCCAAGAAAACGCCCGCCAAGAAGAAGGGCGGCTGACGCCACATGGCGGCTTACGATACCGAGAAACCGGCGCTGCTTCAGCTGCGCAACATCCATAAGCTGTACATTATGGGTGAGCAGGAGGTACGCGCCCTCGACGGGGTGGATCTGGATGTTCACGAAGGCGAGATGGTAGCCATCATGGGACCATCCGGATCCGGCAAGTCGACGCTGATGCACATCATCGGCTGCCTGGACGCACCAACCGTGGGCAGCTATATGCTCGACGGGATTGAAGTGGCTGAGATGGACGATTACGAACTGGCGGTCATCCGAAATCGGAAGATCGGATTCGTATTCCAGGGCTACAACCTGCTGGCACGTACCACAGCCCTGGAGAACGTAGAGCTGCCGATGCTCTACGCGCATCGCAAGGATAGGACCGAGCGCGCCATCGAGGCGCTCGACCGGGTGGGACTGGCGGACCGTCTGGACCACCGGCCGAACGAGCTCTCCGGCGGCCAGCAGCAGCGGGTTGCGATTGCACGAGCGCTTGCTCCCGCGCCGGTGATGATACTGGCCGATGAGCCCACAGGCAATCTGGGCAGCGTCCAGAGCGCCGAAGTAATGGCCATCTTCCAGGCGCTCAACAACGACGGCACTACGATCGTGATGGTAACGCACGAGCCCGAAATTGGTCAGCACTGTCGCAGGATGGTGATGATCCGTGACGGCAAGATCGTAGATGACCAACCGGTACGCGATCGGCTGATAGCGAGTGAACAAACGGCGGTACATGCATGAACGTTGGCGAAAGTTTGCGGGTGGCGCTGCGCGGGCTTGCCAATAACAAGCTCCGCACCGGTCTCACCATGCTGGGCATTATTATCGGCGTAGGCGTTGTTATTCTGGTGGTGGCAATCGGCCAGGGCGCCGCAGCGCGCATCAAGGCGACTGTGGATGCGCTCGGCACCAACATGATCATGGTCTGGCCCGAGCGGTCGACCGTCAAGATCAATGCAGCCACGTCTCCTACCAACACCAACACCACGACAACGGTGAGCAGCAGCGGCACCGCCGTGACGACCACGTCCTCACCCTCCCTCGGCGCGACCACGCATCTGACGCTGCAGGATGCCGAGCTTATCGGCAAGAGCTTTCCACAGTCGATCGCGGCAGTTGCGCCTCAGGTTCGGGCCGACATCAAAATCCGCCTGGGCTCGAACGATTCCACTTCGAATGCAACCGGCGCCACCGTTCAGTACCCACTGGTGAACAATGTGTCGGTGATGCGCGGACGCTTTTTCAACCAGCAGGAAGTGGACAGCGCGGCTCGCGTGGTGGTCTGTGGCGCCACAGTAGCCGATAAGTTACTCGGTGACCCCAGCGCCGATCTGACAGGGCAAACGATACAGATCAACAGCCAGGCGTACAAGGTGCTTGGAATGCTGACACCGAAGGGCGCCGGCACGTGGGGCCAGGATCAGGACGACGTCTGTCTGGTTCCCATAACCACCGCGATGACGCGGATCAGCAACCAGAAGTACATCAGCTTTCTCAGCGTCCGGGCCACTACGGCGAAGATGATTCCTCTGGCTCAGGAAGAGATCGCGAACCTCCTCAGGAATCGCCACCACCTTCGGCCGCCGTTCCCGCAGAACGACGACTTTCACCTCTTCAGCCAGACGGAGCTGCTTCAGCGACAGCAGAGCGTGACGAGCACGATGACATCGATGCTCAGCGCCGTCGCCGTTATCTCGCTGCTGATCGGCGGTATCGGCATCATGAACATCATGCTGGTGAGCGTTACCGAACGGACGCGGGAGATTGGCATCCGCAAGGCCATCGGCGCCACCCCGCACGACATTATGCTGCAGTTCCTCATCGAGTCCTCGATCATTTCGCTTATTGGCGGGTTGATTGGCATCATTCTCGGTTGCGGAGGAGCGTTCATCATGGCCAGCATGGGCTGGTCGGCGCTGATCAATCCCACCTCCGTGGTGGTGGCTGTGGTGGTATCTGCGGCCGTCGGGATCTTCTTCGGGATCTATCCAGCCAGCAAAGCCGCTGCCCTGAATCCCATCGAAGCACTGCGTTACGAATAAGGGTCAGCGCCGCCAATTCAGCAGGTTTCGCGCCCGTCTACGGAGAACACTGATCCGTTCGGTTGCACCGGCGTGCCTCCCACACGGAGGTGCGCGCCTGATACCACGTTGGAAAGGAGCCGGACATTCCCATCGACGCGCCGGAGGGCGCAGGCCCAACCGGCGCTTCGCCACCGGCGCCCCGCGGACCGCTCCACGCGCTTAGCGTGCGCAACTTCCGCCTGTACTTCTATGGCCAGCTTATCTCCGTAGCCGGCACATGGATGCAGACGGTGGCCGAGCAGTGGCTGGTCTTTCAGCTCACGCACTACTCTCCGCTCTGGCTTGGCATCATTTCCGGCGCGCGAGCCATCCCGTATGTGCTGTTCGCGGTTCCGGGAGGGCATGTAGCCGACCGGTATTCACGCCGGGTTGTGCTGGTCTGGTGCCAGACCGTAATGATGCTACTGGCGTTTGCGCTGGCGGTGCTGGCATCCAACATCTGGCTGCCGGCCCAGGCATGGGAAGTGGCGCTACTGGCCGCACTCTCGGGACTGGTCAACGCATTCAACATGCCGGCGCAGCAGGCGTTTGTTGCCGACATGGTGGATCGGGAGACGCTTGGCAACGCCATCGCGCTCAACTCCGTCCGGTTCAATGTGGCGCGCGTACTCGGACCAATACTCGCCGGAGAGGTTCTGGCGACCACGGGTATCGCGATGTGCTTTCTGCTCAATGCCCTGACCTTCATAGCAGTGATCGTCTCGCTGTTCATGATGCGGCTGCCATCCATGACACCACAAGAGCATGAGACCTCGATGTGGGAGGGCTTTAAGTACATCGGGCGCACGGTACGGGTCTTTCGAATGGTTGCGCTCGTGGGTTTCTGCAGCATGTTTGCCTGGTCGGCGTCGACGCTATATCCCGCGATGGCCCACTATTATCATCAGGGAGCACGCGGTTATAGCGATTTGATCGCAGCCAACGGAGTTGGCGCGGCCATTGCCGGCGCTCTGGTGACACTTATAGGCAGCTCGGTGCCCAGGCGCGAACTGGTCTACGGTGGCGCAATTGTTTTCTGCGCGGCTCTCCTGGTCCTTTCACGCACAACGGTGTTCGGTCTGGCGGTGGCGATCCTGATTCTCAGCGGATTCGCAATGATTGTATTTGCCATCAGCGCAAATACTGCGGTGCAGGAGATGGTGCCGGACAGCCTTCGTGGCCGGGTTATGGCCGTCTACTCACTCGTCTTCGGAGGCCTGCAGCCGTTGGGCGGCCTGGAGGCAGGCTATCTGGCCGAGCACAGCAGCGCACCATTTGCAATCGGCTGCAATGCCGCCGTGGCCGGCGCGGTCGCGGTTGGCCTTTACGGCTGGAGTATCGGTGAGGGGCGCGCCGCCCAACGCAGCACAAGACAGACGCCGTCGTGATCCGCCGAGTAGGGTGAGGCGGGTGGCCGCGAGCCGGGATTGAGCTTCGCATCGGCCAGCCTACAAGCCGCCGATGAACCGTCCCGGCGAGAACGTGGAGTGGGGATCTACCTGCTGCTTCAGTGACCGGTGGAGTCTCATATGACCTCCCAATAGAGCCCATGGTTCGAGGCCCGCCGCTTTTAGTACAGCCGTGTCGCATCGGCGCCACAAGATCGAGCCGCCCGCTGGCGTGCAGCCCGCAGCAGCAGCCATGTTCGCCGGAGAAACCGCGTCTATCACACACTCTATGGTTCCAACCGCTGCATCGACGGTCAACCGCGTAACACCAACCTCCTGCAGCGCTCTGGCAACCGTCGGCGTTTCGGAGGGTAGACAGGTGATGCGCGCGGCCGCCTCACCCGGCATATAACTGCGCGCCAATTGCGTTCTGAGTGCGTCGACCTCATCCTCGCCGATCGTTTCCGCCGCGTCGGGGAGATCGCCGGCCAGAAGACGGCGGAACTCACTCGCCTGCCACGAAACTCGAGCTTCGGTTTCTCGAAGACCGACGATGACGCAAGGACCGCCTCCAGCTTCGGTGGTTGCGACACAGAATGCAGCAGCCATTTTCGATTGCCACGCCACACGAGCTGCCAGCACGGCCTCGCCTACGGTGCGTGCGCGCCAGCGCAGCGCACAGGTGGCTGCAGGACGTGGCCGTACCTTGAACGTAACCTCCACGATGAAACCCACAGATCCCCAAGAGCCTGTGAATAGCTTGCAAACATCGTAACCTGCCACGTTCTTCACAACACGGCCGCCACCCTTCACCAGTGTGCCGCCGGCGGTCACCGCTCGGACGCCGATGACCAGATCACGCGGGGTACCGTAGGCGGCACGCCACAAACCGGTTTGATTGGCGGCTACCAATCCGCCGATCGTCGCATGCTCTGCTAAGGGCGTATCCACCGGCAGAAACTGGTTGTGATCTGCCAGCAGATTCTGAAGGCGCTGCAGCGTAACACCGGACTCGCAAGTGACCGTCATGTCGTCCGGCTGATAGTCCACGATCCCGCTGAGGCGCGCCGACCCGAGGAGGATCAGCGGCCTCGACGAGTCCGGCGCGCTACCGCGCGCAATCTCCGTGGCGCCGCCGACCGGAATAATGGCGCCGGCGGACTCTTCGGTAAGACGAACTGCAGCCGCGACGACGTCCAGGCTCGCCGGCAGGTAAACCGGTCCGCAGCGACTTACCCAATCCGGCAAGCTTGTTGCGAAACGTGCGGGCAATGCCGTACCGTCCGTGCCCACCAGTGTGTTCAAGGCGGCATGAAGTGCGGGGATATCCACGCGTTCGGGTTTACGTCAGCGCGGCGTCATATTCCTGCGGAGGCTTGCGCGCTCGAATGCTGCAGCGGCCGTCAAGGAGTCCCGTTACTCAGATACTCCACCATGGATGCCGTCATGGTCCCGTTGTTGTTCGCGAAACCCGCGACCGATACTGTGGCGTTCGAGGCGAATCCAAAGAAGGCGTCGGCGCGGAACTGCGTACCATCCTGGGCGGAGAACCGCGTTGAGCCATTGGTCACCACCACCACGGGTTCTCCGTTCCAAATGAAGCCTTGCACTCCGGTCAGCATGCCAAGAGTGAGCGTGCCGGCTGCCAGGTTGGCATTGGTTACCGTCCCACTCGCGCTTACCGCATCGGGCGTAACTTTAGGCGCTGTGGTGGAGACTCCGCCAAGGGAGGGCTGACCGGAGGGTGAGGTGGCCGTGGGCCCGTTGGTGCTTCGCGCTCCCGAGATCGTGGAGCCGCCGCCGCCACAGCCCAGAACGGACGCAGCAAGCAACACGGCAGGCAGTAATAGAACTGGTCTCATTTGCGCTATCTCTTTCAGCATAACCCGGCCCGTGAAGCGCCGATCTGCTGATAGAAGTGCCGGCAGCGCATCAAACAGGTGGGTAAAGCAGCCCGGATGCACGCCCGCAGCCATGGAGTTTCGTCCCCGCGCAGCACACGCGCATCGGCAGGAATAGCGCCGCAGATCGCGAACCGTAAATTGGTGTGGGAATTGCTCCGGAGGGGTTACAGCGATGGTGAGTGCTGCAGATTGGGCAAGTTTTGAGGAGGTGGGATATCTTCTTTTAGGAGCGGTCGCCTCACCTGCCCAGCTAGCCTCCCTCCAGAACCGTATCGATGCCATTATGCTCGGCGAGATGCGTTATGACGGCATGTACTTTCAACTGGACAGCGATACCGGGCGGTACGAGGACGTGGGATCGGGTGGCGGCTTTGCCGGCCCTACGCTGAATTACCGCAAGATTGAGCAGTTGGAGAAGGACCCGGTGTTTCTAGCCTACATGCAGCGTCCGGAATTTCGCGAGATAACGCAGCGCGTTTATGGCAGCGAAGTTAGCATTTACCGGGCGATGTTTATGAACAAGCCGGCTCAAAAAGGCACAGTACTGCCCTATCATCAGGACGGTGGGAGCCAATGGGGGCTCACCGCGAATCCGCTCATCACGGTTTGGACGGCCCTCGACGATGCCTCGCGCGCCAACGGCTGCATGCAGGTGATACCCGGCAGCCACAAACTCGGGCTCCTCTCGGAGCGCGGCCATACCATTACTGCCCAGCAGGAGGCGGAGCTTGCACCGGACGACAAGAGTGTATATCTTGAGGCCCGTGAAGGCGAAGCGATTCTGCTGCACAACTGGCTGCTCCACCGAAGCGGAGTCAACACCATTTCGCAGTCACGCCGGGCATTAAGCGTGTGCTACATGGATGCGGCCACACGCGCCTGTGGCGACAGCGCGCGCAGCTTTCCCCAGTTATTCGGCGCCGGAGCGCTTGGTTCGGTCAGCTAGCCGGCCAGAGTGCATATGATCGCGCTTGTTTGTCTTCTTTCCTTGCGCATCGGACTCTTATGGTTGCCAACGGCATGCGCGCCGCAGCCGCCACGGCCACCGATTCGGCATACATTTGTAACGATCCGAGGCACACAACTGATTCGAGACGGTAAGCCGTTTCGCAACATCGGTGTCAACATGCCGGACCTGTTCCAGATGTTCCTGGATGGGCATGATTCCGACGCGATTGCGCAGCTGAAGGAGGCCGCGCAAGCCGGGGTCACCCTGGTGCGGTGCGCTGGGGCAACGCGTGATGCAACGTCGTTCGCCGACTTTACGACACACCGCGCTCAGTGGCTCGCAGCATTTGACCGCATGCTGGCAGCGGCGGATGCGGCGGGTATCGGCCTTGCTCCATCGCTGCTATTTGATTCCCGCGCCGTTATGGCCGCCGCCGCGACACAAGCCGGCAAACCGCAAGGCTATGTGGATCTGTGCACGCCGGGCACACCTGCGAACAACCTGGCGATTGAGTATGTTTCCGCGATCGTGTCTCGCTATCGCAATGACCGGCGCGTCCTCTTCTGGGAGGTAGCCAACGAGCTGAATCTGGAAGCCGATCTCTCATCCGACGTAAAGAACCGACCGGCCGGTGAAGCTCCGAATTCGTTCCAGATCGTCAATTTTCTCATTCAGACGGCACGCCTGATCCACCGACTGGACAAGAATCACCTCGTCACCTCAGGCAACTCCGATATGCGCCCTGCCGCATGGCATTTGCGGCAGGTGATGCGGCAGCACCTGGCGGCCGCGCATCCGCATCAGTACTCCATGGATTGGACCAAGGATACGTTGGACGAGTATGTGGAGATGCTGCGGTATTTCAATCCAAAGCCCCTGGATATCATCAGCATCCACCTCTACCCTCCCGGCGCCGATACTCCGTTCTGGCTGACGCGAGTAGATACACTGGCGCTGGTGCTGCCCTGGGCGGAGTATGCGGCCGAACGCATCGGCGAGCCGCTGTACATCGGCGAGTTCGGTGAACCCGTCTACTTGAACGGTAAGGAACAGGCCGATGCCTGGATGTTGGATATGCTTGCAAGGCTTACGACGGAAGCGTCGCCATGCGCGGCAATCTGGGCGTGGGAGTTTGCTCTGGATAATCCGAGCCTATCGCAGTATTCGCTCTCTCCGCAACGGACGCCGATCCTGGCGAAGGCGCTGGCGAGTGCCAACGCCTCGATCCTTGGCGAGCAGGCGGCTACCGGTAAGTGAGTTCGCCATTCCGACCCACAGCCCGCGCAAGTACGGAACGCAAGCTGCCTCAATCGGACCCACATCGGAGTCGCCTCCACGTGGTATGGTGGCGTATCGGTGACGCCGCTATGGCAGCCACCACAGCTGTGCCGTGGGCGCCGAGGGTGCCTTCCACATGCTGGAGCTATCGGGTGAATACCCGGCACAGCGGCCTCATGCTCGTTGGGAGCATGAGGCCGCTGCGACTCCACTGAGCGGCGAGTAGCGTATCTACCTGCGGTCGCGGCGGTCGCGATCCCGGTCACGCCGGTAGTGGCAATGCTCGGCGCGGTCTCGCCACCGATCATGATCGTGTCGCCCGTGATCCTCAAATACGATGCGGCCATAGTCGCGGCCGCGGTGACGGTCGCGACCGTCCGCACGTGCCGATGTACCGGCCGCAAGTGCCAATGCAACGGCGCCAAGGGCCATAACCAGTTTCATGGCTTCGGTTCTCCTGAAGTTGAGATAGACCGAGAAGCCGCTGGGGCGCCAGTGCGCTTGCTCTGCCGGTTTGAAATACGAGCGGTGGAGTAAGGCGTGACACACGGTGGCTACGTCGCTGTGGGTCCCACGCTCGTACACATCCTTCCACGGGTTGCCGGCAGGTGTGAATCGCCCATCAGCCAGATGTCGACTGCCCGCGCCGCTTCGCGGCCCTCGGCGATCGCCCACACAATCAGCGACTGACCACGCCGCATGTCACCGCAGGCAAACACACCCGGTACTTCGGTCATATACTCTGAGCCCGTCTGTACGCAACCACGCTCACTCAGCTTGATATCCAGCTGCTGAAGCATCCTGGAGGCTTCCGGGCTCACGAAGCCGAGCGCCAGCAATACCAGCTCGCATTCGATGGCGAACTGTGAGCCGGGAACCACCTCTGGTTCAAGCCGGCCGTTGGCGCCGGCAGCCCACTGCAATCTGCAAGCTTCCAGCGCAGCCACGCGGCCGCCGGCCCCCCGGAACCCGTTTGTGCGGACACTCCAATCGCGTGTACCACCCTCCTCATGTGCCGCCGAACTGCGAAAGATCGCCGGGTGGGCGGGCCATGGCGATGCCGACGTGCGTTCGTCCGGCGGGCGCGGCATCAGCTCCAGCTGCACGACCTCGCTTGCGCCCTGGCGATGCACGGTGCCGAGGCAGTCGGCGCCGGTGTCGCCTCCGCCGAGAATCACCACTCGCTTGCCTGCAGCCGAAATGTAAGCCGCTCCGGGAGCCGGCGTGCCGGCACACCGGCGGTTTTGCTGCACCAGGAACTCCATTGCCATGTGCACGCCGGCAAGGTGTCTGCCCGGCACGGGCAGGTCGCGTGGAACCGTACACCCGCCGGCCAGTACGATCGCATCAAATTGCTCCAGAAGCTCGGATGCCGGCAAGTCCACGCCAATCTCAACTCCCATCTCAAACGCCACGCCTTCCTGCCGCATCTGCTCTAAACGCCGGTCCAGCACCCACTTCTCCATCTTGAAGTCGGGAATGCCATATCGCAGGAGACCACCCGGGCGGTCGTCTCGTTCATACACCTTTACACAGTGGCCGACGCGGCGCAGCTGCTGCGCTGCCGCAAGTCCGGCCGGCCCCGAGCCAACGACAGCCACGCTCCTGCCGGTTTCGCGTAACGGATGTTGCGGGGTGATCCAGCCCTCGGCCCACCCGCGGTTTGCCAGTGACTCTTCGGTTAGGCGTATGGTTACGGGCCGGTCGCTAATCCCAAGAACGCAGGCCGACTCGCACGGCGCGGGGCACAGCTTCCCGGTGAATTCGGGAAAGTTATTGGTAGTATGCAGCGCCGTCAGTGCCGTTCGCCACTGGCCCTGCCACGACAGATTGTTCCAACCGGGTATCAGGTTACCGAGCGGACAGCCCTCGTGGCAGAACGGGATGCCGCAGTTCATACATCGTGACGCCTGCAACTGCAGCCGCTCGGCGGGAAACGACTCGTAGAACTCGAGCCAGTTCTGTCGGCGGCGTTCTGCCGGCACGCGCGCGGGTGTTTCGCGTGGGGTTTTGAGGAATCCCTTGGGGTCGGTCATGGTGGGTGTTTGCCGTTCAGTCCGGTCAGCCGGCCAGTGCCCGTACCGTCTGCTGACAAATTAGCTCCTCGTACTCGGGCGAAATAACCCGCACAAACTCAGGCAGCGCGCTGCTCCAGCGCTTCAGCAGGTCGCCGGCACGTCGGCTGCCGGTAAACTCGTGGTGGCGCGCCACCAGGCGATGCAGCTCGGCCGCGTCGTGAGCATGCGGCGTAGAGGTCGCCAGCAGCTTGGCGCCGCCGTCGTGCAGGCAGGCCCGCAACCGACCGGCTGGATCCCATACCCATGCGACGCCACCGCTCATACCGGCAGCGAAGTTGCGTCCCGTACTTCCCAGCACAACCACCGTTCCGCCAGTCATGTACTCACAGGCATGATCCCCCGCACCCTCCACCACCGCGTTTGCACCGCTGTTGCGCACCGCGAAGCGCTCGCCAACCACCCCGCTTAGATAGGTCTCGCCGCCGGTAGCTCCATAGAGCAGTGTATTGCCGGCGATCACGTTCTCTCCGGCGTCAAACGGTGATCCGGCCGGAGGAAAGGCCACGATGCGCCCACCACTCATACCCTTGCCCAGGTAGTCGTTTGCATCGCCCTCCAGCGTGATGGAGACACCCGGCACCAGGAAGGCGCCCAGGCTCTGGCCGGCCGACCCGGTGAGCCGAATGCGGACGGTGTCGTCGGGAAGACCGCGCTGCCCGCAAGCGCGCGCGATCTCTCCGGAGAGCATTGCCCCTACCGCGCGATTGCGGTTATAAACCGGGAGCTCCACCGTGACGGGCATGCCGGCTGCGATTGCCTCACGCGCCAAAGGCAGTATCTCATGATCGAGCGCCTCGTCCAGACCGCTGTCCTGTATCGTTACACAGCGACGCGGCGTGGCCAGCTGAGCGTCGGGCCGGCTGAGCACCATTGAGAGATCTAGCTGTTGCCGCTTCCGTTGATCATGGTGGATCATTTCGAGCATATCGGCGCGACCCACCATTTCGTCGACGGTGCGAAAACCAAGCTCCGCCATGATGCCGCGCAATTCGCGCGCCACGAAGACGAAGTAGTTGATGACCTGTTCCGGCTTGCCGGCGAAGCGCTGACGGAGAACCGGGTCCTGTGTGGCGATACCTACCGGACAGGTGTTCAAGTGGCAAACGCGCATCATCACGCATCCCAGCGACACCAGTGGCGCAGTAGAGAAGCCAAACTCTTCGGCGCCGAGCAGCGCGGCCACGGCAACGTCACGCCCGGTTTTCAGCTGGCCATCTACCTGTAAGCGAACGCGCTCACGCAGATTGTTCATTACGAGCACCTGCTGCGCTTCCGCGAGGCCAAGCTCCCATGGAATGCCGCAGTGGCGGATGCTGGAGAGCGGCGATGCCCCGGTTCCTCCATCGTGCCCGCTGATGAGGACCACATCGGCACGGGCCTTGGCCACCCCTGCGGCCACGGTACCGACGCCGGCCTCAGCCACGAGCTTAACCGAAATACGAGCGGTGGGATTGACGTTTTTCAGGTCGAAGATCAGCTGCGCCAGATCCTCGATGGAGTAGATATCGTGGTGTGGGGGCGGTGAAATAAGCGTAACGCCCGGTGTGGAGTGGCGGATTCCGGCGATGTACTCATCCACCTTGC
This sequence comes from Armatimonadota bacterium, assembly GCA_028871815.1. Classification (NCBI taxonomy): domain Bacteria; kingdom Bacillati; phylum Armatimonadota; species Armatimonadota bacterium. The sequence goes on along the minus strand of JAGWMJ010000002.1, from coordinate 112,505 downwards.
CGCCGGGCAGCTCGCCACCTTCTCCGGGCTTCGCGCCCTGCGCCATTTTGATCTGAAGCTCACTGGCGTTGACCAGATACTCTGTGGTCACGCCGAAACGTGCGGAGGCAATCTGCTTGATGGCACTGCGACGGCTCTCCTCGCCCGGAGCTGTGGTGTACCGTGCGGGGTCTTCGCCGCCTTCGCCCGTGTTACTCCTGGCGCCGAGTCGGTTCATCGCTGCCGCTATCGTTTCATGTGCTTCACGACTGATGGAGCCAAGTGACATGGCGCCCGTTGCAAAGCGCCTGATAATTGCGGATTCCGGTTCCACCTCGTTCAACGGCACCGGCCTGCCAGGACGGAACTGCAGCAAGCTCCGCAGCGTGCCGGCACTTTTGCCAGCTTCATTCGCCGCGTTGGAAAACTCCTGATAATCGGCAAATCTACCGCTTGCTGCCGCATGTCGGAGCGACGCAACCGTCTCCGGGTTCCAGGCATGACGCTCGCCGAATCGGCTCCATTGATACAGGCCACCTATGTCGAGTTGGAGGCCGACCGGCGCTCCGGTATCGGGCCATGCGGCTGCGTGCCGCATCCGGGCTTCATGCTCCAGTTCCCTTAGCCCAATGCCTCCGACACGCGACGGCGTCCCGGTGAAGTAGCGCTCGATCAGTTCCCGGCTCAGGCCTATGGCCTCAAATAACTGGGCGCCGCGGTAGCTCTGCAGCGTTGAAACTCCCATACGGGCGATGGTCTTCAACAATCCCTTCACTACCGCCCGAATGTACCGGCTTCCGGCTTCACTTTGCGAGAGATCCTCTGGCAGCAGTCCGGCCGCCTGCAGTGTTGCCAGAGTATCGAATGCCAGGTAGGGATTGACGGCGCTGGCGCCATATCCGATCAGCAGGGCGAAGTGCATGACCTCGCGCGCTTCGCCCGACTCGACGATAAGCCCCACCTGCGTGCGATTCCCTTTGCGGACCAGATGGTGATGGACCGCCGCAAGAGTGAGGAGCCCCGGTATCGGAATATGGCTTTGGTCAACACCACGGTCAGAGACGATGATGAATGCTGCGCCATCGAGCACGGCGCGATTCGCGCGTTCGCAGAGATCATCGATGGCCGCTTCCAGAGCGCCGGGCGCCGACGTTGCATCAAACAGGCCTGGAAGAGTCACACACCGGATATCCTCCGGCGCGCCCTGCCGCAGCCGCTCAAGGTCGATCGTGGTGAGTATGGGTGAATCGAGCTTGAGTTGGTGGCAGTGGCGCGGTGTTTCATCCAACAGGTTGCCGTCGCGGCCAATGTAGTCCACCACCGCCATCACCAGGCCCTCACGAATTGGATCGATCGGCGGGTTGGTAACCTGTGCGAAGAGCTGCTTGAAATAGTTGTAGAGTAGTTGAGGGCGATCCGAAAGCACGGCGAGCGGCGTGTCGATTCCCATCGAACCGAGTGGCTGCTCCGCTTCCACGGCCATTGGCGCCAGTATCCGCTCCATATCTTCCAGCGTGTAACCAAACGCCCGCTGCAGCTGAACTACCGCATCCGAGTCGGGCGCAACCGGCATCTGGGGTATCGGCAGACTGGAGACGTCCACTTTGTTCAGGTCCAACCAGGCGCGATATGGGTGCTGCGCACAAACGCCTCGCTTGACCTCGTCATCGCTCACGATCCGGCCAGACTCGGTATCCACCAGGAAGATGCGGCCGGGCTGAAGTCGGCCCTTCTTGACCACATGGCGCGGATCTATCTCCAGCACACCGGTTTCGGAGGAAAGCACCACAACATCGTCATCGGTCACCAGGTAGCGCGCCGGACGGAGACCGTTCCTGTCCAGGACGGCGCCGATGCTTTTACCGTCGGTGAATGTCACCGCTGCCGGTCCGTCCCAGGGCTCCATCTGGCAAGCGGCGTATTCGTAAAAGGCGCGCCGATCCGGATCCATCCCTTCGTCGTTGCCCCATGCCTCGGGCATCAGCATCATAACGGCGTGCGCCATACTGCGGCCACCCATAACCAGCAGTTCAAACGCCTGGTCCAGCATGGCCGAATCGCTTGCCGCCTCGGAGACCAGTGGAAAGAGCTTCTTCAAATCCGGACCGAAGTGCGTTGAGGTCAATTGCGCTTCCCGCGCACGCATCCAGTTCCGATTCCCACGGATAGTGTTGATTTCACCATTGTGCGCGACGTACCGGTAGGGATGGGCCAGACCCCAGGTGGGAAATGTGTTGGTGCTGAACCGCTGGTGAACCATAGCCAGCGCCGACACCACGCGCGTCTCAGTGAGATCGGAGTAGAATCCGGCGATCTGGTCGGCGCGCAGCAGGCCCTTGTAGACGACGGTACGGCAGGAGCAACTGCAGACATAGAAGCCGGCATCCGGAACTGAGTGGGCGAGGCGATTCTCCGCGGCGCGTCGCGCGACGTACAGCCGGCGCTCCAGCCCATCCCCGGTTACTCCCGGCGCCGAAACAAAGACCTGAGCGATGGCGGGCATTGTTTCGCTCGCCAACTTGCCGATAGCCGCCGGGTTGACCGGCACGTCACGCCAGGCAAGCAGCTGTAGACCCTCCTGGCGCAGTGCGGCTTCGAGCTCGCGACAGCACTCCTCACGCAGAAGTCTGGCTGCCGGCAGAAAGAGCATCACTACGCCGTAGCTGCCAGCTGGGGGCAAAACTGTGCCACGGCGGATCAGCGTGCCCCTATAAAAACTGTCCGGTATCTGCATCAGGAGGCCGGCGCCATCACCGGTTTCGGGATCGCAGCCGCAGGCGCCGCGGTGCTGCAGATTCACCAGTACGCGCAGCGCGTCCTGAACGATGCGGTGTGAGCGGAGGCCGTGAATAGACGCTACAAAGCCGACGCCGCAAGCATCGCCTTCAAATTGGGGATCGTAGAGGCCGTGAGGCCCGGGCAGCCAGTTCCAGCGTTCTATCGCCATGATTGCCTCGCATAGCAAGTGCGTCGTAACGTGACGCAAGGTTGGCAGGGCGGCGAAAGGCGCCTGGTTGCAAGGAACGCGGAGGCGCGGCGCGGTGGCAGCGCAAGCCGCGGCGTACAACAAACTGGTTGCCGGCCGGCCTGGGAATCCTGCCCACGGCGATGTGAAACGGGAGTGTTGTATACCCGGCCTGCGGCGTTGGCGTCAACGGCGTAAACGCCGGCGCCATGCTGCGGGCCGCCGTTACGGCTTGGCCAGCGGGTGTGCCCGTTTGTACGCCTGCTGAGCGTGACGGGCGCTGATGTGGGTGTAGACCTGTGTGGTCACCAGATTTGCGTGGCCAAGCAGTTCCTGGACGGCGCGAAGATCGGCGCCGTTCTCCAGCAGGTGCGTTGCAAAGGTGTGCCTCAGGGAGTGAGGCGTGATCTTGAGCCGAATGGACGTGGCAGCGGCGTATTTGTCAAAGGTTCTGCGGATTCCGCGGTCCGAGAGACGCTGGCCGAGCTTGTTCAGGAAGAGCGCGCTGGTTGCTTCCCCAACGCGCAGGAGCTGCGGTCGCGCATCGGCCAGATACTGCTTCATCGCCTGAATTGCCGGACCACCCATCAGTGCAATGCGCTCTTTATCGCCCTTGCCGTGCCGGATACGTACCTCGCCCGATGCCAGATAGAGGTCGTCAACGTCTAGCTGCTGCGCTTCACCGGCGCGGATTCCCGACGCGTAGAGCAGTTCCAGGAGGGCACGGTCTCGCAGGCCGGCAGCCGTCTGGCAATCCGGGGCGCACAGCAGCGCCTCGATCTCCACGTGCCTCAGGGCCTTTGGCAACCGTGGAAGCTGCCTCAGCGGCGCGATGGCAAGCGTCGGGTCGTGACTGATTATGCCTTCGCGCCGGCACCAGTTACAGAAGGAGCGCACCGATGCCAGCTTCCGCCCGACCGTGGTGCGTGCATAGGCGGCGGCGCCAAACTCGGAGATGAGAGCCCGCACGTGTTCACGCTGAACGCGTTGGAGCGGCTCGGGACCGGGAATAAGCTGCTGCAGGCGGGCAAGAAACTGAGTGATATCGCTGCGATAAGCACGAACGGTGCGGGTTGCCAGGTTGCGACCGGATGCGAGATAGCGCAGCCAATTCTGCAGCGCTGCTGCGGATGAAGGCGCCAACGCGGCGTCATCCGGCGACGACACTCCGGCGGACTCAGGCATCCGGGTCCTGGAGAGCCTTGCGATGGCGCTCCAGTTCTGCCTCTTCCATAGCGTCCAGATCTGCGGAGGTGAGGCGCTTTGGCGGCGTCTCGGCCGCGATCTCCGGCAGTTCTTGCTCGGCATCCAGTTCAAGCATCGGCTGCTCGGCGGCGATCGCCGGCATCGTGCTGGCAGCCTCCAGCCGCGGCGCCGCCGGCTCGGCGGCTATTGCAGGGCTCTCTGGAGGAGGCGCCGGGAAGAAGCCAGGTTCCACGGGCAGAACGTCGCTCGCGTTGACAAGAACAGCGTATTTGAGTTGAAACTGCTGCTCTGCCGGAGACAGCCGTCCGCGAGCCTCTTCGGAGAGCGAATCCAGCCATTTGGACCGCATCGTCTCCTGCATGTCGACCAGTCGCTGCTTCACATCGGCCGCCAGAGTGACGGGATTCACCTCCACAACCACTTCCCCGCTCGGGTAGATCGTATCCACAATGCCTGCAAGCGTGCGATAGTGGTTGTAGAATAGGCCGGACTGCGTGTCTTCCGCCGTCTGGTCCCGGTCTGCAATTCGTACGGTATCGCCTTTTTTGAGTTTTGTATCGGGCATTTTCGAAAGGAGCTGCAACACTGAGAGATCGATTGTCGAACTCTATTGTGGCACGAATTGGGTGGCTGCGCCGGGCGTTGGCCGATACGGCACGGCTCGAATGCGAAAGGAGGAGCAATGGAGCGTTGGTTCGAGCCAGAGCCGGTGGCGCTCTGCGGGCGTCGGATCCGCCTTGAGCCGATGGAGATCCGTCACACTGCCGATCTGGCGAAGGCAGCGGGGGACTATTCCGTGTTCCGGTGGTACCCGGTGCTCGTCAACAGCCCCGCGCTGATGGGCGAGTACGTGCAGAGCGCTTTGGACGAGCAGGCGCGGGGGGTTTCAGTGCCGTTCACCACCGTCGAAGCCTCATCGGGCGAGGTAATCGGCTCCAGCCGGTTTATGAATATCGACGTGTACCACCGTCGCGTCGAAATCGGCAGCACCTGGCTGGCTCCGGTTCGGCAGCGAACCGGCCGCAATCGCGAGGCGAAGTACTTGATGCTGCAGCATGCGTTTGAGGTCTGGCGTGTTCGGCGCGTGGAGTTGAAGACCGACGCGCGCAATGAGCAGTCGCGCCTGGCCATGACGCGCCTGGGCGCCGTGGAGGAAGGCACGCTGCGCAATCACATGGTGATGCCGGACGGTGGCGCCAGAGACACCGTGTACTTCAGCGTGATAGAGAGCGAGTGGCCGGATCTCAAAGCCAGGCTGGAAGCAGAACTTGGCAGACCACCCGGTTAGCGAGGAGCGCCGGTGGAAGTTGCCACGATTTGCCAGAGTACGTATCCGACGAAATAGAGGCACGCCCCCACGGCAACATGGAGCGGAGTAAGATGCCACCGCACCAGAGCTGATGAGAAGAGCAAGAACGCAATCAAAAACAGGAACGTACTGCCAGCCGCGCGCAAAAGCATAATCTTCATAATCCCGTCGGCGTCCCGAACGCTGCACGACGCCGACTCAGTATAGCGCACTCCGCGCGGCGTTGTAAGCGTAACGCGCCTAACGCGACACGGCTGGCCGGCCATCCCGTACCAGCAGCCAGGTAAACCCATGAGCGGGGATGGCAACCTTCACATCAATCTTGTACTCTCGGTCCAGCCGAAAGTTATGCGCCGCAGCTCCGTTGATGCTTACCAGAGCAACGTTTGTTATCCCGGTGTAATAGAGTGGCAGCGTGAGCGTCTCAGTAACGGGCGTGTCTTCGGGATTCCAGACAAGCGCCATCGCCCGCTCGGACTGGTTCGGGTTCACATGCATCATGGCGTCTGGCGTGGCGCCATCCGCACGGCGAAGATGGATCACATCGGAGTCGAGAATTGCGCGGTGCGCCTCGTAGAAATCGACCCACTTGCGAACCACGGCTTCGGTCTCGGGTGCGTCGTACAGGCGAGTGCCTCGATAGCAGGCCTGAACGCCCATTCCCAGGTTCTGGATGAGGTGTGCCGCGTAGGCGTTCAGATGCTCCTTGAGAGGCTCCAGTGTAGCGGCTTCACCTCCGCCGTGGTACTGCACCAGAGGCACAAACATCCATCCCATACTGGGCGTTTTGTACCAGGTGCCGTCAAATATCTCCTGGCGGCCCAGCACAATCTGCCTCTCCCGTGGGAGCGACCAGTTGTCCTCACGATAGCCCATCCCGGTCTTGTTTGAGCCGTTGAGGAAGTACCAATCCGGCACGTTCAGGTAGATATCCGTGGCGCGGCACCAGTGATAGAAGTCGGTGATCATCTTCCACTGGTTCCATTGCGAATCGTCCAGCCCGCGATGACCGGGATGCGTGGTGGATGCACAGACATCCCCCGGATACGATCCATCGTGCTCCAGAACGCGCATTCCCGTTTCGGCCATAAACTGCTTCAAATGCTTGAAGTATGCGATGCCCCAGGCGCTGCAGAGGCAAGGTGATGAACCAAAGATGGCGCCACCGGGCTTGAGGGTTTTGGGATTGATCACGTCATCCTGCGGATCGATACTGCGGCTGGCGAGCAGGTCGTATCCGCCCAGATCGATGCCGCGCGAATGCGCATAGTTAACCAGGTCCCTGAACTGCGCGATGTAGGCCGGGTCCATGTTTTCGGGATTGAACCCGCTCCCGAACGATAGAATCACCACCTCGAAACCGCAGGCAGCGGCCTGATCGATAGCCGCTCGGACGGACGCCGGATCGGATCGCGTGCAGTGCATCAGCAGCGGATTCTCGGTAGCCCACGGCGCCAGCGAACGGTACATGCGACACAACGCAAGGCCGTTTCGCTGCCGGCTGCCGCTATCGAAGACCAGCTCGTAGGTACGATAGCTCTCGAACGTGCTGCCGGGCGCAATGTCGGCCGCCGGCCCAAGCGGCGGCTCCGATACCAGCAGGCACGGCGTCTTGTAGGAGTAATCCACCTGCGTCGTGTAGCGCGGATCGGCTTCCCAGTGAATGGTGTGGTTGGCCTCAGCCGGGTTGCCGCCACCAAATTCGTAATCGCTCTCGGCGTAAAGGTTCGGATGGGTGAGGCCGTCGATCGTGCCCTTGTCGGTACCGTGTTCCACCACGGCCAGCCGTTCGTTCTCAAAGCGATCCAGCCTTACGGTTGCTTTGCCGGTATTGGTGACGGTGATCCACTTGGCAATGAGAGGGATGCCGTCGTACATCTCATAATGGACGTCTACATCAATTGCAGCAACAGCGCCGACGCCGGTGAAGTGCAGAACCATGGCCGCGCCGGGCGGCGGCCAAACGGTGTTGGCGCAGTACCGGCGGGGCTTCCACGGAAATCTCGCGACCGTCTTCCCCGTTGTGATGCCGGTGCACTGAAATGCGGCGGCGTCTGACTTCATCTCCGGCAGCCATTGTGGCTTGAGATAGGCATAGTCGGGCTGGCCTGTAAGGCCGCCCACATCGTACGGGTTTCCGTTGATGGTGACGCGCGCCTCGGGGCTTACACCGCGCAGGATCGCGGCGCCGGTCATCAGGTTGGTAAACCGCACGCAGGCGCCGTTAGGAGCCAGCCGCCAATCGCGTCGGATCAGACCGTTCGTCATCACCACATCGCCGGACTCGCGATCGTACGCCACAACCGCGCGCCTTCGCAGCGGCGAGACCAACCAATCGGCGGAAACGCGCTTGGCAGCGGCGGCCGAAAGAGCCGGCAGGCTGCTAGCCTGGTCTGAGATTCGATTCGCCGGTATTTGCATGGCAGTTCCCCCACAGAGCGCCGCGACCAGCATCCACATAGAGTCCCCTCCGGACCGCCGGCACATAACTGACCGGCATTCCCGCATAGTATTCAACAGCAAGCCGCCGGCGCCTGCCTCGGTCGTCCGCCAGCGTCGGCAATGCTTCCGGATATAATGCCATTCGTGGAAAGCTCGCCCGCGGCGCCTGCCCGCGCACAAGAACCTGCGGTTGATGCCGAACGCGATCAGCGCGTCAGCGCGCTCACTCCGCGCGCCCTGCTCATCGGCGTGGTTTGCGTGGCGCTGTCGGCCGTGATGGTGACCTTTGCGGAGCTGGTAGTGCAGCAGATTCAGATCGGCCTGCTGCAGATTCCCCCTGTGGCAATCGGCATCCTTTTGATGTTGCTCGTTGCGCGCGCGGCGGCAAGGCGGTTTGGCGGACGCGACGGACTTCAGCGCCACGAGTTGGCGACGATCTACATCATGAGCGTGATTGGCGCGATGGTAAGCTCGCGCGGGCTGCTCCAGCGGTTTTTGCCCACGCTGACCGCGGCTGACTACTACGCCAACGGCACGAACGCGTGGCGGCCTCTGCTGTTCAAGCACATACCGCGCTGGGCCGTGCCGTGGGATCCATCCGGAGGCATCGACCAACCGGCGGTGAAGGCGTTCTACAACGGACTTCGACCTGGTGAGCACCTGCCCTGGACTGTGTGGATTACGCCGCTTCTCTGTTGGGCTGTGTTTCTCGCCATGATGCTCGGCTGCTTTTTGTGCATCGCGGCGTTGGTTCGCCGGCAGTGGGTGGATAACGAGCGACTGACGTTTCCGCTGGCCCAGTTTCCGCTCGAACTGATCGGTGGCGAGGGATCCGGGCGTCCTCTGGCGCGGAATCCTGCAATGTGGGTCGGGTTTGCGCTCCCAGCTCTTGTCTTCGGCTTTAACGGCCTGCATCGGGCATGGCCCAACATTCCAGACATCACCACCAACTTCAATCTGAACGCCCTGTTCACGCAGCCGCCGTTCGACGCAATGACCAACTTCCACGCCTACATCTCGTTTGCCGCGTTGGGATTCTTCTACATGCTGCCGACCGACGTGCTGTTCTCGATGTGGTTCTTCTTTCTCCTCACCAAGGTGGAAGAGGTGCTGGCCGCCTCGATGGGTTACTCGCCGGCCATCATGCCACTGTTTGCGTGCACCGAGTTCACGGGCTACCAGAACATCGGTTGCTACGTAGCGCTTACTGTGAGCATGGTCTGGTTTGCGCGCCCACACCTGGCGAATGTCTGGAAGGCTTGTCGCACACCGCTACGTTCGATGCGCACCGGTGAGGGCAGTACCGAGCTTCTGCCGTATCCTGCCGCTGTCGCCGGTCTGGCGCTTTGCTTCATCGGGGCGGTGGTGTGGCTGTGGCTGCTCGGTATGTCTCCATGGCTGGCCGCGTTTGAGCTCGGACTGCTGTTCGGTCTGGTGGCGTTTGTAATGGCTCGATGTGTCAGCGAGGGCGGCATTCTGATGACCGAAACCTCGTTCCGTCCTGTGGACGTCTATCGGATGTTTGGCGACGTACGCAACCTTTCACACTCCAACCTTACCGGAATGGCCTTTCTGGATGCGATCTCCATGAAAGATCAGCGCGGACTGCTGCTGGCCGGCTTTCTGGACTCGCTCAAGCTTACCGATGGCGTCCGGATCAAACGTGGCAGCCTGCTGGGAGCGTTTGCGCTGGCGATCGGCGTGGCTTGCGTGGTCGGGGGCGGACTTCAGATAGCCGTGCCTTACCACATTGGCGCCATCAACATGAACAACTACGTGTACGCGGGCAACCCGGTGTGGTCGTTCCGGTACAGCGCACAGGCAATGCTGCACGAGCAGTCGCCGGCGGGCTGGAGCGAGCGGCTTAACTTCGCCGGCGGGTTTTTAGCCACTCTGGCCATGAACTCGCTCCGCAGCAGGTTCTACTGGTTCCCGCTCAACCCGATTGGATATGCGCTCTCCGGTACGTGGGTGATGATGTGCTTCTGGTTTCCGGCGCTGCTGGCCTGGCTGTTGAAGAGCTTGGCACTCCGGTACGGTGGCATGCGCTTCTATCGAGCGTCGCGCCCACTATTCCTCGGCATGATTCTCGGCGAAGTTTCTGCGGCGCTGTTCTACGCCATTCCGGGCCTGTTCAATCGGTACTGGCCCACCCCAGCCCTTCCGTGGCCGTAACATCGCGAGAGGTGGTGCGAAAAGAGATGCGTTGCCAGGTACTGATCGTCGGCGGTGGCGTTGGCGGATGCGCGGCGTCGCTAGCGGCCTCGCGCCACGGGCTGCGCGTTGTGATGACGGAGGAAACCGCGTGGATCGGCGGGCAGTTGACCAATCAGGCCGTGCCGCCTGACGAACACCCATGGATTGAAACCCACGGATGCACCGCGGCCTACCGTTCGTTTCGGGAGCGGGTGCGCGCGTGGTACCGAACGAACCGTCCGCTGACCGAGGCTGCTGCCGCCGACCCGCTTCTGAACCCCGGCGCGGGCCTGGTTTCGCGCCTTTGCTGTGAGCCCCGTGCGGCGCTTGGCGCGCTGACGGAGATGCTGGCGCCGTGGCGCGAATGCGGCGCGCTGGCGGTGCTGACGGGCTGCCGACCGCATCGCGTGGCCGTTGACGGCGACAGAGTCACCGCCGTGATATTCCAGGTTGACGGCGAGGAACTGGCAATCGAAGCCGATTGGTTTGTGGATGCCACCGAGACAGGTGAGCTGCTGGAGCTTGGCGCTGTAGAACACGTGGTAGGAGCGGAGGCGCGCAGCGATACCGGCGAGCCGCATGCACCGACCGTGGCCGACCCACTCAATCAGCAGGCGATCACCATGTGCTTCGCGGTTGAGTACCGGCCCGGCGAAGACTGGACGATCGATCGGCCCGCCGACTACGCACGCTGGGGCACTTTGGAACCCCTGATGCGGCCGGCCTGGCCGGGCAAGCTGCTTTCGTTGACCGGCTCCGATCCGGTGACGCTGACGCCGCGCACGCTGGTTTTCGATCCGGAGGGCGAGGAGGCAAGCGGCGGATTTGGGCTATGGCGCTACCGCCGAATTGCCGCAGCCCGAAATCTGATACCCGGGCAAGGCAACCGCGATGTGAGCCTGATCAACTGGCCCATGAACGACTATTTCGAAGCGCCGGCGATCCTCCCTGGCGCGGATCGTGCAGCAGCGATGTCGCGGGCAACCGCAGGTGCAGAGTCTCTCAGTTGGTCGCTTCTCTACTGGCTGCAAACGGAGGCGCCACGCCCGGATGGCGGCGCCGGCTGGCCCGGATTGCGGATGCGGCCCGACGTCATGGGCACTGAGACGGGCATGGCGATGGCGCCCTACATCCGTGAGAGCCGGCGCATCCGCGCACGAGCTACCCTGCTGGAGCAGCACCTGGCGTTGGAGGCACGCATGCGCGAAACCGGCTTGCCGGCGGACCAGGTTCGCGCGGCGGATTTTCCGGATTCCATCGGCATCGGCAGCTACCGGATCGACCTGCATCCAACCTGCACCGGAGATAACTACCTGGACGTCGCCAGCCTGCAGTTTCAGATTCCGCTCGGCGCGCTGTTGCCGGTACGCGTAGAGAACCTCCTGCCGGGATGCAAGAACCTCGGCTCGACGCATATAACGAACGGGTGCACGCGCCTCCATCCCGTGGAATGGTGCGTGGGCGAGGCGGCGGGCCAGTTGTGCGCCTTTTGCATTTCACACAACTGCCCAACCGGTGCGGTACACTCGAAGGCGGAGTTGCGCGATGAATTCCTTCGAGTCCTTGACAGCGAGGGTGTGGAGCGCCGCTGGCGGTAGTAAGGTCTAACCAGGATCAGCAGCAGGCGGGCGGCCAATAGGCTCAGCCTTCCACCACAGTAGGGCCGCGTGCCGGGCATCCCACGCCGATAGCATCTCTTTTCGCTCTTTCCCGCCGTTCATGGTAGTTGGCTGAAATCGGCGGTAAGGTTCAACGATAAATCAATTGCCTACGTTGCGAAGAGGCTAACACCGTAACTCCAACGTTGTTCGCAAGTGCCGCAGCGCTGCGGCGATAACCAACACCGCGAGGTATCGATGGCTGAGGAAGAAGAACGCTCCGGACCGCACGTTCCCACCACGCTGCAGGATATCGCCGACGTGGTGGGTGTAAGCGCCTCCACGGTTTCGGCAGTGCTTCACACCACACGCTCCACAACGCGCGTCTCGAAGAAGACCCGTGAACGCGTAGAGTCAGTCGCCAGGCAGATGGATTACCAGCCGAACGCGATTGCGCGATCGCTGCGCCGCCGCGAAACCGGCATCATTGGCATTTACAACGGCTACGGTCTATATTGCGATGCACGCAGCGCGTTCTTGGGTGAGATCATTGGCGCTACCCAGGTGGCATGCCAGTGCTACACCAAAGACTGCCTGCTCTATCGGTACTGGGACGACCCAACCGTGGAAGGCGTTGCGCAGCAGTTGGTGGATGGCCGTGTGGATGGACTGATCCTGTATGCACCCGAGGGGGACGCACTGGCTGAGCGCCTGGCGCGCGCGCCGCTGCCCGTGGTGGCCGTCGTCGACGCGCTTCCATCGCTGCCGTGCGTTGTGGTGAATGATCAAGTAGGCGGGGCGCTGCAGGCTAAGCACATTGCATCTCGCGGGCACAAGCGCGTGCTCTACCGCCAGACGCCGCATCGCGGGCAGTCGGTAGTGCGCCGGTTTGAAGCGTTTCGTGACGAGGCTCAACGGCTGGGCCTCGATGTGGTTTACGGCCGGCGCGAGCAGCCGAATGAAACCGCCCTGGGAGAGCAGGAGAAGCAGATCCTCTCCGGGCCGGCAGGCGAGCGCCCAACTGCGATCGTGGCGTGGGAGGATCTCCGAGCGTATCAGGCGGTTCGCGAGTGCGAAGCGATGGGCCTACGCGTTCCTGAAGACATCGCGGTGATTGGGTACGACGGCGTGCCGACCGAGGGGCTGTTTATGCGCAAGCTCACCACAATTCGCGCGCCGTGGTCGGACGTTGCCACCCGGGCGATGGACTTGCTGATCCAGATGATTGCGGGCAAACGGGTTCCTGAAGAAACCGTGCTTGACGTGGAGCTTGTACTGGGAACCACAACCTGACGAGGCGGCAGACTGAACCACTCCCTAAGCATTCGTTCGCTCCTGGCATGCGCTCTGACGGCCGCGCCGTGCGCCGCCACAATCGGCCACGCACGGCTCATCCCAGTCGGGCAAGCGCCACCACCGATTGTTGCCACTATCTCCATTGATGCCGGCAGACCGGTGCGGCGTTTCCATCCGCGCCGGCTTTGCGGCACGAATATCGCCGTCTGGAATGAGCCCGCGCTGTTCGCGTCGCCGCAAATCCATCGCTGGCTCGCCGCGCTCGGCTCCCGCATTATTCGTATGCCCGGCGGATCTTACTCCGACATCCTCTTCTGGAATGGCAATGGCGTCCGGGATGCCGCCGGACGGGTAGATCCGGAGCGCGTGAAGGATGGATATCCCACGATCGACTACTCGGGCTACGCTCCGTCGTTTCTCCTGGATACGCATACGAGCGCGCCGAGCGCCACATGGAACGGCAACGTTGATGTAAAGACCGAACATGACTTTATCCGCTCATTGCCGGGCTGCCAACCGCTGGTGACGGTGAACGCCGGAACCGGGCGCGCCGAAGATGCTGCCCAGTGGGTGCACTGGGCGAACAAGGTCCACAAGTACAACGTGCGCTACTGGGAGGTTGGCAACGAACTGGAGGGCACGTGGGAGGCCGGCCATTTCTTGAAGGGTGGCGGCGAACTGACCCCGGCGATGTACGCCCACCGCTACCTGGCCTTCGCCAAAGCAATGAAGGCGCAGGACCCATCGGTTTTAGTGGGTGGCGCCGCATCGGGATCGGATGCCGGTGGTTTTACCCGGGAGATGCTGAAGGAGGATGGCGCCTGGGTGGACTTCGTATCGTTCCACACCTATCCGGGGCAACCCGAGCAGCCGGAGTCGGAGCTGCTGGCCAACATACCGAAACTGGATCCCGCCGTATCGCGAATCCGCGGCTGGATTCGGAAGTACCAACCAGAGCGAGCCTCACACATTCCGATCTGCATTACGGAGTGGAACCTGGCGCTGAGCGACAGTACGGACGGCCTCTTCAGCGCGCTCTTCTCGAGCGAATTCCTTGCGGAGATGGCTGAGTCCGGCGTCGATTTCGCGAACCAGTGGGACGCCTTCACACAAACACCTGGTACCGGCGGCGGTCTGGCGCTTATTGTTCCGGGAGCGCATCCGTTCCGGAAGTCGCAGTACTGGGCGCTGTGGCTGTGGCGGCGGTATGCCGGCCGCGAGCTGCTGGAAACCTCTCTGGACCACCCGCAGCAAAACCTGTACACCTGCGCCACGCGCACCGCCAACTCGGTGCGGCTCATGCTGGTGAACACCGGGCACGACGCGCCAATTCGGGTGCGCGTAAGCCTCTCCGGTTTCAATGCCGGCGCGGCGGGCGAGCAGGCGATCCTTTCGCATCGACAATACTTCTGGGACCGGCTGAGCCAGCGGGCGAATTGGGACGCCGGGCCGCTGGTTTTGCCCGCGGCTACGGGCGACTCGTTTACCGAAATCGTTCCGGAATACTCGGTAGTGTGGGTGAGAATCCCGCGGGCGGGCCATCGCGCGGTGACGCCAGAGGCTGCTGCAAACCGCCTGACTCTCGGCCGTACGGGAGGCCCGGGCCCGGTGCTCAGAATTGAGATAAAGCCCTCCGCGTTCGCCGATACACCGGCCACGGGATGGGTACGGGCCTACATTGCAGGAACCAACAAACCATGGCCGCATCCGCTCCCGCCGGCGTCGCTGACCGTGACTGGACCGGCGAGGCTGGACCGCAGCCTGGCGCGGCTGGATGAGTCGGCCGGCCGATTTGTACTTCTACCATCCGGCAGCGGCCGCGTAGCGATCACCGCAGAGTCCGGCGCGTTGACCGTCACCGGCGTTGTAACGTTGAAACCGTCGATTCCTCAACCGCGGATACTCTGGACCTGGAAGCCGGGTGTATCCGGCGCCTCGTTTACGTCGGATTGGAAGCTCACCGGCGATGCAGATGCGCGGGCAAATGTGACTGTAGCGCGTGTCGACCTTCAGAATGTGCAGCCAACGGAGAAGGTTCGCAATCTACTGACGTTCACGAACATCCCGCCCGCCATCCGAAAGCGGAACGTGCGCGGCGTCGTTTTCGATCTGAAGGTGTCACCCAGTTTCAGCTGCACGGACCCGACCGCCGGCCTGTGGGTGGTGATGCAAAGCCAGGCCAACTACTGGATGCCGCTCGGTGGCGTGCCACTGCCGGGCACACCGGGGCACTGGAAGAGCTATCGCTTTACCGTAACCGACCCAAAGCAGATTGCGGCGATGCCCGATCTCTTCAACGTGATGCTGATCCTGCGCGCTGGCGCGCCTGTCAGCGGCACCGTGTGGGTTGACCGGGTCGGGCTGCTCGTGCGGTAGCTGGGAACGGATATGGGGTGCGCGCGGCCGTGCGAACGGTAACGTCTGCCGCGTATCCCGGGCCGAGCGGGAGGGTCAGGCCGCAAAGTGCTTTGCATCCCATGCGGCGACTTCCCAGTTATCGCCGGCGTTATCCGCCAGCATGAACGGCGGCAGCTCCATGACGTTGCTGATAGCCAGTGCATGGACATACGGCTCGTATTGGCGGCGCAGTTGCAGCAGGCGATCGTCGGCCTCGGCGCCGGAGGCCAATATGAGGCCGGCTTCTGCCAGGCGGCCACGAAGTTCGGCCAGTTGGTCGGCCGGAAGGCGGTCTCCCTCCATAGCGCGGGGCGAGTTTCCGATGACCAGCACAAGATCGATGACGCAATGGCGCGCCATTGCGAAGAAAAGGTGGGCTCGCCACTTCAGCGGCTGCGTCCACTCGGCATCGTTTTCGACGCCACTTTTCAGCAGCGCACAGGCATCCAGCATCGCTGTGAGCGACGCCACCCACGACTGGCGGTCGTGCTGCGAACGATAAGCGCAGAGCACCGGATAGGAGATGTGGCTCTCCATAAGGTCGGCGCACCACTTTTCCAGATCGAGCAGCAGTGCAAGGAATGCGTTGGGGTCTCCTGATCGGATGAACCGGCGCAGCAGTTCACACGCGGTTGGCGGCGAACCCGCGCGGGCATCCAGGGCAGAGATGCCGGCTTCACGCCGCGAGAATGCCTGATACATCACGGGGATGTAGCCGATCACAATGGCGAGCAGGCCCAGGCCCATGCCAGCTTCAACCACGGTGATAGCCCGCGCGACTGGGCTTACGGGCGCTACGTCGCCGAGGCCGAGCGTAAAGACCGTGGTGCCGCTGACGTAAAAGCATTCCGCCAGGTTGGCGGGGGCGCTGGAGAATCGTGACCGCATCCCCCAATGCATGAAGGCAAAGCCTGTCATCACGCCTACTGCCCAGATTCCGAGCAGTATGATGGTGGAGATCGGACCGAATGCCGCCAACAGGGGTCCGCGCGTCGCCTTCCAGCGCCTGGCAATCGACCTGGTGATGGCGGAGAATACGCGGTAGAAAGCCGACGTGAGCTTGAATGGCCGCGCCACGGTGCGTGGCAGGATGATCGATTCGAAAACGTCGCGCGCCACCACGATGCAGAGCCAGAGGCCGACGAGGGCTACGAAGCCGTGCCAGAGTGAGTTCAACATGGTTTTGGTGCGCCAGGGCGTGTCTAGCCCAGCAAGGGGCTCCGGTCACGGTCCGGCCCTACCTCATGGTCGGCCAGCATCTCCTCCAGGGCGTTTCCATCCACTTCGAGCGGGAAATCGACTCGCTTGCGTGCTTTACTGGAGTACCAGGTGCCGAAAATCAGCTCCGTATGCTTGATGACATTGTCGGCGGAGAGGATCGATTTATGACCCGGTTCATCCAGTTGGCGGATGACATCGCGCGCTGACAGCTGATGATCGCCGAGTTCGCCCTGCGGTACTTCGTGGGTCTGCCAGCCGGAGGCACTGCCGTTCATCAAACGGTACTTCCGCTCGTTGACGACCTCGATGACTCCGTCGACGCCGCAGATGCGGTGCGCGCAGCCGATGCCGGCTTCATAGCCACACACAAGCAGCCCGCGAACGCCGTTCTTCCACTTATAGTGGGCAAGCGCCTGGTCTTCCACGTCAGCGCCAAAGATCGTCCGTCCCTTCCAGCTGTCGATCTGTCCGATTACCCACTCCGGCTCCGCTTCACCGTTGTACCACTGCATCATGTCCAGCCAGTGGGTTCCCCAGTCGAACAGATCGCCAACCTGCGCCTCAATCATCACTAACTCGCCGATGGCGCCGCCGACAATATCTTTACGCACCTGCTGGAACATACGGATGTGGCGGCGCTGATGACCAAAGGTTAGGTACGCCCCTGCGTCATCTGCGGCGGCCTTCATCCGCTTGCAGTCGGCCCATTTGGTAGCCATGGGCTTTTCGCAGTGGATCGCCTTAACGCCGGCGGCGGCGCAGGCAACCACCGCATCGGCGTGCAGGTGCGGCCACAGGCAGATGCTGACCACGTCGGGCCGCTCGCGCGCCAGCATCTCGGCGTAGTCGGCGTAGCCTGGAGCTTCGCTTTTGTGGAGCTCCAGGAAGTGATCGCGGGGATCCTGATTGATATCGGCAATCGCCACCAGCTCCACCCGACCGGTGGAGAGAAACGCTGGAAGGTGGGTGTGGGCCATACCGAATCCGGTCGCCCCGGGCGTACCGTTCGGGCGGCCGGTGCCGATAATCGCGTAGCGAAGCAGTGGGTTGGGCATCGAAGAGCTCCTGGCTGGCCGCCCAGGTTATTCCAAACAGGCGACCGTAGAACACTGTTCGGACTTCGTGGCGCGTCTTCCTTCGGAACGAGTGAATTCACCTTCCAGCATGACGACGGCCATTGCCACGCCGGCCAGCCGGCGCAGCCGCTTCTGCCGTGCCAAACAGGAAACGCAGCGTGCGAGCGCGAAACACGAGAGCTACACGGCTGTTTCCGGGAGCGATGCAAATGCCCGACATGCTGGTCCAACTGCTCAAGCTACCACCCTATGAACCGGAGGTCTCCGCGATGCGCGCTCAGGGCGTGCTTCTCCGCCGCGCAAACCCGTTCGAGATGACGGCCGTGCGTCAATTCATCCTGGACGAGTTTGGCCTTGGGTGGGCGGATGAGGTAACCACCTGTTACACGCGGCAGCCAATTTCCTTGATCGTGGCGATCGAAAGCGGCAAGGTGGTCGGCTTCGGCGCCTACGAGGCCACGTGCCGCAACTTTTTCGGTCCGACCGGCGTAAAGGCGAGTGAGCGAGGTCGAGGAATTGGTCGCGCGCTCCTGATCGCCTGTATGTGGGGCCTGAGAGAGATGGGTTACGCCTACGGTATTATCGGCGGGGCCGGTCCGACAGAGTTCTACGCCAAGGTCGTTGGCGCCACGGCGATACCAGACAGCGTGCCTGGTATATACGGCGATCTGCTGAAGCGCGACTGACGTCCGCCTGGCCGTGCGTGGCATCGTGCCGGCAATAACCGGCATCGCGTCTCCGAAGGGCGTCGCGCGAACCGACCGCATCGAACGAAAGGAGCCTGGCGTGTCTCTACGATCTGTCAAGCGACTGGTGAAAGCTCAGCCAACGTTAGAGGGAGCGGGCGTACATCTGCGGCGCGCATTCGGGTTCCACGGCACGTCGGACTTCGATCCGTTTCTGCTGCTGGACGACTTCCGCAACGACAACCCCGACGACTATCTGGCTGGCTTTCCGTGGCATCCGCACCGCGGAATCGAGACGATCACGTACGTGCTCGCGGGTACGGTGGAGCACGGAGACAGCATGGGCAACCGCGGCGCGATCTCGCCTGGCGATATCCAGTGGATGACAGCGGGACGGGGCATTATCCACCAGGAGATGCCGAAGGGCGACGAAGCCGGACGGATGCACGGTTTCCAGCTGTGGGCGAACCTGCCATCCTCCCAGAAGATGGTGGCGCCACGGTACCAGGAGGTGAAGTCCGCGGAAATCCCGGAGATCACCGATGACGACGGCACAAAGGCGCGGCTGGTATGTGGATCCTTTTGGGGCAAGCGCGGCCCGGTGACGGGCATCGCGGCCGATCCGGTGTACGTGGATGTGTCGGTACCGCCCGGCATGCGCAAGACGCTACCTGTCGAGACCACCAGCCACGCGTTTGCCTATGTGTTCGCAGGTTCCGGCAAGTTCTGCAACAGCTCCGGTCCCCTCGCGGTGCCAACCGAAGGGATCGGCTGGGCCGACGTGAAACCACCTTCGGAGGCCGACAACCGCTCCCTGGTGCTGTTCGACAGCGGCGACGAGGTTACCGTTCAGGCCGGCGATGAGGGCATCCGGTTCCTGCTGGTTTCGGGCCGGCCGCTGCAGGAACCC
The DNA here is from genome assembly GCA_028871815.1 of Armatimonadota bacterium. Taxonomy (NCBI): domain Bacteria; kingdom Bacillati; phylum Armatimonadota; species Armatimonadota bacterium. Next base: position 93,224 of record JAGWMJ010000002.1, on the reverse strand, counting down.
GTGGCGTGGTATGGGCCTATCGTTATGAACACCCAGCAGGAGCTGCGCAAGGCGTACGAGCAGCTGGATAGCGGTGAGTTTCTGACCACGGAGGAGCGGGTTTAGCGTTCAGGCTACGCCGGAACTTCCGCAAGCCGCCGGCAGCATAGAATGCCGACCTCTTCGCAGCCGGCGCCATCCTCCACGCACCACCACGCAGATAACACGCTCTGCGCCATTGCCCACGCCCGTGTGCGGCTGCGATCCAGATGCAGCTCTTCGCAGAGTTGATCCAGCCGCCGCGCAAGGAGGCTGGCGGGCAGCGGCCGTGGATTCTGCAGCAGCGGGCCGAGTTCAAAGCCTCGTTCACCGATGACACCCTGAGGATCGATGGCTAGCCAGGGCTCTCGCCCCGCCGCAAGGATGTTGAAGTGGTGCACATCGCCGTGCAGAAGGAGCTGCTCCTCGGGATTCGCCGTCAGCTCGGCAAATGTGGTTTCGGCCTCCTCCACCAGCTCGCGGGGAAACGGACCGGTGGTGCCGCCATAGTGCGGACGAAGCTTTGAAAGCGCGCCGGCCCACTGCGCCACGGTAGGAAACTGGTGTTCGGGCGGCGGCCGGCGCCACAGCTTTTGCATGACGCCTGCCGCAATCGAGGTCGCCTCCTCATCGCGCCCCTGCTCCACCAGCTCCACCAGCAATGTGCCGGGCTGGAGTCGTTCGAGCAGCAGCGCACCCTCCTCTTCATCCGCTTGGAGCAGCCTTGCCGCGCCGCGGCCATCGAAACGCTGCAGCGCGGCAACTTCGCAGGTGCACTGCTGCCCCGGGCCGCGCAGCTTGAGTACGGCGTCCGAGCCGTCGCTCAACACTGCGGGCGCCACATAGTGGTACGAGAGATCGGGAAACGCGGGTCCGCAGCGAAGCGACCAGCGGGCCTCATAGTGGGCGATGCGAGCGGCAAGTTGGGCCGCCTCGGCCGCCGGCATGTATTTTGGAAGCGATGACAGCATGGTGAAATGTGGTTTGTATGGGCGGAAGCGGTGGATAATTGTGGCACGGTGCGGCGGGTGGTAATATAGCGCTTGGTACAACGGACTGTACCGGCGCAATCGCGCAAGGCGAAGCTGCGATAAAGTACAGAATCGCTTCCGGATTCGTAAGCGAGCGGCGAGTAGACGGTTGGAGCCATGGCAGACGAGCATAAAACCCCGGCGGACGGCAACGTGTATTACGCACACAGCGCGGGCGCGGACGGTGCCTGGCAAACCATGCGGGAACATACCGCCAACGTGATGGAGGCGGCACGCAACTTCGCCGAGGCGTTCGCGTCGCAGGGGAGTCTCGGGAAACGGACGCAGGCTCGGGCGGCGCGGTGCCGCGGCATACAGGCGGTGGTGAAGGAAAGGCCGCCGAGAACGGCGATGGAGGAGGAAGCGGCAATGCTGTGGATACAACACGCAAGGCTATGAGCGCGCACCCAGGCTCGCATCGCTATGAGGAAGCGGCTGAAAGATGGTACGTGTAGCGCGGGGGGATTAGACCGGTTCGCTGCCGCTGTGATGTGCGACGCGCGGCCAGACGCATGCCCGTGTGGGCAGTCTAGGCAAATGTTATTTTCGCAACGGATTGGCCTTTAACGACATTAGTTAGCGTCGTGGAGTTCATTCTATGATATCCGAGCTTGTACGCGCAATCCGCGACATCGTAAACGACGAGCGCAAGCGTGCACAGTTAATTGAGGGCTCTAAGTGGAACCAGCTATGCAGTTTCCTCGACGTGCTCGAGGACACCGAGGAAGCAGTAGCGGCCTATGCGACCCAGGAATGCGGTAGCTCGCTGGGTGCATCGTATATCGCTACGTACGGCGTGCTCCAGGCCCTAATCCTGCAGCAGGACGCCGCCAAACACTTGGCTGAAGCTCTCGGCCTAACCGACGGCGGTCGGGCAAACAAAGCGCTTAGAAACATCCGCGATATCCGGAACGCCAGCACCGGGCATCCGACGAAGCGCGACCGCCCGAAGCCTACGACCGTTCACTTCATCTCCCGGGACACTCTTCACTACGGTGGCTTCGTGCTCATGTCGAGCGGCGGCCGCGCCAGCGACAAGCTCGACGAGGTCGATCTGAAGGACTTGATCGCACAGCAAGCGGAGGCCATCGGCGACATCCTGAAAGCGCTCTTGGGCGAGTTGGAGGCACTCGATAAAGCGCATCGAACGCAGTTCGCGGACAAAAGCCTCGCAGCCATCTTCAGCGCCGCACCGTATCAGTCGGCAAACGTTGCCAAGGCAACGCGGGACGTGACGCCAGCTCGCGTGGGCGTCGGCTTGGCTGCTATCGCGGAGCTGCGGCGCTTCCTGCGAGAGTTTGAGGCGGCGCTCTTGCGACGCGGAATACGTCTGGACGCGTACGGCCCGATCAAGAAGGTGTACGACGAACTGGAACACCCTGTCGCGTGGCTTGCAGCGTTCCTTGAGAACCAGCGCGGACGGGCGGCTGGCAGTGTAGACGCACGGGACGCTACAATCTACGCCGCTTGCGTACGCGCGCGATTCGACTCGCTACACTGCTTTGCTGACGACATTGACGAAGGATATGCTGCATAGCTGCCGCGCTGGGAGGTCTCCGACGGTTCGACTGGTTGACCACAATGAGACGCATCGAGGAAATGCGCTCGCACAGGTTGCGCCACGGGGGCCTAACGGACCTAAGCCACACGCGCCTCACGGAACCGCCGGTCATCACCGCCGCTGCACGAAGATCGCGGGTTGGACCAGATTGGAGCCGACGCATATTTGACAAATCACCCTCACTGATCTGCACTATGTCCATGAGTAAAACACCGGTAACGTTGACGGAAGCAGTCGAGTATCTCCGCGGGCCAGAGGACTGGTTGGAGTACGTCGTTTCTCGACGCGGGCCAAAGGGCGTTGTGTGCCCAATGTGCGCTTCGACCGCGGTTACCTACCTTCCGGGCGTGAATTGCTCTGACTGTTCGAAGCGACACGGCAAGAGGCAACTCACCGCAAAGTCCGGCTCAATCCTCGAGGACTCGCCTCCGAGCCTTGACAAGCGTGTCATTGCTGTGTGGCTGATCGTGCACGCGATGAATGGGATTAGCACCTATGGGATTCACCGGGCGCTGGGCGTCACGCAGGATACCGGGTGGTTCATGCTCCATCGGATTCGCCTCGCGGTTCAGAATGGATCACTTGAAAAGCTGGGTGACTGGGCCGAAGCCGACGAAACCTACACCGGTAGCAAGGCTCGCAATATGCACAAGCAGGTAAGGGACGCAAAGATCACCGGTACCGGCGGCAAGGGCAAAGCCGCGGCGTTCGGAATGCTGGAGCGAAACCGTGAGGGCAAGCGTCGGCACGTCTGCCGACGTACGAAGAAGAACCTTCGGGCCGTCACCAAGAACAACCCCATTCCGGGTCGCGGGTTCTTCACTAACGCGCTCAAGTCCTACGACGGGCTCGGTGAGACCCACCGGCACCGCATAATCGACCACGCGGTCAGCTACGTTGATGGCAGCGTTCACACTAACGGAATGAAAAACGTCTGGTCGCTCCTGCAGCTGACTCTATCCCGCTCGTACGTTTCGGTCGCGCCATTCCGTCATAACCGTTATCTGGACGAATAGACGTTCAGGTTCAATCAGTGCAAGGGCAAAGATTCCGATCGGTTTCGAACCGTTACCCGGAAAGTTCGGGTAAAAGACTCACCTAATAAGCAACTGACAGGCACGCAGGCAGACCTCAATCAGCCAGGAGCACCAGCATGATCTTCACTGGGTTAAACAGCCGCGTCGTGGCGGAAAGAAGAAGCGCCTACGGGGTCGGACAGCGGATAGAACCAAGCTCCAGCGGAATCGCAGGCAACGCGCCTGATTACATGACGGACGTTGCGGACATACGCGAAGATCTGTCATCGGCGCAGGCCCATCTGTCGCGCTTACATTCCGTTGTCTCGCTCTTTTCGGGTTGCGGTGGCCTAGATCTCGGCTTTACCGGCGGATTTCAATTCCTTGGACGCGAATATGATGCACTGCCGTTTGAAATCAAATGGGCCAACGATGTTAATCCAAACGCCTGCAACACGTACCGCAGAAATCTCGCGGATCATATCGTGTGCGGCGACGTCTGGGAATCCATGTCGTCAATGCCCGAACGGGCTGACGTCGTAATTGGCGGTTTCCCTTGCCAAGACATTTCAATTAACGGCAAAAGGGCGGGCGTCGCGGGCGTGCGAAGCGGTCTCTACCGGGCGATGGTCGAAGCGGTCACCCGGTTGAAACCGCAGGTCTTTGTCGCCGAGAACGTAAAAGGTTTGCTACTGAAATACAACGCGGATTCGCTAAAGGCGATCATTTCGGCATTCGAGGATATTGGCTACAACGTGTCGTACGGCCTTTACCTCGCGGCAGAATATGGCGTGCCGCAGATGAGGGAGCGCGTTTTTATCGTCGGCACTCTGCCGGCGGTGCGTCCGTTCAGCAAACCAGCCCCACTGATGTTCAAAGAGGCCTGGGTCACGTCGCAAGACGCCATCGGCGACCTCATAGGTATGGAAGAATCTGAGGCAATCAATCACATCTGGAGTAAAGCGGCTCTTAGCCCGGATCAGGGAAACAGACGCATCAAGGCTGACAGGCCAGCCGATACCATCCGCGCCGAGTGCCACGGGAACATTCAGTTTCACTACTCCTTACCGCGACGTATTTCGATGAGGGAAGCAGCGCGGTTTCAATCGTTTCCCGACGAATTCATCTTTGAGTCAAGACTGCGCGAGACGGAAAGGCAGGTCGGAAATGCCGTCCCGCCTGTCCTTGGATGGCATATTGCCCGATCCGTGGCCGACTGCTTGAAATGATACAGGGCGACTTCGAAACCGTCCTTGACCTTGCCGTTGAACGGCTGAATAAGGACGTCAGCGCGGGCAAGAAGTACTTTAAGCCATTGGATTTCCAGGACCGAGTTTTGAAGGTGCTTCAGGAAGTCGCAAGGTCGGTCGGGGGGATTGACATCGGTCCGACTTTTCATCCCCATGCGTTCCCGGATATTCGAGCAAACGGATATGGGGTCGAAGTCAAAAGCGTTGCGAATGATTCTTGGTTGAGCGTTGGAAACAGCATCTTCGAGGGGATGCGCGACAGGGACGTTAAGGACATATACGTTATCTTCGGGAAACTTGGCGGGATGCCTGCCGTGAAGTGGGGAAGGTATGAAGAAACGATCACTCACGTACGCATATCGCATGCCCCGCGATTCGTCCTTGAAATGGAGACCGACACAGCCTCGCACGTGCCCTTGTTCTCGAAGATGAACATCAGTTACGAGGATTTCTCGAAGTTGGGAGCCATCGAAAAGATGGCCCACGTTCGTGACTATTCCAGGAAACGACTTAAGCCCGGTGAGACGTTATGGTGGCTTGAAGAAGACGGCGGCCCAGGTATTGAACTCAAGGTCGAGCTCTACATGCGGCTACCTCCGGAGAGGAAACTGCAGATCCGGGCAGAAGCGGCTCTGCTGTTTCCCGGTATCGTCGCGGGTAGTCGGGTTCGCAATAAGTATGAGGGTGTCCCCTTCTTTATTCTCAAGTACCATAATGTTTATTGTCCGCAAACCAGGGACTTGTTCAGCGCGGGAAGCGTGGCTGGTAAGGAGCGCGGCGGGAATTACCTGTTGCGGTCGCTTGAGCGCATTCAAGGCGCTATGCGCCAAGCGGCAATCGATCTTCCCGACGATTTGTTCTTAGAGTATTGGGAAGAAGGCGTACCGGTGGCCGATCGTATCCCTCGTTGGCTGGAAAAGGCCGACAGTCTGGCGAAAGACTGGGTTCCGTCGGATCATTTGTTTACCGGGCTCGACGAAGACGCGTCATCCGAGGAATTCGATGATCCGGCGCCGCAGGATGTCTAGTTGGAAGGTTTCACACTCCCAAATGACAAGCACTCCCCAGCCCATTGTCTGAAGCGTGCCCGCGTTAATAGCGTCGCGTTCAGTGTTCTTGGCGAGCTTCGGCGCCCAATATGCTTGGTTAGTCCGAATTACCCTCTTTCCGCGTCGGCAGTCGTGCCCGTGCCAGAAACAACCGTGGACGAAGATGACCTTTCGCTTTCCGAGGAATACAAGATCCGGCTTTCCCGGCAATCTCTTAGCATGAAGGCGATATCTGTAACCAAGCGAGTGCGTCAGTTTTCGCACCAGGATCTCGGGCTTCGAACCTTTGGACCTGACGGCGGACATATGCTTGTAGCGCTCGTCCGTATCCATGACGTCAGTATACGCCGCCGCACGGAAGATGTCCTACAATAAAGCCGCGAAGTGAGAAGCTATAGAGGCACCGGTCCGTATGGCTGCATAGTTCGACAGCACTGATCCATTCGAGCGTACGGATGAAGCATTTCGGAGAGTGATCGCACTTTCGCCGGAATGCGCCGCCGAGGCGGTTAACGCAGCGAATCACGCGCCTCACAATAACGTCAAAGGCAGGCCCAAGAAGGACTGATGGCGAACGGGCCGAAGCCGCGTTGAATATGGAACGCCCCAGATGCTTTGTCAATTGTATTGCTGCCGAAATTCGCGTATCGAAGTGGACCAGATAGCCGGATTGAAACCAGTTTGAAATACTTGATCGTTGGGAAACACTGCGCCAAAGGATCAGCCACCTCGCGGAGGACGCATCGACACGCGAAACGTCGCCGGCCGCTCGTAGGTCGTTTCGGGCGAGGGTCTCGCCCTCGGTGGTAACATGGCCTTGAGCGCCTTGTGGAAGCTGGTTACGGTGAGGTGGTGCGCGGGTTTTCAGGCTGGATGATAAGCCCGGCGTCGGGTACAAATCGGTAATGCTTGGTGTTGGCAGTCGCCGGCGCCAGACCGCACGTGATGACCGTGGCGTCACTTCCGGGATCGGCTTTCCAATGGTGCCGCCGTGCTGCTTGAGCAAGCCGTGAATGATGCCGCCGGGTTTGGCTTGCGCCCTTCGGACAGGAAGGCCAGACAGTCGTTGGATGGTGGCCGCCAAGACCCTGGTTAGCTTTGCCTCGCGCGTGTGGGTTAGGTCGTTCTAGGAATCAACGAACGTCATCGCCGCGATAGTGCAGTTCCCGAACTCGACGAACTATTTGGCCGCATCCGCGGCCAAGGCGACCTCTCTGTTGGGCGAGGCGTTCGGTGCAGAGGCCGCTGCCGGTGAGCAATTGCGCCATCAGATGTCGCGCACGTGGCCGTGCACGTGAGCGGCTTGCCGTATCCCTTCGACAATCTACGGGTCGCCGTTGGACGGCCCACCAGAAATCCGCCACCGGCAACCAGCAAACAGCAAGGACAGCTGCCGAAATATGTCACTTATGTTGCATTAAATTCATAACGCAGACGTGTGGTTTGTCGCGGTACGCGACGAACGCCCAAGCCCTGACGAAGATGGTACAGAGGCGACATATACGACATGCGGGTCACGGATGCCCGCCTGCATCATCCGCCACCGCCAACCAGCATGCAGCCATGCTGGCTACGCCCATATGCTGCATACCCCCGATTTATCCCCTAATGTACAAGTATGGGTTAGCGAGATCCCAACAACCTTCGCCCCGCTCCAGGATCTAAGTTTGTCCCACGCTCGGGTCTTTACTTCAGCCAACTGCACTTTACGCGTATTTCAGCGGCGCGACCATTGGTGCAAAGCCGGCGGCACCGCATACCGGCCCGGCCATAAGCGCGGCAGCCGCCACCACGGCGGCAACCTCCACCATTAACCGACGGTTAACCTCGCCCTCACGGCGCGTTAATGCAGCGTACCAACGTTTAATTTCGCCTTGACGTGGGGTTAATCCAGCCACTTCAGAATAGTGGCCGGCGGCGAACCGGACCGCCAACGCTTGCACTAGAAGGAGATCGATAATGACAGGTTCCCAGCGGCGCACGGGATTCACACTGATTGAGCTGCTCGTTGTTATCGCAATCATTGCGATATTGGCGGCCATCCTGTTTCCCGTATTCGCACAGGCAAGGGCAAAAGCCCGGCAGGCCAGCTGCCTCTCCAATGAGCGGCAGATCGGCCTTGCAACGCAGATGTACGTAGAGGATTATGACGAGGTTTTCTATCCGCACCGGTTTAACTCGGGTACCGACAGCAATCCGCTGCTGCAGGATCCGGTCGGTAACAGCATCATCTCCGGCGCGGCCAGAAACAAAACGTTCTGGATCAGCCTGCTTCAGCCCTATATCAAGAGCTATCCGCTCTTCGAGTGTGCCTCCAACCCCAACCCGTGGGTGAAGTGGAATACCGACAACGCAATGTGCGGCGGCTCCCTGAACAACACCGCCGTCGGATGCGGTGGCGTCGGCTACGGCGGCCAGAACAGCTACGGCCACAACGATGCGTGGATGAGCCCGGCAGGTGCGTTCAGCTCCAATGGCGGCGCATCGCCGCAGGCGATCGCCGAGGCGTCGGTTCCACGGCCTACCGATACCACACTGCTGGTGGATGCCTCCTACTACGGCGCCGCTCCCGATGTCGGCAACGAATCAGGCCATCTGAACCTGAGCACCTGCGCCGACGGCTCGGTTGCCGCCGGCTACTGCCTGGACCTGGACTTCCTGAACCAGCAGGGCACTTTCTACCGGTACTACTGGAAGAATATCGGCAATGCCCGCTGGAGCTGGACCGGCGGTGAGGCCGGACCCTACGCCACCGGCGCCGGCACGCAGCAGGCGCTGCTCGACGGCCCGGCACGACACGGCGGCATGATCAACGTACAGTGGGTGGATGGACACGTGAAGGCGCTGCCGTACTTCCAGGTGATCGGCAACATCTGCTACTGGACCACCGATCAGAACGGAGCACACTCGAACTGTAACGACTGAGCCGCGCCGTTGCGGGCGCAGCACATCTTCAGTGCGAGCAAACGGGGCCGACTGCATGGCAGTCGGCCCCGTTTTGCTTGTAGTTCAGTGGGCGGCCCGACGCGTGCGCACCGGGCCGGAATACGGTTTCCGCCAGCCAGGTTCCAGGGAAGTTGCTCGCCGATCTCAAGCTGAGCGCTTATCCCAAACTCGCGCCGCCGTATTCGGCCGCATAAAGGTCGGTGGTCAAGATCGGAGCGTGGCGGCTATCAATCGACCGGTACGGTAAATGTAAAAGTCGAGCCCTTGCCCGGCGTGCTGAAGACAGCGACGCGCCCACCGTGGGCCTCCACGATGTGCTTCACGATAGCGAGCCCCAACCCAGTGCCGCCCGATTGGCGTGAGCGCGCCTTGTCCACGCGATAGAATCGTTCAAAGATGCGAGGCTGATCGTGAACGGCAATGCCGATACCGCTGTCGGCAACCGTGGCCACAACTTCCTTTTCCAGGCGTTCGGCGACCACGCGAACATGTCCGCCAGCCGGAGTGTACTTAATGGCGTTGTCGATCAGATTGATCACTACCTGCTCCATCTCGTCCGGGCCGGCTCGAACCAGCAAGGCGTCCGGAACATGCGCGTCGAGAAGCACGTGCGCTGCCTCGGCCTGTGGCGTGAACCGCTGCACGATTTCGCAGATGAGGTTGCTGAGGCTGAAATCCTTCTTGAAAGGCGCGCGCGACTCGATGCGCGAGAGGATCAGCAAGTCTTCGGATATGCGGGTCAGGCGCTGCGATTCATTGATGATGGTGTCGAGGAAGTGGTCGGCGACTACGGCATCATCCAGCGCGCCACCTCGCAGCGTCTCCGCCATAGCGCGGATGGAGGCGAGCGGCGTGCGAAGCTCGTGCGATACGTTGGCCACAAAGTCGCGTCGAATCGTCTCCATACGCCGCAGCATCGTCATATCGTGCAGAACCACCAGCATGGGCGCCCGTTCGGTTTTCAGCGGATGCACGTGAACCCGCAGGATCGCATCGCGCAGCGTCACTTCGTCCGATGAAGTGACGCCGTGGGTTCGGGCAGCGCGGACCAATGCGGTGAACTCGGACGAATCGATAGCGGCGGTCAGCGAGTGATCCAGCAGGCTCTCTTCATTGATGACCAGCAATTGGGCGGCGCGCGCGTTCAGGCTGCGCACGCGTCCGCGTTTGTCCAGGAACAGCACACCGACGCCGCAGTGTGCCAGCAGCGCTTCGTGATCGCGCGCAACAGACCTTGGGCTGATCCGCCGTTCGGCGCTGGTTCGTGCTCGTGTCATCGAACCGGCCGGAAGCGGTAGCCGATACCGCGCACTGTCAGCAGCCGCCTTGGCGCGGAGGGCTGCTCTTCAATCTTTTCGCGAAGCCACCGGATGTGCACATCTACGGTCCTATCCTCCACGTATGCGTTCGGTCCCCATACGGCATCCAGCAACTCCTGCCGGTTGAACACCCGCTCCGGGTGTGCGGCGAGATAGCGCAACAGGTCAAACTCACGCGGGGTCAGATCCACGCTGCGCTGCGCCACGCGCACCTCGCGCCGGCTGGGCTCAATCGTCAGGTCGCCTGCTCGCACAGTCTCGTCCGGATCGGGCACGGCGGCCTTGGCGCGCTGGACCAGGTTGCGCACGCGCACCATCAACTCGCGCATGCTGAACGGCTTGGTTACGTAGTCATCGGCTCCCAGTTCCAGGCCAACCACGCGGTCAGTCTCGTCGGCCCGCGCGGTCAGCATGATGATAGGCGTACGTGACGCCTGGCGCAGCCGTTTGCATACCTCAAAACCTGTGGAGGCGGGGAGCATCACGTCCAGAATAATCAGGTCCGGCTTTTCGGTGCCGGCCAGGGCCAGCGCTTCCTCGGCGTTGAATGCCTGCAGCGTGGCATAGCCTTCCTTCCGGAGGTTGTAGGTTACGGCTTCCACAATTGGAATTTCGTCATCCACAACCAGCACCTTGACAGGGCTGGCTGCCTCTTCAGGCAAGGTGCCCATCCAGGTAGCGCTGTGTGCGCGGCTGCATCGGATTGTGCAGCAGATCGCTGGAGGGTCCGGCCTCCACCAGGCCGCCATCCCAGAGCAGCGCGGCCCAGTCGGAAACGCGGCGCGCCTGAGCAATATCGTGGGTCACCATCACCAGCGTGTAGCTGGTCTTTAGCGAGGCGATTAGCGCCTCAATATCGGCCGTAGAGGCGGGGTCAAGCGACGCGGATGGCTCGTCTAGAAGCAGCGCTGCGGGTTCCACGGCGATGGCGCGGGCGATGCAGAGTCGCTGCTGCTGCCCTCCTGAGAGTTCCAGTGCCGATTTCCGCAGGCGGTCCTTCACCTGGTCCCACAGCGCAGCCCGGCGCAGCGCCTGCTCCACCAGAGCTTCCAACCCTTTGCCGTGAGCCATGCCATGCAGCCTGGGTCCATAAGCCACGTTGGCAAAGATCGACATTGGAAACGGATTTGGCCTCTGGAAGACCATGCCGACGCGGCGGCGCAGCTCTTCCACGCGCACGTTTCGCGATGTTACGTCCACGCCGTCGATCGTCACTACCCCGGTGCGCCGGAAGCCGGGCGTTTCATCCGCCAGGCGGTTGAGACAGCGCAGGAATGTCGATTTGCCGCATCCCGAGGGTCCCATCAGGGCGGTGACGGCGTTTGGGCGGAGCAGCATGCTGACCGATTGCAGGGCTGACTGGCTGCCATACCACGCGCTGAGATCGCGCGTTTCAATGCTGGGCGCCGCTACCGTTTCGCTGCGCGCTTCAGCAGTGAACACAGCCGTTTTCGCAGGTGCTGTAACCATTACTTTTGGGCAGATTGCCCCTCATCCTTGACCGTGATGTTGTCCTGAAAGTCTACCGTGCCGGTGGTCTTGAGCTGCGTCTTTATCACGTCATTTTCGATCGCAGTTTTCGCGCTTATCGACGGCGCTTCGCCCGTTAGAACCACCGAGCCATTCTGCAGCGCCAGCTGCGGCGCCGTGCCGTTGGCGGCCGGGTCGGCGGCGATGGCAGTATTGATCTGGCTCACCACGCTGCTCGTGGAGGCGCCGGCCGAGCCTGTCGGCTTGCCGCCGGAGCAGCCGGCTCCAGCTATCGCCATCAACGCCAACATCGCAACCGCTATTTCTTTACGCATATCACAACCGTTCCTTTCATTATGCCTGCCGGGGCATCGACGAGATACGGCTCGCCAGAAGCCGCGCCGTAATCTGCATGGCCAGCACCAGCAGCAGCAGCACCACCGCACCAGTCCACGCCAGCGATACCCATCCGTCAAACGGAGAGAGCGCGTAACGGTAGATCAGCAACGTGATTGAGGATATTGGCTGGCCGGGATTGACCGAAGTGACCTCGTTGCCGAACGCCGTCAGCAAGAGCGGAGCCGTTTCGCCGGCCGCCCGGCTGGCGGCAAGCAGGATGCCGGTAACGATGCCGCCAAGGGCGGTGGGCACCACGATGGACCTCATGGCGACGCCGGGCGACGCGCCGAGCGCCAGCGCGCCTTCACGCCATGCGGCGGGCGATTGCGCCAGCATCTCGTCGGTGGCACGAATGATCAGCGGTACCATCAGGATGGCCAGCGCCGCGGCGCCGGCCCACGCCGAAAACCTTGCGAACGGCACCACGACCAATGCGAATACGCACATACCGATTACAATCGATGGCGCTCCTGCCAGTACATCGGCAGTGCCGCGCGCCAGCTCTGCAAGTCTGGATCCTCGCATTTCAAAAATGCCAATTCCTCCTAGAACTCCGATGGGCACCGAAAGCGCCATGGCCAGGCCGAGCAGTTCCACGGTTCCAAGGATCCCGTTCTGCATTCCTCCGCCCGTATCGCCCGGTGGTGGCGGCAGGTGAGTGAAGAAGGTGAGGTTTACGCCGCGCGCACCCTGCTGGAGTACCGAAATCAGAACGGCCAGCATGGCGCCGACGCAAACCAGAACGGCGCCCCACAGCACGGTGGCAAACACCAGATCGGCTGTTTTGCGATACCAGACTGGCCGCGCCCTTTGCGGTAAGGGCGTGCCGGCCGCAGGTTTGGTGACCTGTTCGATCGTCAGCGGAGTGTCGCTCTGCACGGGCGCCGAACTGCGCCTGCCACTATCGAAGGAGCCTTTTCGCGGAAGCAGCCCATGCGCCAGCAGCCGCAGGCCAACCGTCAGCGCAAAAAGCGTGAACGCCAACAGGGCCAGGGCCGATCGCTGAATGGGGTCGGACAGCACCTCGTTGATCTGCCCGGCTAACTGCGAAGGAATGGTACTGGCCGGCTGCAGAATCGAAGCGGTTATCTGCGGGGTATTGCCAATCACCATCAGTACCGCCATGGTCTCGCCGATGGCGCGCGCTACAGCGAGGGCAACCGCCCCACCCAGTCCACCGCGCGCAGCGGGAATTAGCAGGCGGCGTATGGTCTCCCACCGCGAAGCGCCCAACGCCAACGCACCCTCCCGCCACTCCGAAGGCAGCGTCCGGAGAACGTCGGCTGAAAGCGCTGCGATGATCGGCATAATCATCAGGGCAAGGATCAGGCTGGCCGTCAGCAGGTTGGTGGGAACTGCGGGTCCGCGGAAGAACGGTATTCGTCCGCCCAGACTTTGCAGCTGCGGAAACAGGTTGGCCGCCATCCAGGGGCACAGCGTCTGCAGGCCCCAGAGACCCAGAATGACGCTCGGAACTGCAGCGAAAAGTTCAAGCAGACCGCTCAGCCAGGCGCCGACCCGGCGGGGCGCCACGCATGCCAGGAATGCGGCTCCGAGCACCCCCAACGGAGTGGCGATCGCAACGGCCAGGGCAGTGGTGACCAAGCTGCCGAACAGGAACGGTGCGGCGCCAAATCGCGTATGGGGTACGTCCCAAACGCGGGTCGTAAGGAACCCGAAGCCAAAGTGCCGGATCGCGGGAACGGAAGCGGCCAGCAGAGTGGCTCCAACTGCCACTGCCAGGCCGGCGAAAAAGATCACGGCCGAAACGATGAGCGCCCGGTAGATGCGGTCACCGACGTCGTGGCGCCCATCGCCTGTGAAAAGCCGCGCGTACGAGCGCGGCTGTGTACTGCCGGTGGGCGCGACCGAAGTCACTTGGTGGCTCCGATGGTTTTCAGGTTAGCAGTGGCCACGTTGGGCGGTAGGGGCGCGTAGGCCAGCGACGGCGCCAGCTGCTGTCCATCGGCCATGGCCCACGTCAAGAACGCGCGCATTGCCGCCGTCACGCCTGGTTTCGGCGAGTTGGTGGGTACCAGCAGATAGGTGAGGCCAACGATAGGATAGGTATTCATCCCCGGCGCGCTGACGGTAAGCGCCCGCAGATCCTTCTTCAGCTGCGGCGCTGCTGCCGAAACGGCGAGCGCCGTGCTGCTCACGGAGGGAAACACAAAGTTCCCGGAGCCGTTTTCAACCGTGGCGGCAGGAAGATGCGTTTGCAGGATGTACGCCAGTTCCACGTAGCCGAATCCGCCCGGCGATCCCTTGATGATCCCGGCTACGCCCGGGTTCTGGTTGCCGCCTAGTCCGACCGGCCAGTTGACCGACTTTGCGGCGCCCACTTTGGCTTTCCACTCCGGGCTGACTGATGCCAGATAGTTGGTAAAGACGTAGGTGGTGCCTGAACTGTCGGCACGATGCGCCACCACGATCGGCAGGTTTGGAAGCGGAATGAGCGGATTGAGCGCAGCGATCCGCTTGTCGTTCCACTGCTTGATCTCACCCAGGTAGATTTCTGCAATCACCGAGCCCGACAGGCGAAGCCCGGAGCGGACGTTGGGCAGATTGTACGACATGGCGATACAGCCCGAGACCGTGGGGATCTGTGCCGTCGGCCGGCCGGACGCGGCCAGCTGCGCATCGGTAAGCGGTGCATCGGTAGCGCCAAAATCGACCACGCCGGACTGGTACTGCGCTATTCCGGCCCCGGAGCCGTTTGGCTGATAGTTAAAGTTCACGTCCGGATGCAGCTTGTGATAGGCATCAAACCATTTTTGATAGATCGGGTACGCAAACGATGAACCGGCGCCCATTATGGTCTGCGCGGATGCTGCCGAGGTTGCCAGCGCCCAAACTACGGCGCCTACGAGGATCAAGGCGATACGCAAGGGTGGCTTCATGGTCTCCATTCTTCAACCGCTGCAGAGCTTGGCTTCGTGCCGCAGACAGCGGTTTGTTAACCGCGATTCTAAAAGCTGTGCTTTAAGGCAGTGTTAACAGCATGTTAAAACTCCTCACCGAGGAGCGGCGGCGGCGATATTCAGTATCACTTTTCTCTGCTTGAAGGCACGCCGCTCCGCTTCCCCAACGCCGGCATCCGTGATGATCTCCATGCCGGTATCGATCGGGCAGATTATGCCGTGCCCGGCCTTGCCGAACTTGGTGCTGTCGGCCACGATACAAACGCGCCTGGCCGCATGGATCATCGCGCGTTTCAGTTCGGCCGCGTCGTCATCGGCAACCGTCAGACCGGTTTTCAGGTCCACGCCGGATGGAGCGATGAAGGCAACGTCCACACCCACCTGTGCGATGCTGGCGCGTGTAAGGCTGCCCATCACCGCGCGCCGCTGCGGATGGTAAACGCCCGCGAGGAGCGTGACCTCCAGCCCGGCCCGAGACAGAAGCTCCAGAGCGGCCAGCGAGTTGGTCACAACCTTCACCTCGGTCAGTGGCGCCATCTGAGCCGCGATCGCGAGGCATGTGGTGCCGGCATCCAGCAGCACGCGCTGCCCGGGCTGCAGCAGCCTGGCGGATGCCGCCGCAATCGCCGCTTTGGCCCGCGTTTGCGCCTGCATGCGGCGCTGCCAGCCGTCCTCGATGCCAGCGGTCGGCACACGAAGACGCGCCCCGCCGTGTACGCGTTCCACCCTGCCAAGACTAACCAGTTCGGCAAGGTCGGTCCGTACCGTCTGCTCCGATACGCCAAACTCCCTGGCGAGCGATGCTACTTCGGCAGATTGGCCGAGTTCCATCGCTCGGAGTATTCGACTATGTCGCTCGTGTTTCAGCATCCGCTCTCACCAGCTGGATCGGTGCGTTTGGTAATCGGCCCGGCCATACATTGCGATTTCTTTCACTTATTATTGCTTATTTTCGTTCAAACGTGTATGCTGTTGTCAAGAGGAGCGGCGTCGGGCCGCCAAATGGATTGACACTCAGGAGAACAAGGCATGCCGAAGAGTCTGTTGATTGATCCCGTCAAGGTGCGAAAGCGCGGCGAGGTGTTGTTCGCCCCGATACCTGTAAACGAGTACGGTCGTACGTTGAAACAGGAGCGCGCCAACTTCAGTGACGCCGAGCTGGTCCGGATGCTGCGCGACATGACGATCATCCGCACCTTTGAGACGATGCTGAACGACATCAAGCTGAAGGGATCCTGGAGCGGAATCGAATATAACCACAAGGGCCCCGCACACCTTTCTATCGGGCAGGAGGCCTCCGCTGTGGGTCAGGCATGGTTGCTAGATTGCCATGACCATATCTTTGGAAGTCATCGCAGCCACGGCGAGATACTGGCGAAGGGGCTGTCGGCGATTGATAAGCTGGACGACACCACGCTTACCACCATCATGGAGACGAGCCTGGACGGCGAAACGCTCCGGGCCGTGGAGCGGACTGGCGCCGGTACAGTTCACGACCTTGCAGTCGACTTTCTGCTCTACGGTGCGCTGGCCGAAATCTTCGGACGCGAGGCTGGTTTCAATCGCGGAATGGGCGGCAGCATGCACGCTTTTTTCACGCCGTTCGGCATCTACCCCAACAATGCCATCGTAGGTGGGTCGGCCGATATCGCCACCGGCGCCGCGCTCTTCAAGCGAATACACCGCGGCGCCGGCATCGTCATTTGCAATATCGGCGATGCATCAGCCAGCTGCGGTCCAACGTGGGAGGCGCTCTCCTTCGCGACGATGGACCAGTTCAAGACTCTTTGGGATAGCGCTCATCGTGGCGGACTGCCGCTGATCTTCAATTTCGTCAACAACTTTTACGGCATGGGCGGGCAACCGGTCGGCGAAACGGGCGGCATGGGCATCCTTGCGCGGCTGGGCGCCGGCCTATCGCCCACGTCGCTTCATGCCGAGCGTGTTGACGGCTACAATCCGTTGGCCGTGGTAGACGCCATTCGGCGCAAGCGCCAAACGCTGGAGCGCGGCGACGGGCCGGTACTGCTGGATACCGTAACCTACCGCTACAGCGGGCACTCACCCTCCGACGCCTCCTCATACCGCGAAAAGAGCGAGATTGACGCCTGGCGGAAAGTCGACTCGCTGGAGCAGTTTGGCTTGCAGTTGGAGAAGGCAAATGTGCTTGCTGCCTCCGCCCGCGGTGAAATGGAGCAACAGGTTCAGGAGATTGTAGCGCGGGCTCTGCGCTCCGCTGCCGATCTGGAGATTTCGCCGCGCGCCAACCTGATGGTGGACGGCAATCTGCTGGAGCGGACGATCACATCCAATCAGCATCGGCCGGTACCCGCCGCGCCGGCCGGCATGGAGACTGCGGCCCCATGGAACGGCGAAAGTGCCGATATGCTCGAGCCGATCACGGCGAACGCTCGGTCCCGGCAGTTGGAAGCCAAAAGCCGGAGCGGACTGGATGGTGACGGGACGCCTCTGCCGCGAGGCAAGTGCCTTGCCATGCGAGACGCGCTTTACGAAGCGATATTGCCGCGGCTGTATGCCGACCCAACGTTGGCCCTCTGGGGCGAAGAAAACCGCGATTGGGGTGGCGCCTTTGCCGTCTATCGCGGCCTGACCGAAGCCACACCGTACCACCGGTTGTTCAACAGCCCAATTGCCGAGGGCGCAATTGTAGGCGCCGCCGTGGGCTACGCGCTGGAGGGTGGACGCGCGCTGGTAGAGCTGATGTACTGCGACTTTATGGGGCGCGCCGGCGACGAACTGTTCAACCAGCTGGCAAAGTGGCAAGCGATGTCGGGCGGAACGCTGGAGATGCCGGTGGTGGTGCGCGTTTCCGTCGGCAGCAAGTACGGCGCGCAACACAGTCAGGATTGGACTGCGCTGGTTACGCATATTCCCGGCCTCAAGGTGGTGTTTCCCGCGACGCCGTATGACGCCCGCGGATTGATGACCAGCGCGCTCACCGGCAGTGATCCCGTCATCTTCTTTGAGAGTCAGCGGCTGTACGACATGCCGGAGGTTTTTCACCCTGGCGGCGTACCGCGGGATGAGTATCGCGTGGAGATCGGCAAGCCAGACATCAAGCGCTCCGGCAGCGACGTCACGATCCTCACAGTAGGCGCCACGCTCTACCGCGCACTGGAAGCGGCTGACCGGCTGAAGGAGGAGTTTGGTGTAACCTGCGAGGTGATAGACGCCCGTTCGCTGACGCCGTTTGACTACACCTTGCCGCTGGAATCGGTGCGCAAAACGGGCCGCATTCTGCTGGCCTCCGATGCCTGCGAGCGCGGAAGCGTGCTGCAGACGTTTGCAGCAACGATCGGCAGACTGGCATTTGATGACCTGGACGCGCCGCCGGTGGTGGTTGGCGCCCGCAACTGGATAACGCCACCGGACGAGCTGGAGGAGGCGTTTTTCCCCTACCCTACGGATATTCTGGACGCCATACACGAGAATCTGCTGCCGTTGAAGGGCTACAAACCAGTACGGCCGTGTGGCGGAGACGAGGTCCTACGGCGAAGCAGACTGGGCGTCTGACGCACAACGATCTCGAATCGATGGTGCCGGATTCTGCCCCTGTTGGCCGCACCTTGGGACGCGCTGCGTGATATACTCTGGAGGCGGTAGGCAGGCGCACTGCTCACGCAAATCTCGTATGGAACGGCGGTGGCGGGAACATGGCGAACCAGGCTAGTCGGAGGGCTTTCTTCACCACTTGCGCGGCTGCAGGGTGTTCGGGTTTGCTTCGCCGTGCCGCGGCTGTTGAGACGGGACCCGACACGTCACTCACTGAGCGCGCCCACAGCTTTGCCCCAGCGCCCGACGCCGTACAGAGCCGGTACTTTTGGCGCGATGAGAATACGCTGCTGCTGATTGAGCACACTCGGGACCGGACGTGGAACATCAGTTTGCGAGACCGGAAGACGGGCCTCACGGCGCCGCTCAATCTGCTTACGGCAGCGTACCAAAACAGCGCAGCGCATCGTGCCATGGTTGTCGGCTCGCCATCAGGCACCGGCGGTATCGACGCCAATCCAGAGCGTTTGGACCTACCTGCCACCAGCAGCATCGCTCCGAATGGCACCATGCTTTTGTGGGCCGGTCGGGATACTCACTGGTACCTCTACTCACTCTCCGGCGAGCTCAAAGGCCGGTGGCCGCGCGGCGGCGACCACCAGACGTCGGAGGACCCAGCGTGGTCTCGCGACTCGAGTCAGTGGGTTGAGGCTGCGGAAGTGATGACCAACGGTGTATGGCGTGTTCCGAGACTGGTCGTGCACGACGTCGAGCTGCCCGGAGTTCAGCAGGTGATTCCGGTAAGCGGCCTGCCGGACGGCCTGATGCTGGGCATCTCGGCTTCCGGTCACGTGATGCTCCTCGATGCGCCGGCGGGCCGCTCCGCCGCGTCGGACCACGCTATGCTGTTGCTTGCCGAGTGGCATGGCGCGGCGACACGGGCCGTGGGTCTGCCGGTAGCCCTGCCGGCACGCTGCCGCGTATCCGAAGCAGCGCTGTCGCCACAAGGGACTCGGTTGGCCTGGGTATTGAAAAACGGTTCGAGTTGCGGCCTCTGGCTGAGTGACGCTATGGGACGGGGCATGAAACATATCGGCAGCGCGCCCATGGTGCCCTACCGCGATCCTTCCTCGAGGTCGGTTCGCTACACGTGGCCGGTCAACATACGCTGGCTACCCAGGGGGTCTTCGCTCAGTTTCAGCTATCGCGGACGGTTGTGGGTGATTCCGGCGGTGTGACAGCATAGTTGCAGGCCACAATGATCCTCCCAACCCGTGTCGACACATCACTGGCGGATTATCAGGAGAATGCGGCCCGCCAGCGCGCACTTACCTCCAGCCTGAAACAGGCGATGGAGGTTGCTCGCGCCGGTGGCGGCAAGGCGGCATGCGAACGCCATCATGCGCGCGGCAAGATGTTGGCGCGGGAGCGCATCGAAGCCTTGATTGACGAGGGCTCACCGTTCCTGGAGTTCAGCACGCTTGCGGCGAATGGGCTGTATGATGGCGGAGCGCCTGGCGCCGGCATCGTAACCGGTATCGGTTCAGTGTGCGGGCTGGACTGCATGATTGTGGCCAACGACGCCACGGTAAAGGGTGGCACCTACTTCCCGATGACGGCCAGGAAGCACCTGCGCGCGCAGGAGATAGCGTCTGAAAACCGGCTGCCATGCATCTACCTTGTCGATTCGGGTGGCGCATTCTTGCCGCTGCAGGCTCAGGTTTTCCCAGATCGCGATCACTTCGGGCGAATATTCTACAATCAGGCGCGGATGTCGGCCGCTGGCATACCCCAGATAGCGGCCGTGATGGGCAGCTGCACGGCAGGTGGCGCGTATGTACCGGCGATGGCGGACCAGGCGATAATCGTCCGCGGCACCGGCACCATCTTTCTCGCCGGCCCGCCGCTGGTCAAGGCGGCCACCGGCGAAGAGGTGACGGCGGAAGAGCTGGGCGGCGCAGATGTTCATACTCGCCTGAGCGGCGTTGCCGATTACCTGGCGGAAAATGACGAAGAGGCCATCCGCCTGCTGCGCGAGATCGTCGCCGCCATACCCGGTCAAAAGCAGCTGCCGAACGGCTTTGCCGAGGCGGAAGATCCACTCTATCCGGCAGCGGATCTTTACGGAATCGTGCCGACCGACTTGCGTACGCCATTTGAGGTCCGGGAGGTCATCGCCCGCCTGGTGGATGGCAGCCGCTTTGCGGAGTTTAAGGCGCTGTTTGGCACAACACTGGTCTGCGGGTTCGCGCGCTGGCTGGGGTTTGACGTTGGGATTATGGCCAACAACGGCATTCTGTTTTCGGAGAGCGCGCAAAAAGGCGCGCACTTCGTGGAGCTCTGCTGCCAGCGGCGCATTCCGCTGGTCTTTCTGCAGAACATCACCGGCTTTATGGTGGGCCGCAAGTACGAAAACGAAGGCATTGCCCGCCACGGCGCCAAGATGGTGACCGCCGTTGCCTGCGCCGATATTCCCAAGTTTACGGTGATAATCGGAGGGTCGTTTGGAGCCGGCAACTACGGAATGTGCGGACGGGCCTATTCGCCGCGCCAGCTTTGGATGTGGCCGGGCGCGCGCATATCGGTGATGGGTGGCGCACAGGCGGCGGGCGTGATGGTGCAGATAAAGCGCGAGCAGATGGCTGCTCAGGGTCGTGAGCTGTCGGAAGCGGAGGCTGAGGCGATCGCCCGGCCAATTCTTGAGCAGTACGAAGACGAAGGCAGCCCGATGTACAGCACGGCCAGGCTGTGGGATGACGGCATTCTGGACCCCGTTGATACGCGTATGGCCATTGGGCTTGGAATATCCGCAGCGTACAACGCACCGATTCCCAGCACAGACTTTGGCGTGTTCCGTATGTAGAGAGAGTGACTATGAGCAGCATTGAGCGCGCGGTTGAATCGAACGGTGTTGGCACCATCACGCTGAATCGCCCCGAGCAGCGAAATGCGTTTGACGACTCGATGATTGCGGAGCTGATGGCTGCATTTGCCGATTTTGGGGCCGACACGGCAGTGCGCGTCGTGGTGCTCCGGGGCATGGGCAGCGTATTCTCTGCCGGGGCCGACCTCGACTGGATGCGGCGCATGGCGGCATATTCACGCGAAGAGAACCTTGCAGACGCGCTGCGGCTGCAGGCGCTCTTCGCGGCGATTGATGAGTGCCGCAAGGTAACGGTGGCGGAGGTTCAGGGAGCGGCCATGGGTGGCGCTATTGGGCTCATTTCAGCCTGCGATTATGCGGTTGCCGCCGAGGATTGCGTGTTTGCGTTCAGCGAAGTGCGTTTGGGGCTGGCGCCTGCAACCATCGCTCCGTTCATACTGCGCCGCACCGGCGGGCGAGCGCGCTCCTGGATGGTGACGGGACGCAAGTTTTCGGCAGAGGCGGCACTTCGGGCGGGACTGTTGGACGAAGTTGTGCCGCCAGACCGTCTGTACAACGTGGCTTATGAGTCGGCGGCAGAATTCGCGCGGGCGGCGCCAAGAGCCGTGGCGGCCACCAAGAAACTGCTGCGCGAGTTACCGGGCATCCAGAGCGGTGCTGTGGCGCAGCACACAGCAGAATGCATCGCGGAACTCCGCGTTTCGCCCGAGGGGCAGGAGGGGCTGACCGCCTTTCTGGAGAAGCGCGCGCCGCGATTTGACGGGCTCACCGGTTGAAGCTGCGGCGCGTGGCTGTGGCCAATCGCGGTGAGATAGCCCTCCGCATTATGCGGACGTGCCGTGAAGCTGGTATTGAGCCGCTGGCGCTCTACTCCGAGGCCGATGCCGGAGCGCCCTTCGTGCGCTATGCCACGGCCGCGATCTGCGTGGGCCCGGCGCCGGCAGCCGCGAGCTACCTGAACGTGGAGGCTATGACGGCCGGCGCCGCCGCTCTCCATGCCGACGCCGTTCATCCCGGTTACGGGTTTTTGAGCGAGAGCCCGTTGTTCGCGCGGGCCTGCGACGAAGCGGGAATGGCGTTTATCGGTCCCTCGCCGGAATGTATGGACCTACTGACGAACAAAAGTGCCGCGCGCCGTACGATGGCCGCGGCCGGCGTCCCGGTGGTACCGGGCTACGATGGCGAAGATCAATCCGATGCGGCCCTCCTGGACGCCGCGCGCCTCATCAGCTTTCCAGTCCTCATCAAGGCAGTTTCCGGCGGCGGCGGCCGAGGGCTGCGCATCGCTGGAAGTGCGGCAGTGTTTCTCGATCAACTGGCCGAAGCGCGACGCGAAGCGGTAGCGGCCAGGGGTGACAGCCGCGTTCTGCTGGAGCTGTATCTTGATCGACCGCGCCACATCGAGGTTCAGGTGTTTGGCGATACTCACGGCGGCGTACTGCACCTTGGCGAGCGCGAATGCTCGCTGCAGCGCCGCCACCAGAAGGTGATTGAAGAGAGCCCATCGCCGGCGCTAACCGCCAACCAGCGCGAAGAGGTCTGCCAGACTGCGGTTGCGGTGGCGAAAGCGTCCGCCTATTGTGGCGCCGGCACGGTGGAGTTTCTATTTGAGCCCGCCACCGGGCGTTTCTACTTTCTGGAAGTGAATGCACGGCTGCAGGTGGAGCATCCGGTTACCGAGATGGTGACCGGCCTGGACCTGGTGCGGATGCAGCTGGAGATAGCCGCCGGTAAACCAATGCGGTGGAAGCAGAGCGAAGTCCGATGGTGCGGCCACGCTATTGAGGCGCGAGTGTGTGCGGAGGATCCGGAGACGCACCTTCCTTCAGCCGGCGAGATTGCGGCGTGGGCGCCACCCGTCGGCCCGGGCGTGCGCTGCGATACCGGAGTGGAGCGAGGGAGCATTGTTCCTTCCTGGTACGACCCACTTTTGGCCAAGGTGATCTGTTCAGGCGAGACACGGGACCTCGCAGCAGCGCGACTGGAGCAGGCGCTGCTCCACTTTGACGTGCTTGGCATTGCCACCAGCATCCCCGATTTGCTTCGCATTCTAAGGCACCCCACATTTGTGCAGGGCGATCTGTATACGCGTCTGCTGGAAGAGGAGCTAGACACCGCCTCACACGACCAGGCGCCTCCGGACGAGGTTCTGCTGGCGCTGGCCGCTATCAGCGCTTCCGGAGCGGACGTTCGCGGGGCGCCCGCAACCAGCCCGAAGGCTCCGGATCCCTGGCGGGAAGGCGCGGGCTGGCGGAATTGATCGCCAGGAATGAGAAGCGATGAAGCACCGATTTCGCTCTGCCACAGTGACACTGGACCTGGCGATGGAGCGGACTCACGCCGGTTGGCGGCTGCAGACGGAGGATGGGCGTGCATGGGACCTGCGCGCGATCTCATTCGCCGACCGCCGCGTTCGGCTTTGCGTCATCGAGGAGGATGGCGCCGAGCGGTGGATTGAAATGCCGGCGCGACGCGCCGGTGGTTCTATTGAGCTTGAGTGGAACGGGATGGTCTGGCGATTCGCGCCGGCCGGATTGGGCGCCACAGAGCCCTCCGCGCCAAGCGGGGTGCTGACGGCGCCAATGGTTGGCGTCGTTGCGGAGGTCAAGGCAAACCTCGGCGATGTGCTTGCACGAGGACAGGCCGTTGCAATTATTGAAGCAATGAAGATCATCGCGCCGGTCAATGCGCCTTTTGCCGGAAAAGTAACCGCCATTCACGTCCAGGAGGGCGACCGCGTCGAGATGGGCGCCGTTCTCGCCGAGGTTGAGCCCGAAGGAGGCATAAGCTGATGTCGCTGCCCGCACCCAAGCTAGAGGGCCTGCCGCCATCGGTGCGCGTGGTAGAGGTCGGCCCGAGGGACGGCCTTCAGAACGAGCCGGTTACGCTCTCCACCATGCAGAAGATCGAGATTGTGGATCTGCTTTCCGCAACCGGTCTTCGCGAAATTGAGGTGAGCGCGTTTGTGCATCCGGATCGAGTGCCGCAGCTGGCCGATGCCGCGGCAGTATTTGCCGGCATTCAACGCGCGGAAGGCGTGCGTTACTCAGCGCTGGTGCCAAATGCGAGGGGATTGGCGCGCGCCGCGCAGGCTGGTGTGGCGGCGATTGCGTTTTTTACGGCCGCCAGCGAAACCTTCACCGCCAAAAACATCGGCATGACCATTCCCGAATCGCTACAGCTATACCGCGAGCTCATTCCACAGGCCGCCAGTTACGGGATGCATGTGCGGGTTTACATCTCCACGGCTTTTGTCTGCCCGTTCGAGGGGATAGTCGCGCCCGAAGTTGTGCTGGCAATGTCCGAGGAACTGTTGGGAATGGGCGCCGATGAGCTTTCGGTGGGCGATACTATAGGTCACGCCACACCCGCGCAGGTGGCTCGGCTCGCCCACGAGTTGGCGCGCGCTGCACCAGCGACGGCCATAGCCTGGCACTTTCACGACACCTCAGGTTTTGCGTTGGCGAATGTGCTGACCGCGCTGGAACTAGGCGCTACGGCTTTTGACGCTTCAGCCGGCGGCTACGGCGGTTGTCCCTTTGCGCCGGGAGCTTCCGGCAATTTAGCCACCGAGGACCTGGTTGGCCTGCTGGAAGCTATGGGTGTGAGCACTGGAGTTGACCTGGAGCGCCTGGCCGTGGCTGCCCACGCGATTGAGCGTGCCGTGGGCCGGGCAGCGCCAGGCCGATACCTTCGGCGACTGGATGCAGCCGCCATGACGGCGGCCGGCGACTGCGGAACGCCACTCACGGCGTAAGCGCTGCCGGCGGAGGATCCGCATAAGCTCAGGTTGCCGTTTGAGCGGCACGGTTTGGCAGCAGCACCGTAACGGTTGTTCCCCGGCCCAATACGCTGTCGAACTGTACGGAGCCGCCGTGAGCGGCGACGATACTCCGACAGATCGATATGCCGAGACCGGCGCCGCCATCGCTGCGCGCACGGGCGCTGTCCACACGGTAGAAGCGCTCTCCCAGGTGCGGAATATGCTCTTCGGCGATTCCGCAGCCTGTATCGATGACGCGTATCCGCACGCCACCGGCATCTTCCGCCGCGTCTACGGTAATGGAGCCGTTTGCAGGCGTGTAGCGAACCGCGTTCTCCAGCAAGTTGGCGAATACGCGGATCAAACCGTCTTCATCACCCCATACTGTCAGAGCCGGATCGGCGCACAGGATGCGGATCGGCGCGTGCTCAACAGCCGCAATGCGCTCCTGCGCTCGCTCCAGCACTTCGGACACCAGCAGCTCGGTTTGGCCAGCGGCTGCCTGGCTGGCATCACCGCGCGCTAAAGCCAACAAATCTCCGACGAGACGCGACATGGCGTCCGCAGCGCGGTCGATCTCTCGAAACCGGTTTCGCGTCGCTTCGGTATCGAGCTCGGAGCTCAGCGCGAGGCTGGTGTTACCCTTAATCACGGTGAGCGGCGTCTTCAGCTCATGCGAGGCATCTGCCGTGAACTGCCGCTGCTGGTTGAGCAGCGTCTCCTGCCGCTGGTACGCGGTATGCAGCCGGCTAAGCAGACTGTTGAAGGCGCCGGCCAGCTGGGCAAACTCGTCGTTACCGCTAGCCGGCAACTGCTCCTCCATATTCTGGATGGTGATGCGTTCGGCTGATCGCGTTAGCAGGCTGACCCGGGTCAGGACTCGCCGCGTAAGCAGCGCGCCCGCGATCCCAGCAAACAATAGACCGACCGGAATCAGAATAAGAAGCGCGCTGTTCAGGCTGTGCTCGGCCCGCAGCACCTCGGCCAGCGGATAGGCCGCTTCAACGACGGCGGTTACTTTGCCACGGATGCTCACGGGCCGCGAAATCACGCGTATCGTCTGGCCTGCTGATGTTACGGTAGAGAAGACTACAGCTCCACGCGCAGCCGCCGTAAACGCACGTCGATCCCACACCGGACGTGTGTCGCGCCGGAACAGTGGCGTGCCGTCCAGGTTGAACAGCCGGGGGCGAAGCGGGTTATCGGCAAGGAGGCGACCGGCGAAGCGCGGCGGCTGCGGTCCTGGCGGCGGGCCTCCGGCGTCGCGCGGCGGTGGACCCGGGTTCGGTGGCGGCTGGCCCGGCTGCGGCAAGCCGGCCGGCCCTGGAAATGGAGCGCCGGGCGCCGGCTGGCCGGGCTCTGGTGGGCGCCGGCCATCGAACGCGCGGAACCGGCGCGGCGGCGAGGCAAAGCCGCGCGTGCTGCGCTCCAGCGCGGTATCCACCGACCGCACCATGATGGAGGTGGCCGTCACGTGGACAAACACGCCAAGCGCTCCAACGAGCACGGCAAGCGCCAGCATATTCCATGCCACCAACTGCGTCCTTATGGATGAGCCACGCAGCCGCAGCCAGGAGGGCCGGTTTGAAAATGCGGCCACGTTCACGCTCCGCCGTCGGCATCTGGAAGCCGGAGTGTGTAGCCGAAACCCCGTACGGTGTGAATAAGCCGAACGGCGGCGCCACTGTCGATCTTCTTGCGGAGCATCATGATGTAGACGTCAACGGTATTCGAGAGCGACTCGTCGTCCATCCAGATTCGCTCCTGAATCGCTTCGCGGGTCAGCACCCGGCCCTCATTGGCCGCCAGGGCTTCCAGCAACTCGTACTCGCGGTGGCTCAGGCGAACCTCCACGCCAGCGCGCGTTACCGTATGGCGGCTGGTGTCAATCTCGAGATCGGCGACGCGGATGATGCGTGCGCGGTGCAGCTTGTCGCGTCGGAGCAGAGCCCGTACCCGCGCCAGCAGTTCCTGGAAGTCGAACGGCTTGGGCAGGTAGTCGTCTGCGCCGGTCTCGAGCCCGCGCACCCGGTCGTCTATCGCATCGCGCGCGGTCAGCATCAACACAGGCGTCGGGTCGCCAGTGTCCCGCATCGCATGGCACAACTGCAGACCGTCCATCCGCGGCAGCATCAGGTCCAGCACTACCAGGCTGAACCCGCCGGTTCGTGCGGCGGCCAGGCCGGCGAGACCATCGCGCGCAACTTCCACCAGGTAACCGGCGTGCTCAAGGCCATCGCGGAGCAGTGCGGCGATTCCAGGGTCATCTTCAACAATCAGCAGTTTGGCAGGCATCGATTTCTGGCTGTTTTCGCCTCTTGGCAAGCGGTTCCGGACTGTAATATACGCCCCAAGGATGAATCCGGGATGAAACTCGCGAGCCGTTAACCCGTTGATTCCGCATGCGCTTCGGCAGTCTGCGTTCCAGCAGGCTGTTAAAGATGCCACTTTCGGCCCGGCCTGATCGATTTCATGTTCTTTTCATGCGTGATGCGTAAGATAGAGCGTGTGAGATGTGGATGTGGACATTGACGCCGGCTCGGCTGGCATTACAGCCTTTGCCCCGTCGAAGGAGGAGAAGATGACGAAGATCTCAGTTCCCCGGATATGCAGCATTGCAGGCGCTGGATTGGCGCTGCTAACCACCGGGCTGACCTCCGCAACTGCGCAGGGGCAAGGCGGCCCGCCGCGAATGCGAGGGGGAATGATGTTTGGTATGATGGGCCAGCCATCGCTACTTCAGACGCCGATGCCGGTTCTGAAATCGGCGCTGAGGCTGACCGCGGATCAGGTTACCAAGATTCAAGACATCCAGACGCAGCAACGCCAGAAGATGCGGTCGATGTTCATGAACCGTGGCCAGAACAACGGACAGCCGCCGGATCCGCAGGCGATGAGAGCCCGATTCCAGCAGATGCAGGCCGACCGTGCCGCAGCCGACAAGCAGGCTGAAGCGGTACTTAACGATCGCCAGCGCGCCCGGCTCCCCGGCCTGCTATCCACCCTGAGCGCGTTCCGCGCAACGGGCATCCCAGCGCCACTGCTTGTGCAACTGCACCTGGATCCGTCGCAAGTCGAGAAGATTCGGGCGATCGGCAAGGCTGCCGACAAGCAGATGCATGCAGCTATGCAGGACGCCCAAAAGAACCAGGACTTCAGCACATTCCGGCAGACCATGCAGGAGAACCGTCAGAAGGCTCATGAGCTTGCCATGGGCGTTCTTAACGACAATCAGAAGGCCATGGTTCAGAACTTCAGGCCACCGCGCGGCGGTCGCTTCGGCGGCTTCGGCGGACCTGGTGGTCCTGGAGGCGGCCCACCGCCTCCGCCGCCCGGCGGTCCCGGCGGATTTGGTGGACCTCCGCCTCCCGGTGGCCCAGGCGGATTCGGCGGACCGCCGCCTCCTCCCGGTGATCAGGGCGGACCGCCGCCACCGCCACCGCTTCTGTAGAGTTCGTGATACCGTGGTGAGCGCGGCAACTGTTCGCAGCAAGCGGCGCTCACCACCGGACCAGGATGCCGCCGCCCCCGGCGCCTTACGAAGGCGGCGTGCGAACAAGAAGCCCCTCCGCACACGTGGAGGGGCTTCTTGCGCCGCTGGTTCGACGTTACCTTCAGCGCTTTTTCGGCGTTCGGGAACCGGAAGTTGCCGGAGGAGCGGCTGCAGTAACGCCGCCACGACCCGCCGGTGCAACCTCGCCGTCAGATGCCGGTCCGCCACTCTGAGGGGATGCGCTCGTTCGGGAGGCATTCAGCCAGCCAGCGATCAGCAAAACTCCCAGCAGCAGCACAACCTGAACCATGGCCATGTTGGAGTAGATATGGTGCAGCTGCTCGAAGCGCGGTATGTCGTTCTTCCGACGAGCGAAGTCGAGTGCTGGAAACAGGGAATAGCGGCAGAACTCCGCCACCATTAGCGCGGCAAGCGTGAGCAGTTGGCGAAAACCGTCGGCGATATAGAGGCTGCGCGTCTGCATCCACCTGCGGCGAAGAACAAACTGTGAAGCGGCCATCACCACGCCGGACACTTCGATGAGCCCGCCGAGGCTGCGAAGTGACTCACCGACGACGGAGCCGGCCTGAAGCGGTGTGAGGCCGGCCACGGAGAACGCCGCCGGGGCTACAACCGCGCCGATGATGGCGAGGCCGCCCAGCCAGACGATGAGCCCCAGGCTCTGCAGCGATTCGAACACAACGACCAGTGCGAAACGCCCGCGTAAGGCGGAGGCAGATGTTGTCATAACGACTTGGAGCGGCGCCGAGATAAGCGCGCAGCTTCATGCATTGGAGGGATCGCCTTTCTTCAGGCGCTTGTAAAAGCGGTAGGTTACCAGCTGCACGAACTGGCCCGGCCCCTGACGATCGCGCTCCCACGCGGCGCTCGGCGCCAGGTGGGGGCTCACCAGCGCCTCGCCTTGCAGATACCACGGGCGCTCCTTCACAACGCACTTCAATCCACGGCTGCCTGTATCGCCCCATGAGTCGACGCGGTGCTCGTATTCGTTCCGCACAAATCCCTGCTGCCAGAGTGTGCGGATACGGACGGCGCGCACCTCGCCAACCAGAACGTAACCGTGTGGCGTGAATCGGCTCTCATTGATGCGTCCGTGGTAGATGGGCACCTGCACGGTAAAGCCCTCCGGGCGGCGCGAGTAGTCGAAACTCACTTTACCGAGCAGGCGGGTGATCGAGCCGGGACGGAACTGAACCATAATGCCCGCGTACTCATGCTCCGTCCGCTTATGTTCGTAGAGCAGCCCTACATTGAATTCGCCGATCTGGCGAGCCAGGTAGAGATCCACGCCTGGCTGTCCGGCGCGACCGAGCGGTTCGTGGCGCACCGCGATGGCGCCAAGGCGGGATTCAAAGTTCCAGCCGTCGCCGAACTCATGGCGGTAGAAGCCGTATGCCTCCACCACATCGGCATGAGGCCGGCTGGTGAGCAGGTACGCGAGTCCGGTAAAGTGCAGGCCAAACCCGGAGTGAAGCGCCGCCTCACCCTCCAACACCACGTTGCGGTAGTCGGTCGGCGCGCCTCCATACAGATCGGAGATTCCCGGCACCTGGTCAAACTCCGATATCGCGTCGGGATATGGAAAGTGGAGGTAGCGGACCCGACCTAACTTGAGGCTGACACCGCCCTCCAATGTATTACTATTGTAGCGATTAAAGGCTTCGAGATATGCCTCGTCCGTATCCACCTGGAAGAGATGCTTCTCGCCCTCGCTGCGACGCATGCCGAGCCGTACGCGAATGCCTGGCGCCAGATCCATGGCGCCACCAAAGATCAGATTGCGAAGGTAGAAGCGCGTGGGCCACAGCTTCATGCCCGCCGACACATCGAAAACGCCGCGTCCGGCGCCGATGAAATCGGTATGCCAGCCGGAGCGGCCGGCCTCGCGCAGACCGGCCGGGTCCACCAGGTGCAGCTGCGTTGTTGATGCCGGCGGCGGGAGGGAGTTATCGTCAATCTGCTGCGCCGAGCAGACCTGCGACGTGCATAGAAGCACGCTACCAACGGCCCAAAGGAGGGGGGCGGAGGCTCTCATAGGTTGAAGCACACAACTTTCATCTCGGTCATCTCCTCCATGGCAAAGCGGACGCCTTCGCGACCCAGACCACTCTGTTTGCGCCCACCATACGGCATGAGGTCGGAACGGAACGACGGCGTGTCGTTGATCATAACGCTGCCAAACTTCAGTTCACGAATGGCCCGAAACGCCTCGTGGACATCAGCGGTATAGATTCCGGCGTTGAGACCATACGGCGTGGCGTTGGCAAGCGCAATTCCATCCTCGAGGCTGCGGCAGACCATGACCATCACCAACGGCGCAAACGCCTCATCGACGGCTGCCGGCGTCTCTCGCGACACTTCCGATAACACGGTCGGAAGAAATGCACCGTAACCGATCCGCGAACCGCCGACCAACATCCTGGCGCCCGCGGCCCTGGCGCTATCAACCAGCGCAGCCACGCGGTTACAGGCCGGCTGATCGATGAGCGTGCCCACATCGGTTGCGGGGTCCATTGGATCGCCGACGTTCAGCGCCGCAACAAGCGGCAAGAGAGATTGTACCAGCGCGGCCGCCGCAGCTTCATGCACAATCACCCGCTGGACGGAGATACACAGCTGGCCGGCCACGGCAAAGCCGCCACTGACGATGCCTTTGGCGGCGGCGGCAATGTTCGCCGAGGGCATTACCAGCGCCGGACTGTTGCCGCCCAACTCGAGGGCGACGCGCTTATAGCCCGCCTTAGCAGGAATCTGCATGCCGACCTCGTGGCTGCCGGTGAACGACACGAAACTGATGCCGGGATGCCGCACCAGCGCGGCGCCGGCTTCATCGCCCAGACCCGTAACCACCTGCACGGAGTCGACTGGAGCGCCGGCTTCCGCGAGAGCTCGATGCAGTTCGATGGCGTTGAACGGAGTCTGCTCGGCCGGCTTGATGATCACCGGGCAACCTGCGGCCAACGCCGGTGCGACCTTATGCGCGGCCAAAGCCAGCGGCACGTTCCACGGTACGATTGCAGCCAC
This sequence comes from Armatimonadota bacterium, assembly GCA_028871815.1. Taxonomy (NCBI): domain Bacteria; kingdom Bacillati; phylum Armatimonadota; species Armatimonadota bacterium. Next base: position 61,546 of record JAGWMJ010000002.1, on the reverse strand, counting down.
CACGCCTACGGGCTCACGGATCCACCATCCGACCCTGCCAACGCCATTTGGGAAGGCATCGAACGGCACGGTTTCACCGTGCAGCCGCTGCGCCTCGCCGGCCGCGAAATCAAAGATCCCGGCGGCGCGACCGACCTCGGCCGCCGCTTCACGGATGGTTTTGCCAGTCTCCCTCACAATGCCGGCGGCAAGGTCCGGCGCATTGGAACGCAGCGAGGCGGCGGTTCGCGACAGGATACCGGCGCGCTCGAACGCCGGCAATTGCGCAAGCGCGGGCAGCACTGCGGTGGCGCGCCCAATCGCTGCATCCACCTCCGTGGCGTCCATACGCGGCACTTCGCCGAGCGAGCTGCCGTCAAAGGGGTTTACAACGGGGATTACGCTCTGATTCATGGGCGAAGTGCGGCGGGCATGCCACTAACCGCCGGTGCGCAGTTTGGCCGGCCGCTGAGGGAATCCCTGCCTGCCGGCAGTTCAGGCGGAACGGCTGATGCTGATCACGTCGTGCATCAGGCGCAGACGGTCGATAATCCGCGCGAGGTGATCGGTATCCCGTACTTCGATCGACAGCGTCAATGTGGCTGTGCGGTTCCGATGGCTTTGCGTGTTTATCGCCGTGATGTTGGTCTTTAGCTCTGCAAAGATAAAACCAATATCGGCGATGATTCCGGTTCGATCGCCCATATCCACACGCAGCACCACCTGGAACACCTGGTTCTCGTGGCCGAGATACTCAACCGGCGTACAGCGCTCGGCTTCGTGCTGCAGGTACTGGCTGGCATTTGAGCACTCGCGGCGATGAAGCGCAAGGCCGCGGCCGCGGGTTACATAGCCGATAACGGCATCGCCTGGGATGGGCAGGCAGCAGCGTGAGCGACGAATCTCCACGTTGTCGGCGCTGTCGCCTCCAACCGTGATGCGCAGCCGGGCATCGTCGGAGCGCCTGCCACCGATCTGCAGGCGCGGCTGAAGATCGGCCTGTGGCTTGAGCCGGTTGAGGACGCTCTGCGGCGATATTGTACCGAAACCGATCGAGGCCAGAAGTTCGGTTTCGTTTGGCGTGTTGAAGAGCCGTGCAACGGCGCGCAGACTCTCGTCCTTGAGGAGCGCACGCGGCTCGTCGCCAAATGCCCGTGCATCGCGCTCCGTAAGGTTGGCCATCTCCTTTTGCAGCATCTCTCGACCACGCGCCACATTCTCGGCATGGTTCAGGCGCCGGAAGTAACTTCGGATTTTGACGCGTGCGTGCGACGTTTTTACAAACGCCATCCAGTCCCGGCTGGGAACGGCGTTCGAGCGCGTCATGATCTCCACGTTATCCATATTGCTGAGCTGGCTGGAGAGCGGTACAACCCGGCCATTGACGCGCGCGCCTACGCAATGCTGGCCAACCTCACTATGGATGCGGTACGCAAAGTCAATTGGCGTACTGCCTGCCGGCAGGTCGATCACGTCACCCTTCGGGCTGTAGACAAATATCTGCGCTGTGAAGAGGTCATCGGTAACGTTTCGCAGAAAGTCGCCGTGATCGCGGCTGTCATCCTGCCACTGTGCAAGCTGGTTGCGAAGCGCGGCAAGCCGGCGCTCGAACTTGTCGTTTACTTTGCCGCCCTCCTTGTACTGCCAGTGGGCGGCAATGCCAAACTCGGCAACCCGGTGCATCTCCCACGTGCGAATCTGTACCTCCAGCGGGGCTCCCTTAGGTCCAAGCACCTTGATGTGGAGCGATTGGTACATATTGCTTTTTGCGTTCGTGATGTAATCGCTGAACATGCCGGGAAGTGGACGCCAGATGTCGCTGACAATGCCAAGCGCCTGGTAACACTCCTGTCGCGTATTGACAATCACGCGCAACGCGGTAAGGTCGAAGAGCTGGTCAAACTCAAGACCCTGATTCTTCATCTTGTTGTAGATGCTGTAGAGATGCTTCGGGCGTCCGCGCACCTCGGCTTGCATTGCCTGCTCTTGCAGACTAGCCTGCAGGATGCTGATCGCCTGATTCACGTCGGCCTGGCGCTGCGCCCGATTCTCAGCGACGAGTTCGGCAACACGGGCGAACTCCTCCGGCTCAACGTACTTGAAAGCCAAATCTTCCAACTGCCACTTGAGCTGCCAGATGCCGAGTCGATGCGCCAACGGAGCGAATATCTGTAATGTTTCATTGGCCATCCGCAACTGGCGATGATGCGGAAGTGCATCCAAAGTGCGCATGTTGTGCAGGCGATCTGCAAGCTTGATCACGATCACCCGGAGATCGTTGGCGGTAGCAACCAGCATTTTGCGGATATTGAGGGCGTTGCGCTGCACCTCTTCCCGCCATCGTCTCCGTTCGCCCGCGGCCGCTACTACCGGTTCGTCCTCGTCACGGGCGGTGTCTTCGGGCTTTCCGGCATCCACACCCTTCATGGGCAAGTTGGTAAGACCTTCGACCAGGAAGCCGACTTCCGCGCCAAACTCCGAGGCGATCTGCTGCTTGGTTACCTGACAGTCCTCAACCACGTCGTGCAGCAGCCCTGCAGCAAGCGTTACCTCATCCATCTCCAGTTCGGCGAGGATTTGGGCAACATGCAGCGGGTGCATGATGAAGAGTTCGCCGCTCTTACGCGGAGAATCGCCGTGCTGGCTTCGTGCAAAAGCATAAGCCCGCCGCAGCAGGTCAATGTTGGCCGCAGGCCTGTACCGGAGGACATCGGCGATGACGCGCCCAAAAAGCTCATCCGGCTTGCAGGTATCCGGACGGTCGGCATCCATCGCAGCCCAATCCTCGGCAGAGATCGTCGTAGCCTCGCCTGTCATCGCCAGACTCCCCAAAGCCCAGGCCGGCCGCGACGCCGCGTCATGCCCGAATCGACGCGATGACTTTCCCGATTGAGGGCTTTTGTAGAAGTGGATATGGATTATACCTAGAAGTACGCTACCCATCCGGTGATCCGCCCCCGCCGCTGACCCGCGCCGCGCCGCGCGATGTGAGGTGTTACAACTAGAGAGAAGTATCGGCTCCTGATAATGTTGCGTTTCACGGCGTAACGAGTTTGCATTCGACGGCACAGCCGGTGGTACGCGCCGCGCGGCGAGCGGCGGCAGCGATCGCCTGGGCTGCAGGTACTACCGGGTAAGCCTCTTCGTTCCGGCCATGGAACCAGCGGACTGCACGACCGTTGAGCTTGCAGCCGATCCATAGGCGGGCCAGGCGGCCCGGGGGCGGACGGGCGAGGTGTTGTAGACGACGTACCCAGGAGGGAGCAGATCTTTCGGACAGATGCGGCCAGGAAACCAGATGCGCACCGGCCGGCGATGGTAGTCAAATGCCCCGGCTGCCCTGGACAGTACCAGCCAGCCGATCAGGCCGGTGGAGGTCGGCCGCCGCTGGCGGACCAGGGAACTCGCGGCCCGGCACGACGAAGTAGACTGCCAGGAGTGTCACTCCGCATACCTCGAAGTCGCGCACATACCACCCGTGTAAACTCTGCTGGAGGGCCGTCCGGATCCGCTCAATTCCGCGCATCATGGCCCACGTGCGCATAACCATTCACCTCTCAAGCCATGCCGATGGGATAGTGGTGTACAAGCCGCCCAGGTGCGGGCCGTCGTACCTGAGATTAAGGAGCTTCAGCCGAGTCTCGCGCCGCTACGGTCGCAGATTCCGGCCCAGACCGGGAGTGCGGATCGGATGCCTTTCCGGAGGTGGAGCGAGCGGCTTACCAGCCGTCAGCAGCGACTGTCGCTCACCAGGCATACATCAGCGGGCCAAGCCACACGGTTCAAAAGAGGCGCTGAGAATTGATCCTGCCGCCTGAATGCGGAGGGCGGATCGACTATCCGTGCCCGTGCGTACGACCTCCGCGGTGCCGGCGCAGCGATCCTGGGACCCGAAGGCGCAGCACGTATATCCTCGGGACGCCCGGTCCGCTGCGGCCCGTGAAATTCTCGGCAAACGACCCGTTTTTGCCCCCGCCAGGCGATTGGCTCGGTGGCACGAGTGCGGTGACGGCAAGCCGTCTGCAATCTGGGGACCAGACGCAGGTTTGGGGATTCAGCGGCAGCTCGATGGAGGCGACCCGGACACCGGTGCCGGCGTTAAACACCAGAATGTAATGTCGGTGAGCGTAGATGTCGTAATTCCAGCACGCGACCCATCGTCCATCGGGGGATGCCGCACCGTCAGCGCTCTCGCAAAACCGACCGTCGGGCACCTTCAGCGCAAGACGGCGCAGGCGCATTTCTGCCCCCACGAAAACCTGGGCCATGTGGACCGTCGGCGGCGACGAGTCCGGCTGGGGCGCGTCTACGTACAAGAGGCCACGGCCGAACGCCCGGACCTGCCAGTTCAGGTCCAGCCAGCGCGGCAGCCTATCGTCACCCACGAACCGGAATCCGCCAGCTGGGCCGACTCGAAAGAGATGTGCGTGAGGCATGTCGCCCGTATCGCCATCGATCGCCACCACCATCCCGGGGCCGCACCAATACCAATCATTCGCGTCACCGCCGGGAACCGCAGCTTGAAACTGCCGCCACGTCATCGTCGCCACGATCTGCCCGGACTGCTTTGTAACGGCGGTTTCCAGGGGCGTGTTGGCGGGTCCCCAGTTCAGGAGCAGCCGGGGCTGGCCCGCTCCGGGCTCAACATCCGTTACTGCGGCATCGCGGAACCGCCGGCTATCCGGCATCGCGGCTACTCGAACGACATGCCAGTTGGACAGGCTGTAACGAATCAGGATGTCGCTGCCGCCTCCGGTGGGCCGGTAGCCGTCGATCAGAAGCGCGCCATCGCTCAGGAACCCAACGGCACTCCCCGATGGGCCGGGCGCGATGACCTTCTCGACGACCAAATCGCCGTGGTCCGGCGCACCGTTGAGCGTCAACGCGCAAGGACGTTGTGTGGCGATCGTTAGAAGTAGTGCAACCATAGCTATACACTTCACTGAGGCGAGCATCCCGCGGCGCGGACCGTAATGCAACGGCAGCCAGCGAAATGGCGTGGACGCAAACGGCTTACTCCACATAGAGACCGGTATCCGTCGGGTAGAGGCCCCAGTGCCCGTGGCGCTTTTCGCGCCGGCCGAACGGCTGCATAACGGCTTTTGGCAACATTATGCACCCCTTGCTGCCGCGAGCACCGGGCTGCAGGGCAGGGCCGCTCGGCAAACCGGGATGAATAAAAAACGCGCCGCGGCTCCCGAGGTTAGGCACGCGTTAATGACCACCGAAAACCATCCGTTTGCGCTGCAAGCTCACTTAGCCGGACCGTGGCGCGCAAGCAGCCTCACCATAGCGGCTTGCTCGTTGGACGCAGCTTTCAGCAGCGCCTCGAGCGGCGCACGTTCGGCTGGTGTCACGGTTGCCCCGTGCTGCGCCAGGAATCGCGCGAGGCCTGCATCACCTGTATTGATCGCGATACCCAGTGGCGTAAACCCATCGTCGCTCTGATCGTAGGCGTCCTTCGAAACGTCATTGACGTTCGCTCCGTCAATAATCGCCAGGCACACCACACCGCCGGCGCCGGCCCGGATCGCTGCCCACATGCATCGGTTCAACGCGTCTACGGACACCCGACGGCCGTGAAGGAGTATCGCAACTATGACCGCCCAAGACCCGTCCCGTGCCCACTCCAAGCCCGTAGTTGAGTCCGCGCCACGGGCCAGCAGTACGCGCGCGACCCCTGGGTGATCGGCGAAAGCCGCATGTTCGATCGGGGTCTGGTCATCCAAAAGAAAACAGGTCCCGTTGACGTTGGCGCCCGCAGCAAGCCAGCGACGGGCGCTGCCGGCGTCTCCTGAATCAGCGGCAACGATCAGCTCTGCCGTCGCGTACTCCCGCCAACCCCAGACGGCGAATGCTGACGCTGCCAGCCCCAGACATAGCCGCATGGCGCGCGACCGAACGCGAAAGGCACGCCGAATCTGCGCGTTTCTGTCGCGATTCATCCGTCACCGCGCTTCGCTCTGTGCCGCTTCCAACCGGCGTATTCGGCGGCGCGCCTCGGCTGCAGGAATTCCGATGGCGCTTCTTTAGCAGCGCCCATACCTGGCGCGGCGCCATACTGACGGAGGGCGCGCTGCAGCGCCGTATGGCCGGATCGATCACGCGCTGCTGCCGACGCTCCCAGCGACAACAGCAGGCGCGCCGCGGCAATCTGGTTCTGGGCGCTCACGCCAAAGCTCTCGGAAACGGAGCCTGCCGTGCAGGCCATCAGTGCGGACTCGCCGCTGCGGGTCACGCTGCTGGCCGACGCACCATATTTGTGGAGCAGCTTGATGGACTCCGTATCGCCTATAAACGCGGCCGCGCAAATCGCCGGCTCGCCAGATTGGGCGGTGTCTGCTGGAAGGCCGCGGCCAAGCAGCGCTGATACGATGTCGTGGCGTCGGGCGGCCATGGCGCGCCAGAGGCAGAATCGAAGCGCACTCCGCTCTATCCGATATCGCGTGGCAAGGACCGCGGCCGCAACCGGCCATTTGCCGTATTGTGCCGCAGCTTCCAAGGCATCGCCGGCGCTTCCGCCGTGGGCGAGCAACAGCAGCGCAATCTGAGGCTGGCCGCGGCGGGCAGCTTCCGCTGGCCAATCCCTATCAAACGGCAGCCAGACAAGACCGAAGGACGAGCGGGCCGCCAGATCCGCCCGCACGTCGCCTGTCGCCCCTGTTGCAATTGCCAAATCAAGCGAGACGTCGCTGGCCGCACGACAGACTACGAGGGCAACAAATCCTGTGACCAGGCATACCGCGATACCGAGCGTCGTCACCTGCCATCTGGAGAGCACACTCGTAATCCTTGCCCTGAGAGTCACTGGGATGTAAGGCAGACGGAAGCGGCGCCGACAGGCTCAGCGATGGTTTTCGCGGCGGTCAACAGATCATACCGCCGCCGCGAGGGCGGATGGTTATCGGCAGCAGGTTCACCCACCACGGGCGCGGCACGGGCGGCGGGGTCAGCTTTGCCCCGCGCCACATTCGCGCAGCCCAATCACCGCAATTGCCTCCTCCCGGCAGGTAGATGAACGAATACGGCGGCGGGTTCCTCATCTGGCCCACGCACTCGCCGTAGAGCCGCATGCAGAACCCGGGGTCGTGGACTTCGGGCGTAACTGGCGTGTTACCTTTTTGTGGGCCGTCCGGGTTAGCTGGCGCGTCCGGATCCGGCGACTCGACTTGACCTTTGCCCCAAAGGAGCGGAAGCCACCTTCCATTCCCGGGCCAAAATCCGAAGGAGGGCGGCGTTGGTTCGGGCATCGATATACCAATAATCCTCGCAATCGGGTCGAACGCTTTGTGCCAGTCGCCGCCCAACGGGTTACCAGGCCACGGATCCTGCGGGCTAAACTGAATATCGAAATGGCTGGGTATGGTTCCCTTGCCAATCCGCCATATTCTGACCAATCCTTCCGGATCCGCCCCATTCCCCGCATCATTCCCCACATAACCATAAACATTCACCCCGCCGGCCATGCCGATGGGGTCACGGTTTACAAACCGGCCCTCTGCCGGATCGTAGTACCGGTAACCCAGCAGCTGCAGGCCGGTTTCGCTGTCGCTATAGTACCCATATTGCGAGCCTAAGCCGGCACAAGGACGCTGTTGGGCAGCCACCAGGTTGCCGTTTCCTTGTCGTACCACTGGCGCGGCCAGGCGTGATTTGCGAGTTGTTTTGATCGATGTGCCAGTTCACGGGGATTGAGCGGGACGAACCCGAAGTGTGCATCGAGCGACAGCGCTGCCGCCGCCGCCTGGCTTCGGCCGTCGAACCAAAGGGAGGCGCTGTACCGCACAAAGCTGGCGTCCGCGCTTATCGTGGTGCGAACCGGCTGGGCGTATAAGGTCCCATCCGTCAGCCATATCCCCTTGCGGTAGGCGGGCGTATCGTTCGCATCCGGCAGCCCGACCTCCGCCGGCGCAAGTTCATGGCCAGCTGAGACAGCCCACGTGACCTCCAAGCGCGGCGTTGCATCGGTCGGGTTGACGAACGAGAGGATGGCAAGCGGCTCTGGGCTCGCTCCAAACGCCACCACCGCCTCCAGAATGACGGACGGAGGCCCGACACCCTCCCTGGATACTGGCGTAATGGCATCACCGTCGTATCGAAAGCCACATGCGCGATATCTCCGCCGCCAGGAATTGTAATAGTCATTGCTCTCCGTGCAGTGTACGGTGAATGCAAAGTGGCGGGTGGTTTCGGGGTCGTAACTGAAGTGGGGAAAGCACAGCTCAAAGCGATGTCGCACGCTATTAGGCGGCCTTGTACGCGGCGGGCGCGAAACCGGCCGGAACTCCACGAACATGTTCGCGCACGGTGGCAGCGGCGACAGTACCTCGCAACCCAGCTCGACGATCCGCTCCGGCCCGTCGCCCGGTCGCGATCAAAGTCTGCACACAGTCTATCGTGAACAAGCCTCCGGTACCGCTGTCACCTGTCATAGAACCGATACCTCTTTTCGCGGTTAGCGGGCATGCCTTCAGTAACGAAATCGCGCGTTCAGGAGCGCGCCCCGGCGCCCTGACCGGTTCGACAATACCGCGTCGCAGCTTGGGTCAAACGAAACCGTGCCCATCAAGGACCAGGCGGCCAGCCGCCCGCAGCCAATTGCGCCGCGCGATGCCCGGCGGCATCGGCTGCCATGGGAACAAAGCCAAGGCAGTGTTTGCACGCGCTCACGACCGCCGCTGCCGCTTCCGAACCGGGGCACCGTTGGGCGGCTGTGTAGCGGACCGCTTCCTGGTTCGCCCAGGCGGTGACTCGGTACGGCCGGAAGAATGCGCTGCTCGTGTGCCAGCCCAGACGCCACCGCCCGTCCGGGGTCTTTGAAAGGCGGTTCATTGCGGCACGGCAGTTCAAGTCGTACTGGCGCCTGAAATACCACTTCTCGCCTATTTGCGGCATCTCCGGATGTTCCATGGGCGATCGGAGAATCGCGAAGGTGATGTCGCCCTCGTCAATACGAACGGCGAGCTCGAAAGCCACCGCAGGCGGGCCGCAAGCTGTGCGGAGCGCGGACGACTCCGGCGCGGCCCCAGTCGCGAATCCACAGCCCTCTTGTAGAGTTCGGCACGCGGCGTCAAATTCTGCCTGGCTAGCCGGCCTAAGCGTTGTACTGACGCAGTACGCGCCGCTGCCGACGCAGAACTCGACCGATGGGAAGGCAAACTCGATGGAATCGAGCGAACGCGCGCGGCTCGCCGCTTTCCCGCGGGTGGCAACCGTTTGAAATGCAATGTAGATACCAGGGAACGGCGCGATCGGGAGACACACAGTGCGGCTTAGTGCCCGCGCTCCCCCGTACGACGCCGCCTCCGCTTCCGTGGCGCAGACATTGACCACACATGTAACCTTGATGCTCATACGTTTACGATTTCACCAAGCTCCCAGGTCCCTGTCAGCCGCGGTCTTCCGCACCCGCTCGCGGCGAGATAGCGTACTTACTTCGCTTAGCTATATCGACTAGCTGTCGCTTGGTGGACCGGGTCACGGTTGCGGCACCGGGGATCGCCCAGGCAGCCCGGGCGGTTGCCACGGGTACGGGTATTCCACCTCCGGGCCCGTGGGACCTGAGGGCAGGAGGAACCTAGCAACTGCTGCGCATATGTCAAGGATAGGTCCGGGACTGAGGATGCCGATCAAAGGGATACCGATGACCTCCGGAGTCTCGTCACGCAGCGGTGGATCCCACGGCATGTACGTAGGCGACTTCGGCGCCGGCTTACGCACAGCGTCGCCGGCCTTAACCGGCAATGGCTCATTACGAGGCGGTTTACAGTTGCGCATGTATTGGGCGATCAACTTCGCGAGCTTCTGCTGTACCTGAAGAAACGCTTTCTGGTGTCCTTTCCACGATATGATATTGCCTGGTCTATTTGGGCTGCCAGGGTAAAGGCCGTGCTCATCATGTAGCATATCCCGGAATCTGTCGTTCACGAGTTCCGCAGTCTGCATTCTCTCCTCGAGCAGCTTTGCACAATCGACGCGGGCCAGGCCCGCCAAGTCCGCCCGATTCCCCGCGTCATTCCCCACGTACCCATACACATTCACCCCTCCGGCCATGCCGATGGGATCACCCGGTTTATCAGGCCAGGATCTCACCATCGTACACTGGCGGGGCAGCGCCGGGCGCGAGCCACTCGAGCAGCCCGGAGGCGTCGCAGCACTCCGCATAGATTGCAACCAACGAATCGGTAAGATATGCGGCCTCCTCTGCGATGAGCTCCGAAACGTGCCGCTCCTCGGGTAACACAGCCGTCGATGGCTTGCGAGTCACCCAGAAGGTTCCGAACGGAAAGCACGTCGACTCGGCGATTTGGGACAACTGTTGATCTGTCAGGCCGTTGTGCCCCACCGGGTACCACCAGCCATCGTAGACCCAGTATGGGTGGCCGGTCCAAACGGGCACCAAGCGACTTGCTCGACTCTGCTCGCTGCCCAGCGGGCCGCTCGGCGGACCGTCGACGCATGCGAGTACCACGTTCGATCGCTGAGAACGTAAGTGTGCCCGCATGAGTCGGAGCGTGAGTTCGCCCTTGTCTCGCGGGAAGATCCGCGCAGCCGCATCCAGCCGTTCCAGGGTGCGAGCAACGGATTGCGCCGGCGTCAATTCACTGACTGCGGCGAAAGGCAAGGCTGGCAGCGCATCGACGGATAGATAGATCGCAACCCCTCCCGCCGTCGCCCTAGCGCGTTCCAGGGCATCTTGAAATAGCCCGCAGCCGCCCCCGTTTTCGGCTGCAACGTCGTCCAGCCAGTCGAGCGCAAACGATCCCAACGTACGTCTGTAGACCGGCCTACGTTCCTGGCTGTAGTCACTCGCCACTAGCCACTACTCCAAGCAAGCTCTCACGCATTTCCTGCCGCGAGGTCGATTCTCTGGATCCCTTGCGCTTTTGCCCCATCACGGGCGAGTCTTATTCATCCGGCCGCCAGCTGCCTTCGTGCCACACCCATCCCCCGTCCGGAAGTATCCAGCCTTTCCACCAATTGCCATCGATACGGAAGCAGGCGTCCCAGTGGGGCTCCTCTGCGTGAAACCCGCCGTCACCATCGGGAAACAAGGTCAGCCTGTCGCCGTTGTTCGGGTTTTCGATTATCCACCTGCGCGGCGCCTTCCCATCCTTGTCCGGCTGGCCGCGGTGCATGCCAGGAAACGGCGGTGTGTCAGGGTCGTTCGGGTCGGGCACTGTACCGTCTGGCAGACGCGGTATGAACGGCGGTCGCCACCCTTCCCGGCGTTTCGGGGGATCAGGAAAAAGGTTCGGGAAAAGTTCGTGAAGCGGGTCGTAGCCCGGCAGGTCCGCCCAGCGAGGACGCGGATCGTAATCCAGCCCGCCACCGCCATCCTCTGCTCCCGGGCCGTCCCCGCCCAGGTCCTCATCGGGCTCAAGATCCTCGGCCTGCGTTCCCCGGCCGTCCGCCAAGACCGGCGCATCATTCCCCACATAACCATAAACATTCACCCCGCCGGCCATGCCGATGGGGTCACGGTTTACAAACCGGCCCTGCGCCGGGTCGTAGTACCGGTAGCCGAGCAGCTGCAGGCCGGTTTCTGTGTCGCTATAGTACCCATATTGCGCTCCGAAGCCGGAGTACGGATCGGTGGCCGTACCGGAGATGGAGCGGCTGCCGAAGGCGTCGAAAGCGAAGGAGGCAAGGAGGGTGTCGATGGAGTTGACCTCTTCGGCCGGATTGCCCTGCGGATCGAAGGCGTAGAAGATACTTGACGTACCTGCGCGGCGTGAGAGCAGACCGGTGGGGCCGAAGGTGTTTACCGCGCTGACCGCACCGGTACTGTCGATTTCGCAGATCGGCGTTATGCCGTCGTAGAGAAAGTACGTGGTTCCGGAGGAGTTGGTCTTCCACGCTCGCAGGCCATCAATGGTATAGCCAGCCGTGAGCGCCGTGCCGTACGCGGTCATCCGGCTTTCGGGAGCAATCACCCGGTCCCACGGACTACTTCTGAACCGTGACGGTAATCAACGGCGAGCAGTACCAGACGCGCATCACAAAGTTAATGCTTACGGTGGCAAGCACGGATATCGGCAGGTTTTGCACGGGCATGGCATTGGCGCCCGCACGCAGCGTTATGGTCCCGGTGGTCTCGTTCGGGTTGATCAGCAGCTTGCTGGCGCCAGGGTCCACGACCACGCCGGGCGGCAGCGGATCGGCGTAGACGGCGCCGGAGTGTGAGATGCCGAGCCGGAGCGATACCGGCTTAATGAAGCCCTGCGCGCGAACAATAGTCACGTTGATGCGAGCGGTACCGCCCGGCTTCAGCGATATTGCCGATGGTTCGGCCGAGACGGTCACATCGCCGGCATCGGTTACGGAGACGCCCTCCGTGTCCACCGGCATCTCTCCAAGTCCGCCGCCTGGCATGTAGATCTCCTCCAGCGGCGTCGCAGTGCGTGTAACCACGCGCTGCGTGGGAGCGCCAAGGCTCGCGGCGCCGGTAATCGTCACCAGCGAAGTAGCTGGTTTGGATGAAGCGGTTGCCGAGAGCAGTAGTTCGCCTTCATCCACGCCAGGCGGGATCGTAAGCGGGTTAACCGTCACGCCGGCGGGAAGCCCTGTAACATTGATGGTCACCGGTCCGGCAAAGCCGTATTTGCGCGCGATCTTGACGAACCAGGCGGTGCGATTGCCGGGGGCGATCATGGCCCGCCCCGGCTGCGCGGTGAGCGAGAAGTCCGGCGTGAGCGCGGCCGCAGTCAGGTTGTAGAAGTATGCCGGGCCGGAGTGCCCACTGATATCCCGTACCTGTACGGTGTACTCGCCGTCTGCCGGCGCTGTCCAATCGATGCGCGGATCCTTGCCGAAGGTGTCGTCATTCTCTGCCAGCACCGCGCCCTTGACGTTTCGGATCTTCATCTCCGGATCCATCGGCGAATCGAGTCGGTGCGAGGTAACCTCGAAGCCAAGCGCTTCACCTTTGACAGCGTGAAAGCGCCATGAATCGATCTCGTCGTTCTCGGTGAGTACCGCGTTTACAGCTCCGGGCACCGCAAACTGGCGTGGCGCCGGCTCCGCGGCATTGAATCCGGCGGTTACCACGCTACCGGCTGGTTCGGGAGCGGGCATCACAGCCACCTGAGGCGCGCGCGACACCAGCAGTGGGATCACGTTGGTTACCGCTCCACCAACCTGGAGCGCCACGTGCGTCACCCCGGGGGGCGCGTCGTTTGGAATCGTCACCGTGGCCGTGGCCGGCTGTTGCCCGAGGTTGTAGCCCCATACATGGATCTGCGTCGCAGCGCCCGGTGGCGCCGCGCACGGATCCATGGCGGTAACGTACGGCCCATCCGAGACAGTGAGCCGGTACGGCCAGTGTGGGTTGCCGCCGAAACTTACATCGCGCAGCCACAACGTATAGTCGCCTGCCGCCGCGCAGTGCCACGCCAGCAGCGAGTCGGCGCCATAGTAGTCGTCGTTTTCGGCGATCTCATCGCCGGCAGCGTTATGCAGCTGCAGCAGCGGATCGGCGTGCACGTTCAGGTCGTGAATCTTGTCTTCCAGTTCGGCGCACTCAACATGGAACACCAGCTCCTGCCCGGCTTCCGCATGAAAAACAAAGTGATGTGTGCTTTCGGCAGGCGACAGCACGCCGTCTACAGCGCAGGGAACGGGAATACGCTGCGGATGCGCCGCATCCTGGTTTGTGGGAAGGCTCAGGACATCCGGAAGATCGCCGATAATGAGAACGCCTACGGTTGAGATGCCGTTGTGCGGCGTGCCGATCCGAAACTCGTGCATACCCGGCCATGCCGACTTCGCAGCCGTCACGCGCATCTGGATGGAACTGACAACCGGGAGTTGATCGGGATGCGCCGCAGGCGGCTTCGGCCATCCCCCGGCCGGCGGCACAATCGTGGCCGTAACGCCTGGGTCGTTGAACAAAACGGTGTATGCTCCCCACAGGTTCACACCACCTCCGCCCTCAGAACCGCCGGCATCCACGGTTACGAGCTGTGTGGCGCCGCGGGCGACTCCAACCGGATTGGCGCTCCATATCATCGGGAATGCCGTTTGAGCGGCCGCGGGAGGGGTGGCGGCCCAAGCCGTGGCAAGGACAGCGCTGAATGCAAGCACGCAGTATCGACTCAGGTTCATGGTTGTGGAAGCGGTGGCGCGGTGGGAACCGGCGCACCGGAAAACGCGGTGTGGATCGCGGACGGGCTGCAGAGCGATGCCTCCGGTATTACAGTTGTGGCGCCAACGGTGAGATGCACATCCCGGCGCCAGCCGGCTGAAGCGTCGTACCATCCCTGCGGTGTCGCGGCGAGCCACTGCGCCACACCCGTGGCCGGCGCCGGCCAACAGGCCAGTGAGAGCGCCACTGCGCGCCGCTTAAGATTAATGAGCGTTACCACACCATCCTCCCCGCCGGCGGCTGCCCAGGCGCCGTTTGGACTTACCGCTGCTGCATAGAGCCAGTTCAAACCGGAGGCGAGGTTCGCCAGTCCGTTGCGCGAGTTTCCGTTCCACAAGCGCACTGCGCCATCCTGCGAACAACTGACGAGCAGATCGCCTTTGCTGCTGAAGCTGAGGTCGGTAACGGAAGCCGACATGCCATAGCGGCGATCATTCGAGGCTGGGCTGGTCACCTGCCACCAGTGCAGGTCGGCGCGACTGCCGCTGACCAGGCTGGTTCCGTTTGGGTCGATGGCCAGAGCGTGGATCGCATCCTGCGATCCGGCATAGCTCATTGCCAGCGTTCCTGCCGGCATCCGGTACCGGCGGACGGTGCGATCCCAGCCGGCGGTGTAGAACCACTTGCCGTGCGGTGAGAATGCAACCCGTGTAACGGCATCCGATGCGTCGTTCAACACCTTGATCAGCCGGCCGGATGGCCAGGCCCATAATCGTGCTGTCTTGTCGTGACTTCCGGCGCCAATCGTCGCGCCATCGGGGCTGAATGCAACGCTGGTGCAGATATCGGTGTCACCAGCCAGCGTTGGACCGAGCTGACGCCATGAGGTGGTGTCGAACACGGTTACCTGCCCCGACCTCGCGGTTGTGCCGCCGGCAACGGCCAGAGCCGTGCCGGCGCTGTTCCAGGCCAAGGACTCCACCTGGCCGGGCATCATGGTGATTGGCGTTGCGACGCTTCCGGTATCCAGATTCCATACTTCCACGGCCCGCCAGACCCCGACTGCCAGCAGCTTACCGGAAGGGTTGATTGCCAGCGCGGTTACCGGCGAAAGCGGTCCGACTTTGAGGCTCAGCGAAACCGCTGCGCGACGAGGTGGTGTCCCAGGCTGCACAGGGCCTGCAAGTTGTGTCGGCACCGAGACAATCGCAACGTCAGCCGGCGACGGCATGGCGGCAGGCACGGTCGCCGGCACGGTTCCGCTGGCGGTGACCGATCCCTCCGGCGCTCCTGCATCAATCCAGCGGCGAAACAGCGCAATTCGCGCCTTGCTCAGCGGGGGTCCGCCGCGGGGCATAAGCAGCGACGGAGAGATGGCCGTGAGGCGTTTGATGATCACGCTGGCGCCACTTGCGCCGGGCTTGAGAATCGGTTCGCCATGTACGCCGTTGCGCACCGCGGCGTACGAATCGAGCGCCAGTCCACCGGAGATAGCGGCGCTGCCGACGTTGGTCGCGCTATGGCATACGATGCACCGCGAGCGCAGGATCGGAAGGATGTCGTGTGCGTACGTCGGCGGCGCCACTGCGCGGGCCGGCGCGGCTGCGGCGAACAGCGCCGCCACAGCCGCACCGCGAAGGGCCCCAGCTTTCATACGCGGCGACGTCAGCAGAGTTCGGAAATCGGCGTGCCACCGTAGTTGATGGCGATGGGCCTCTGCTGCGGCGACATGTACTGTTTCTGGAAATCGACGCCCATCAGCTTGTAGATGGTAGCAGCGACATCTTCCACGCGAATCGGGCGGACATCGGGAGTTTCGCCCAGTTTGCTGGAGGCGCCGACCACCTGCCCCGTGCGCGCGCCACCTCCGCCCAGACAGACGCTGAGGACGCCAGGCCAGTGATCGCGGCCGGCCGCGCCATTCACCTGCGGCGTCCTTCCAAACTCGCCCATCCACAGCACCACCGTGGAGTCGAGCATGCCGCGATCGTGGAGATCCTGAAGCAGCGCCGAATAGCCCATATCCAGCGTTGGAAGCAGACCATTCTTAAGCGACTCGAAGTTGTTCTGGTGCGTGTCCCAACCGCCGTAGTTCACCGTGACGCACCGTACGCCCGATTCCACCAGCCGCCGCGCGAGCAGGCACGACTGCCCGAACTGCGTATGGCCGTATTTCGCGCGGAGATCCGGCGATTCTGCCTGCAGGTTGAAGGCCTTTTTCGCTGCTGGCGACGTGATGAGTGCGTAGGCCTTCTCGTCAAACACATCCATGGTGCGAACAGCGGGCGCCGCGGTCTCCTTGTTCCGCTGCCAGTCGTCCAGCGCCATGGCCAGGCTGTGGCGGCGATCCATACGAGCCTGATCCACTCCGCTGGGCGGCGTGATGTTTTCAACCTTGAAGTACTTATTGGCCGGGTCGCCGTTGATCATAAACGGGTTGTACTGTCCGCCAATATATCCGGCGCCACCGTGATTGAACGGCAGACCGCCGAAGAGCACGTAAGGCGGCAGGTCCTGCTGCGACCCCTTTTCGCGCGCGATCACCGATCCGTATGCCGGATAATCGATGGCCGGGCTGAAGGGGTAACCGCTCAGCAGATACTCCGTTGCCGTCTCGTGGTTGCCGTCGTTTGAGGTAACCGACCGAAGGATCGAGAATTTGTCAGCTTGCTGCGCCAGCTTCGGCAGGTGTTCTGTGATCTGAATGCCTTTGACATTCGTATTGATCGCACCGAACGCTCCGCGGTATTGAACCGGCGCGTCCGGCTTTGGATCGAATGTATCCATATGGCTGGGACCGCCGCCCATCCATAGCAGAATGCAGGCGGTATCGCGCGCCGATTTGCCTGGACCGGGCGCTGCGGAAGCACCGGCTTGCAAAACAGCCGGCAATGTAAGTCCAAACGCCGAAATGGCGCCTACCCTCAGAAAGTCGCGGCGTGAAACACCGTCGCAGTCGATGTGTCGGCCCAGCTCTATATCAAACATGACGGCAACCTCCGTTTCCCGGTTCAGTGATTGAACAGGAACTCCTTGCTGTTGAGCAGGGAGAGCAGGATATCCTGAAACACTCCCTGGCGGTCGGGTGAAAATGCCACGAAGCCGAGCGCGATATCACGTTCGCGCGCAGTCGGCGGACGGGCGAGCGCAGCCTGATACAGCTGGTTAAGTATGTCGTTGTCGGAAGCGCCTTCGCGGATCAGCCCCGGGATGCGACCATTTCTGGCCTCCACCTTACGGTTCACTACGTCGCCGTTCATCAGGGTAAGAGCCTGCGAGAGGTTGGGATCCACGTTCCGCTCGCATTCGCAGGCGATGACGCGTTGCGGGCGACCAAACACATCCAGAAAGTCGCTACTGATATTGGGGTCGGGAAGATCGATGGCGCGCATACCCGATGGCAGCGTCGGAAAGTGTTCGGTGGATCCGCACGCGTAATCGACGGCGTCCAGAAGCGGCTCTGCAGGCAGGCGCTTTGGTACGTAGTGGGTGTAGAAAGTACTATCTCCACTGTTTGCGACAGTAGCCTGAGAACTGCGCTGGTATGCTTCCGAGTTGCAGATGACGCGCAGAAGCGCCTTGATGTTGAAGTTGTGGCTGACGAGGTAGCCGGCCAGGGCATTCAGGAGCGCCGGATTGCTGGGAGGGTTGGTGGTGCGCTGGTCATCGATTGGATTTACCAGTCCCTGGCCCATCATGTATGCCCAATATCGGTTCGCCAGGTTTCGCGCCAGCAGTGGATTTGTGGGGCTGGTAACCCAGTTGGCCAACGCTACTCTTCGGTCGCCACCGGAATCCGGATCGGGCATTTTGCCATCCGGCAGCGCGGCGGTGACCACGCCAAGCGCCTCGGGCTCCATCACTTTGCCATCGGCAGGATTGCGCACCTGCCCGTGGTCATCGACCTTGATCACCTGGTCGTTTCCGAAAATGCCAAAGTCTGCGCTGCCTTTGCGCCCAACACGGGCAAAGAAGGCCGAGAACTGATAGTAATCGTCCTGACTCCACTTCTCAAACGGGTGGTGGTGACAGCGTGCGCACTGCAGACGAACGCCAAGAAAGACCTGAGAGGTGGTTTCGGCGCACGACTCGGGATCGGTGGAGACGCGGTAGAAGTTGGCGGGACCATCGGTATATGTGCTGCCCTGCGCGAGGAGCATCGATCGGACAAACTGATCCATCGGCACGTTTTTGGCAAGCTGGCGATGGATCCAGTTGTGGAAACTCCACATGCCCTTCACGCCCAGTGTGGTGCGATTGCACCGCAGGAGGTCGCCCCACTTCACCACCCAGTAGTCCGCGTATTCCGGTCGCCTCAAAAGGGAGTCGATCAGGCGCGACCTCTTATCGGGACGCGGATCGGCAACGAACGCCGCAACTTCGCTTTGGCGGGGCGCAGTGCCGATGAGATCGAACGAAACGCGCCGGATAAACGTACGGTCGCTGCATAGCGGTGACGGCACAAGGCCGAGTTCCGCCTGCTTCTGCGCTGCGAGGCGGTCGATGAAATCGTCCGGAGGAAAGGTCTGGCGCGCTGCAATGCGGGAGGAACTGTATGGAAGCATGCAGGTTGTTACAGCGGCCTGGCCTCCATAGCGCACCATCACGGCGGTTTGGCCACGTCCTGCAGCGGTAACCACGGCCGATGGCGAGCACGATGCAATGGCGTCGTTGAGCGACGTAAAAACCGCCTGATCTGTAACATCGCGCACCGTACCATCCGTGTAGCGGGCTAGCACCACCAGATGCTGCTGCTGCATGGGTAGGGTGAAGAGTCGCTGCGCCGGCAGCACGGTCAGCGATTCGACGTCCGGATCCGTCGGCAGCGGCGGCGGCGCTCCCTCACGGATCCACTGCGCCACCAGCTTGTAGTCGGACGATCCGGGGATAAGCCTCCGCCCGCCTCCGTGCGGAACGGTCATCGTCGGCTTGAGAAGAATGAGACTCTGGTCCGGCTGCGTAAGGCTCACTCGCCGCCCGCGCGCCTGGCGGGTGATCGAGTCGTAATCCAGATAGTGGTCGGTACCGAAGAGCGATAGTTTGAAGCCCGACTGTCCGAATTGCGCGCCATGACAGGCGCCCTGGTTGCAGCCGATGCGTGTGAGTACGGGCTCAACCTCGTTACTAAAGCTCACGGGTGTGTTGGCGGTGGCGCCGGTAACAGTGACGCGCACATGGGCCGTGTGCGCGCCAAGTTTTAGCACAAGCGTGGAGACGCCATCGCGGATCGGCGTCAGCAAGCCCGCCGTCGTTGAGCTGATGCCGGCAACAGCCTTGCCCTGGAACAACGGCCTGGCCCGGGAGGTGACGTCCAAAAGTGCGCCGGTACCCAGCCGCGCCATGACGATATAGTGCGCATCGGCCCGCGGCCCGGTTAGCGCGATTGTGGCCGGTACAGCGGTGATGGAAAGGATTGCCGACCGCGGATGAGCGGCCCGGCGCACTTTGGCAGGCCGGGCCGGCCCGGCCAACGCCCCAGCGGGAACGGCCAGCAGAGCTGCAAGCGCCAGTGGCCCAATTTGCGATCTTGCCGAAAGGTTCATGCCGAACCCCGAACCCGGGCGGTGGCGCCCGCAGCGCGCGCGGAAGAACGATCAACCAGCGTATTATAAGCCGGTTAGACGGAAAGTGCAAGAGTTTTGTTGCGCTGCCCGCCGGTAACATCCAGATGGGCAACAACGCAGCCGCACGATGCACAATGGCACTTGGCGCGCGCCGCCAGACACCGGGATGGCAGCCGCAATGCCGTCCTTCACCGGCCTGTCTGAAACAGATCGTAGTCGGGCCAGTGCGTAACGGCGTCAGCCGCTGGGTGAAGATTGGCGTCGATTTCGCCATCTGAGAGGCCGTTGCCAGTATCACGCTGATTGAACAGCGCGGCCCATGCCAGCCCATCCCAGCGTCGCACCAGCCACGTGTTGGTTCCATCCAGCGAGCCGTTGTGCCAGGTGTTGGCCTTACCGCGATCGCCCACAGGCCGGACTTCCCAGCCACAGCCATACCAGGCGCCGCCCTCCGGTTTTATCGGCGCGGCCGGCGGCTCGTAAAGCGTGGCGGCAGTGTGCGGGGCGAGCAACGGCGGCTGCGAAGGAAAGTCGAGCTGGGCGGCGAACCGCACTAGAGCGGGAGCCGATGCGAGCCAAGCGCCGTGCGAATCCATCGCCTCGAGGTTCCAGGCGCCATAGCATACGCTGACCAGCTCTCCATGGTCTTGTGGGAATATCGATGGGACCGGACGGGCGTTGGGCTGGTAGTAACGGACTTCACCACGGGCACGATCCGGCAAACGCGTCCGGCCCATCCGCATGCCCCGGACGGCCATAGGTTGCAGCACAAACTTGCTGACGTAGTCCACATAGCGCATCGCGGTCACGGCTTCGATGACGCGGCCCAGTACGCAGTAGCCGAAGTTGGAGTACGCGAAGCGCGTTCCAGGATCAAAATCGAGCGGGCGGCCCGCCATCCAGCGGATGATCGCCCACTGGTCCGCCGGCGCGGGCGTTCCCTCCGCCGCAGCGATCTCCAACGGGCGGAACATGGGGTCGCCCGATTTATCCCGGTCGAAACCCCCTGTGTGGTGGAGAAGCTGACGGATGGTGATCGTGTTGAGGCGCGGATCCGCGACCTTGCGGTTCAGCGGGATCATTGGGAATGCGGGATCATCCAGGCGGAGGCGAAATCGTGGATCCTGAACCAGCGTCATGATGGCCACGGCTGTAAAGGGTTTGGTAATGCTGGCGATCCGAAACAGCGACTGCGGCTGAACCGGTGTACGACGCTCCAAATCGGCAAAGCCGTATCCGCGGGCATAGACGAGCCGGCCGTACCGCGTCACAGCCAGCTGTCCGCCGGGAATCGAGCGCTTGCGCATGAAGCTGATCATCGTGCGGTCGAAGCTATCGAGAGCGGGGTTATGAGCGCCGGTGGTTACCATGGACGTGCTCTGTGCGGCGGACGGCAAAGCTGCGAGTGCGGCAGTCCCAGTGAGCAGCGACCGGCGGGAGATTGGTAAGCTGCTGATTGGCTTCATAAAACGGTACTCCTCAACTCACCGACAAACGGTATCGACTTGACACTTTCGCTGCAAAGGACCGCGCCGCTGGACCGGTGAAATACCGGCGCCATAGCCGGTCACGCGCGCGCTTCCACCGTGAGCAGCTCCATCGCCAGCACGTCCGTAACCAGGGCGATATTTGCGCCCGCCTCGATCCTGCATTTGGCCGTCACAAGCGAATCCATGCAGCGCATCCAGCGCCGCGGATTGCTGCCGCGAGCGGCCGCGCGCAGTTCATCTGAGCCTCCGACTGCATCAAGATCGGCATCGCCGCGAACAGAGAGGTGCAGCAAGTCGGAATAAGTTGCCGCCAGCAGATCGATAACTGCCCCACACTGACGCCGCGACGCGCGTTCTTTTGACGGCTCCTCCACCTCCGCCGGTTCTGCTGCGCCCGCCAGCTTCATCTGCTGCGCCAGCTTGCGTATCTGTTCGCCAACTCGGAGCGCGCGCACTGGTGGCGCCGAGGGGAGCGTGACCGCAAAGGCCATCACCCGATCGATCTCTTCGCGAACGCCCGGGTTGACGGCAAGGCTGATAGCGGCGCCGACCAGTCCGTGCGAGACGCGTGCGCATCGCCGCGCCTCGGCCGGCGGTATCTGGTGTCGTTGTACGATGTACTCCGCCAATTCGTCTATCGGCGCCGGATGCAGACGGATGGATCGGCATCGTGAGACGATGGTAGGAAGAACCCGTGAGGCGTGCGTTGCCAGCAGCATGAAGATTGCATAGTCCGGCGGCTCTTCCAAGACTTTGAGCAGCGAGTTCGCCGCGGCCGGCGACATCCGTTCCGCACCATCCAGGATGTAGACGCGCATTCTGCCCAGGTTGGGCGCGAAGTGGATGTTGCGCGCTATCGCGCCGGGATCTCCGCGCGAATCACGGTCCCAGAACTGGCCGATCAGAAACGTTTCGCCGGCAGGCGTGAGCACTGAAACCTCGGGGTTTTCACCGGCGGCAGTTTTGAGGCAGGCAGCGCATTCGCCACAGGCATCGGGCGGCGCGGCGACCGGGTTGGTGCAACAGCACGCCATGGCAAATGCAAGCGCCAACGCCCGCTTGCCACTCCCGCTTTCGCCGGTGAGAAGCCACGAACCGGCGGCACCCTGGTGCACCAGTGCGCTCCGCAGCGACGCGATGGCCGTCTGCTGGCCGCACAGCTGGGATAACGTTACGATCGACAACTGAGCAATCTAGCCGGTGAGCACGTTCTCGATGGCTTCCTGAGCGTCGGCGGAGAGCTTCCTGCCGGCGGCTCCGGCGTTGTCTTCCACCTGCTCTGGGCGACTGGCGCCGATGATGACGCTGCTGACGCTGCTGAGGCGCAGACACCACGCCAACGCCAGCTGAGCCATCGAAAGGTCCAGGCTCTTTGCGATCTTCCCAAGCTCTTCCACCTTGCCAAGCGTTTCGTCCGAGAGCATGCCGGGGTTGAAGAACATATTCTGCCGCTCGTCCGTCGCACGGCTGCCGGCGGGCGGCGGTTGACCTTTGCGGTACTTGCCGGTAAGCACTCCCTGCGCCAGCGGCGAGAAGACGATCTGGCCGATGCCCGCGGCATCACAGACGGGAACGACCTCGCGCTCGATCTCACGCCCCAGCATGTTGTAGTAAGGCTGGCTGGATATAAAGGGATGCAGCCCGGCGCTGCGCTGCATCTCCACAGCGCGCGCAATTTGGGCGGGCGACCACATACTGAATCCGGTGTAGAGAACCTTTCCCTGGCGCACCAGGTCGTCCAGCGCTCGAAGGGTCTCCTCCAGCGGCGTCCCGGTATCGTACCGGTGACACTGATAGAGGTCGATGTAATCGAGGCCCAGCCGTTTGAGGCTGCGCTCGCACTGTTCGAAGATGTGCTTCCGTGAAAGGCCACGGTTGTTTGGCAGAGGCCCATCACTCATCGGAAAGAAGACCTTGGTGGCGACAACAATCTGATCGCGGGGCCAGTTCCGTATCGCGGCGCCGACCGATTTCTCCGCCTCGCCCCGGGCGTAGACGTTTGCCGTATCAAAAAAATTGATGCCGAGCTCCCAGGCGCGGGTCATGCAGGCATGCGCCGTGCCGGTCTCCACCGCCGCGCCATAGGTGAGCCAACTGCCCAGGCATACCTCGGAGACTTCAAGCCCGGAACTGCCCAGTCGCCTGTACTCCATTCAACAACTCCTCGTGATCCGCTCTCTCTAGCCCGTCGCCTGCGCGGAGCTGGGACTATGGTACCCGCGCCGGCAGCAACTGTTTGGCAGCCGATGTCGGAGCGACAGCCCGTACCGGTGTGCGAAGGCAATTATCCGACGAGAGGCAGGATTGTATGGCTTGCATGGTGAACTGGTGGCGGCGGCCAGCTTGAGCATCTTTGTTCGGCAGCAGCGTCCTGAGCATCCGATCTCAGTGCTGTGCTCCCTCTGCATTCGGTGCGGAATTACTACACTGGAACGCCCGGCGCGCGCGTGCCGGTGAAAGGACCTGACTGATCATGAGATTGCAGCTTCCGATCGCCCTTGCGGCGATTGCTTTTGCCGTTGCCGCGCCGAGGCCGCCTGCGCTTGCGCAAACATCGCCACCGCCGCTCTACTCGGTTATCAACGTAAACCCGGTTGGCACAGCTGAGGCCCAAGCCTATTCAGTGAACGACGATTACCAGGTGGTCGGTATCTATATCGGCGGTGGTAACGATCGAGGGTTCCTCTGGATGCCCGGGGTTCCGTCGTTTCCGTTCGACTCAAGCACATCCACGTTCGCGTACGGCATCAACGGCCTGGGGCAAATCGCGGGGGCCGGCTGGAACGCAACGGACGGCTTTGCCGGTAACGCTACGATATGGAGCCCCAATACCTACCTGGGCACCACCTATACGAAAACAACCGACCTGGCCGGCACCGGCACCTACGGCTCGGGGTTCAGCGCTATTGATTACTTCGGTGACGCCGTTGGGACTCTTTCAACCAGTAACACGAGCTACGCAGCTCTTGAGTTCGCCAGCGGCGGTCAATTTACCGGCTCTTCAGCTTACAGCCCCAATGCCGTCAATTCCGCATATGGGGCTTCGTGCGGTTTCCCGGCGGCCTGGTGCCTTCCCATTTTTGACGCCCAGCCCCCTGTTCCTCTTGCTGGTGGAACGTTTGGAGGGAATACGTATGCCTCTTACGACGGGACAGGACTGGACGACGCCAACGATGTCATCGGCTTCGCTTACGAGACGGCTGCGGACGCCTATGAGGCGTTTGCATGGAATGGCATCACCGGAACGCCATACGGCCCGCTCGGCCATCTCCCGCATACAACAACCGGCCAGGCCTTTGCAATCAACTCTGCAAGCGGACTTGTAGTTGGCCGGTCGGGTGCGCGGGCGTTTCTCTGGTCGGGCGACATCACCAACCCAACGGCAGGGACGATGACCGACCTGAACTCACTGGTGGAAAACAACAGCGGGTGGCGACTGGTGTCGGCGAGCGGGCTAAACGATTACGGCGCCATTGTGGGTTACGGTTACTACCAGCAAAAGGAGGCGGCATTTCTCGCCATCCCGGTAATCGTCAGTTCGCTCACCATGGATTCGTCCACGGTGGTTGGCGGATCGACGATTGGCGGAACGATAACGCTGGACGCTCCGGCGCCATTTGACATGAGCGTCACGGTGAGCACCTACAACTCCAAGTTGAACTTTGGCGCGGGCGTATACTCCACCAGCGTCATCGTATACTCCGGTGACACGAGCGCCTCATTCACGGCGAGCACCTCGAGCGTTACCACGGCAACGAACGTAACGCTTAAGGCGACCTTTGGTGGCTGGCGACGGTATGCACACGTAGTGGTTGAGCCGTAGCCGCAGGGCACGCGCGACGGCGGATGTGACGGTAGATCGCAGCACCCGCCGCCGCGCTGCAGAGCCGTAACCGGGGTTCGCGATGCTTCGCGCCCGGCAGACGGACCGCTGCGCCGGCAACTGAGGCGCCGGTTCCGCGGCTACGCGGCCGGCAGCTTCCAGGGCGGGCGATAGGGCGGCGTCAACAGCTGCGTGGCCTCCCGGTCGCCGGTAACTTCCCACTTTTCGGCATCCCAGTGAAGCTTGCGGCCAAGCCGGTAGGAGCTGTGCGCCAGGTTCATCGCCACGTGCATCGGGAGGTGCCGCCGAAAACTGCAGGAGCACTCCTCGCGTGACTTGATCGCGTTGAGAAACTCACGCTCGTGCCCGGGGGAGTCTGGCACCGACTTTGCATAGGTATCGGTGACGGGAGCGCCGTTCTTGTCAAATACATCGCACAGGTCGTAGTTGGCTACCAGCGTGCGCTCCTTGCCGTGGAATGTAATGCCCAGACGCCGCCCGCCGCCGGCGCCACCAACGCCAAAGTAGTAGGCATTCTGTTGCATCAACGTCCACGTAACGTTAAACTCGGGATACTCCCACAGCACGTCGAGTGTGTCGGGCACGTCGGCGATACTGTCGGTGGCAAATCGTCCGCCGGAGGCCGAGACCGCCAGAGGGTGCCCCAACTTCAACGCCCAGAACGGAAGGTCCACAATGTGTGGCCCCAGTTCGTGCAGCCAGCTGTCGACATAGTCCTTGAAGTACCGATGCATTCCGTCGCGGAAGCGGCCCATGTTGAACGGTACCTCGGGCGCCGGCCCAAGCCAGAAGTTCCAATCCAGACCCTCGAGCGGCGTTGCATTCGGCGGGTGATCCAGACCTTCCGAATTGTCATCCATCGTGCAGAAGTTTCGCACAGCGGTGATGGCGCCGAGCTTGCCCGAACGGACGACATCCACACATTTGTGGTAGTTGGCGGTCGCGTGAATCTGCGTTCCGACCTGGGTTACCCGCCTGTGGCGCAGCGCAAGCTCCAGCATGGCGCGCCCTTCATTCGGGTAGCGGCACATCGGCTTTTCGCAATAGACATCCTTGCCGGCTTCCAATGCGGCAAGCGTCACCAGCGGATGCCAGTGCGGTGGCGTGGATACGATGACGGCGTCCACGTCCTTGTCCTCCATCATCCTGCGGAAGTCGCTATAGAGCTTTGGAGCGCCGGTTTTGGAGGTGATGTACGCGGCGGCGGCGTTCCGGTGCTCTTCGTAGACGTCGCACACAGCAACAAACCGGACGTCCGGGTGCTGTCCGAACCAGTGCAGGTGGCTCGTACCGCGTCCAGCCACGCCGACAATTCCCAGATTGATAATATCACCGGGTGCAACAGACACTTTAGAGCTCCTCGCTGAGGGATGGATATGGGTCTCGGTGGCTCCGGCGGCCGTTGAAGCCCCGGCGCCGGCCAAAGCGGCCGTAGCGCCAACTAGCAGATCGCGCCGGTTTATGGCGCCAAGCTTTTTCATAATTCTGTAGAACCTGCCACACAATACGGCGTGCGTTCTGCCTGACCGTCTCTGATTTAGACGCTAAGGCTCCCGGCTCCTCCGAGGCGCGTTTGGGGCGGCGTCGAAACTCGGCTCAAGCCTCGACGTCTCAGAGAAGTTGAGACCTTGTTTTCACGTGGCGACAGGCTTTGGACATCGGCGACGCCAAAGGAGGCGAAATGAACCAACCGCGAGCGGTGATGCCGGCACTGGCAGCTATGATCCTTGCCTGTGGCGCCCCGTTGGCCGCACAGGCACCTTCCGGTCCCGTTGCGAATGCCCGGCTCCGGCTCCATCTGATAACAATGGTCCAGGCGGATCAGGCCGCGCGTATGGAGATGGTGAAGCAGATGAAGGCTCATGGCAGCATCGCCGGAATCAGCAAGACGGCCGCGACTGCGATGGCGAAGGTGGATACCAGCGACCTGAAAGCGATGAAACGTATTGTAAGGCGGTATGGTTGGCCGACCATCCCGATGGTGGGACGCGACGGCGCCCATGATGCCTGGCTGCTGGTGCAGCACGCCGATAAGGATCCCAGGTTTCAGATGCAGTGCCTTGGTCTTATGCAGCGCGCGTTCACGCATCGCGGCGTAGATGGAATCGACGTGGCCTATCTTACGGACCGCGTACGCAAAGCACAGCATGAGCGGCAGTTATACGGGACGCAGGCAACCTTTCACGGCGGAACGATCGTGCTGGACCCGGTTGAGGACCCGGCAAATCTGGACAAGCGTCGCGCCAGGTTGGGTATGGGCACGGAGGCCCAGTATCTGAAACAGATGGCGCAGGTGTATGGGCTGGCTGTTGGTTCAAAGGCAGGAGTCAGGACAAACGGAGGTACAGCCGGAAAGAAACGGTAACGCTGTCGCCGGGGCGCGCAAATGCGCTATCATACGATTGAATGAAAACTGCATAGTGCCGCGCCAGGGGTGCTTCCGAGGCTGAGAGGGTGAAAGCCCAACCCTGAACTACCTGAATCCGGATAATACCGGCGGAGGGAGGCGACGGCCGCGCCCCACAGGTTGTGATGCGCCGCCATCTCCTCTCAGCGATGAATGGCGGCGTTGATGCATCTGAGGGAGAACGCCGATGAGCCAGCAAAGGGTTCGCGCCGGATTCACGTTGATCGAACTGCTAGTTGTTATAGCTATTATAGCTGTATTAGCGGCAATCCTCTTTCCGGTCTTCTCACAGGCGCGCGAGGCTGCTCGCCAGATTGTATGCACCTCCAACGTTCGTGAAATCGGCATGGCCGTGCAGATGTATGTGCAGGATTACGACGAGACGTTTCCGATTTTCTACGCATACAACACACAAACACCGGGTGGGACTCGAGCGTGGTCGGGCGACCCTTTGCACAAGGGCGTGGAACTGGAACTGGCGCCGTATACCAAAGAGCCGCAGATTTTCCGCTGCCCGGACGATAACGGCGGCCCAACGTTGGCAGACCCTGTTTACGGCTGTCCGGGCCGAAACAGTTATTGGGCGTGCTACGGCTCAAGTTACCGGTTTGACCGGGGTAGCTACACCACCATCGCCGGCGAGTCGAGTCAAAACAACACGCTCTACACCAGCACCCAGATCACCACGCTGGCGCAGTTTGCCGCACCCTCGGAGACGCGCATTATGCGCGACGAGATGATGCCGTGGTTTGGGCCCTCCGATCTGAATGGCGCCAAGTACGGCTACTACCCCACATATTTTGCCCAGTGGCATCCTCGCGGCGGTGGCACGGTGTTCGCAGATGGCCACAGCAAGTTCACCGTGACGAGTGGGCAGTTCGATGATCAGGTGGTCTGCCCTGCCGGCCAGCGCAGCAACGACAATGACCCCGGTGCCCCGGGCGACGGCAACCCGGGTTCCACCTGGTACTGGCTCTGTGACTGATCTGCTTCGTGCGTTGCTTATCGCTAACGGTGAGCCGCCGGAAGCCACGCTCGCTCAGCGGGAACGAGACATCGCCCACCTGGTGCTGGCCGTGGATGGCGGCGCAATGACGGCGCACTGTCTCGGGATCGAGGCGGATATTGTGTGCGGCGACTTTGACTCGATCTCGCGTGCTCAGGCGGGAGCGCTGTTTCCACGCGCTGAGATCGTGGCGCTTCCGGATCAGGAGGTTGCGGACCTTGAGAAGAGTGTGATATTGGCTCTGGAACGCGGTGCGCAGGAAATCACTATTCTCGGTGCGCTTGGTGGCCGCGCGGATCACTCGCTCGGCGCGCTGCTGATACTGACGCGCTGCGGGCAGCCCGGATCGATTCGACTGCTGACCGACGGCGAAACTGTCTACGGCATTCCGGCCGGCTTAGATGGCGGTGAGCTGCTGATCGAGTGCGGCGCCGGCGATACCGTCTCCGTGTTTGCCGCAGGAGGCGCAACCGTGAGCATCTCGGGTGTGCGATGGCCGCTTACTCGCACCTACCTTCCACCCGGCACACGCGGAGTTAGCAATGAGGCGGTCGGCGGGATTGTGCGCCTGGCATCGACGGATGGCGCCGTGCTGGTGTTTCACCGGCCGCGCGTGGCAGCGCCGGCCTGACCATCCGCTGGCAACGCGCGATGCGACCTGCAGGCGTCAAGGCCGCGCATTGGACAGAACCACAGGACACCGGCGCTGCTGTATTGCGAGGCTCGTGACGCACTTGATGGGGGCTCTGTTTGCACCTTACCTTTAACGGAACCGACTGGTTTTGGGTAGCGCTGTACGTTGCCTTCCTGCTGGTCGCAGGATTTGGCATCCGGCGTGAAACCGTGCGAGGCTGGCTGATCGCCGAAAACAACCTTGGGCCCTTAGTGTTTGTAGCCACATTGGTGGCCACCTGGTATGGCGCGGTACTCGGCGCCGGTGAGTTTGTATATACCGACGGTCTGAGCGCCTGGGTGGTAAACGGACTGCCCTACTACCTGTTTGGACTGCTGTTCGCTTTCGGGCTGGCACGCCGAGTTCGCGCGGCAGGCGCCACCAACTTTACCATTCCCGACAAGCTTGCCGAGGCATACGGCAAACCCGCAGCGCTGCTCGGAGCCGCGCTCACTTTTATCTATGCAAGCCCCAGCCAATATGCGTTGATGGCCGCGCTGCTGTTTTCGGCGATCACCGGCCTGCCGGTTCTGCCGGCAATGCTGCTGGCGGTGCTTTTTTCTGTCGTGTATGTATTCCGTGGTGGCTTTCTGGCCGACGTGCGGGTAAACACCGTGCAGTTCACGATGATGTTTGCCGGCTTCACGCTGCTGGCGTGGGTTTGCATCCAGCGCTTCGGCGGCGTGCACGCGCTGCTGAGACCGGGCGCTTTGCCCAAAACGCACCTGGCCCCCCTGGGCGTACATTCGATCGGCTGGGCACTCGTCTGGTTCTTTATCGCCCTGACCACGTTGGTCGACCCCGGGTTTCATCAGCGATGCTACGCGGCCCGATCGGGCCGGATCGCTGTCTGGGGCATTGTTGGCGCCGTATGCTGCTGGATGGTGTTCGATGCGCTTACCACGTTCACGGGCCTCTTCAGCCGCAAACTTGCGCCGGGCCTCCCCGATGCGCTCTACGCGTTTCCAGCACTGGCGCAGCGAGCGCTTCCACACGGATTGAAGGGCTTTTTCGTGGTTGGGATGCTGGCGCCGATTATGGCGAGCCTGGTCTCTTACACGTTTATCGCCGGAGTAACCGTAGGCCGGGATCTACTGTGGCGCATCAAGCCGGAATTGCCGGAGCATCGCATCCCGTCGCTCACTCGCTGGGGCCTGTTTGCCACATCCGCCCTGGCTATCGGCATTGCAATTGAGGTGCCCTCGGTGGTGCAGCAGTGGTACGCATTCGGCAACGTGTATGTACCGGCGCTGCTGCTGCCGCTGCTCGGCGCCTACGCTCCTTCGGGCTGGCGCCCGGATGGGCGTTTTGCGCTGTGGGGTATCGCAACCGGCGGCGGATCGGCGCTTGTCAGCCTGCTATGGGGTTGGCGCCACGGCGGATTTGACGCGCCGGAATTCCTGCTGGGCTGGCAGCCGATGTACCTTGGCCTTGCTTTTAGCAGCGCAATCTACGGTTTCGGCCTCGCGGTGAAGCGGTCAGTTCGCACCGCGACGCCTTGAGCCACGGCTCATGGTCCCGATGGTCGCTTCTTGAGGGCTTCGGGATTCAACCAGTCCCGCCGCACCGCGTGCAGCAGCGGATTCCTCATGCCGGCCGGCTGGCTGGCGCGGTAGCCGCCACTCAGCTCCCAGATGATCGCGCCTCCAAGGCGGTAGCGGCGAATATAGTCAAACTTGAGACCGATGAGCCGCTCGTCATCGAACGAGATGAACTTGCGGTCTGCCTGCTGTGGCGCGTCGACTTCCAACCATGGCGCTTCCGCTTGCGCATCCCAATGGTAGGCTTGTGGCCGATAGTAGAGGCGCATGATGTCGTGGTAATCCACAGTGTTATCCACGGTCACGCCGGTCAGCGGCTGGTTGGGCCCGTTGGCGCCGCTCCAGACGGCGCCATAAAATGCTATTCCAATCCCAAGCTTCTTTGGCGCCACGCCGGCCCCGAGGTACGTTTGCACCTCGCTATCGACGGAGGGGAGTGGCCGGCCGTTACTTTGAAACGTGCGACCGCCATTGGTCATCGGTGAGTTGAACCAGGTCTCCCAGCCGTGCCACGGCCCGGCGATGTCGTACGTCATGACATTGATTTCATCGAAATCGCGCTGGAGCTGCGCAAACATGGCGGGCTGGTCGCCGACAGCAGCAGTAAGCAGCAGGCCGTGCTTCGCAACATTGAGCGCCTTGCGCATCGCGATGACAAACTGCGTGTAATCTGCCGTATCGCTCGCCCGGATTGGCTCCATATCCAGATCGAGTCCGTCATAGCCACGCGAGACGACGAACTGCGCCAGGTTCTGTACGAATACCTGCCTCGACGCGTCGGAGATGGCCGGCCGGATTCGCGCGGCGCTACCGGCTCCGCCGAGGCAGACGAGCGCTTTACGATGCGCCGCATGGGCAAGCGTCACCAGGGCAGCCGACTGAGCGGCGGTGATGCCACAAGTGACAGGATCTATCGAGCCATCCGCATTGGGCAGAATGCTGAAGTGAACCACCTGCGATATCGCAGAGAAGTCGATCTCCGAGGGCGGAAACAGCCCGTTGGCCTGATTCCACGACACGTAGTAACCAGCTACCCATGATTTTGGCGGACGGTGGGCGGCCACAGCTGCGGTTGACCGCGTGACCGCGCAAAGACTCAACGCACCGGCGCAAGCGACTGCCCAACCGCAAGCGTTTGGAGACATGGGTGATTCGCTCCGTTCAGTATTGTTCCATTCGCCGCGGCTGTGCCAATTCGTTTTGGCTGCCGTCGGTCCGTCTGCACGGTCGCCCCTAATTACCGCGATCTACTCAACAGAGGCCGATAGATCCTCAAACTGACCGATTACAATCTGAGCGAATCGAATGGCAATCGGCACTGCAACATCCATCACGCCATCCTGCGGGTAGGCGCGATGCAGGATTGCCACGGCGGGCCGCGCCTCCAGCATCTCCGCGACCTGACCTTCCATCACCGGGCTGATGGCGCTGACGTACTGGGCATCGGTATCGCTGCCGCTGGCGACCATCCTCCACGCAATTAGCATCGCGAGCGCCCCACCTGGATTCAAAGTCTCCGCGCTGGCGGCGGCCGGCATCGGCACGAATGAGAGCACCGGCACGCGATCCGACAGGAGTGTGAAAGCCATGGTGCTCAGCACATACTCCATGCGGGTGACCTCAGTGAGATGGAAGCCGGCCGCGATGCGATAGGGAGTACGACCCGGTACCGGCACGCCGCGGTTCGAGCGCGCGGTCACCCTTCGCTCGGTAAAGAGGCGCGCTTTCTGCTGTACGGCTGCGCCGAGCGCTGTGATCCACTGCGTGCGCTCTTCCTCGCCAAGGGGTAAGCCGGAGACGCCCACGTGCTGCTCGATTCCGAGGCGATCCACAACGAAGCTGGTGATCGGTGCTTCAGCCGTTTCTGTCATGAGTAGGTCTGCCGCGGCGTGCGGGTCGGCGCCGCTGATGCGCGAAGGTGGTATGGATTTATAGCGTCGGTCGCAGCAGGCAACTTCAAATTCGCCTCACCAGGAAGTTGCGTAGTATCCACGTATTATCTATCCATCAGTCCGCCGTTGGCGGGGCCAACTTGATTGATCGCGCATTCCGCTGGAACCCGGCCGCGCAGAGGTCCGCCAGGCTGCTGTGCCGTGGCGCAATCGCGTGGGCCACGCAGCGCCTCACGGTACCGCGTCCTGCGCCGGCAGATTGTCCACGGAAAACGGCGGATGCACGTATTTCGGTGTGGGATGCAGCTTAAGCTGTTGCAGTTCGTATTTGATTGCCGCCTGAAGCTGTGGGTCACCGCCGTTGATCGTCTTGTCCGGCGTATTCTGAACGTCGATATCAGGATCGATTCCGTGGTTCTCGGCTATCCATTTGCCGGTATGCGGGTCCCACAATCCGAACTGAGGAACGGTTACGCCACCCCCATCCATCAACGTGCGCGGTCCCATGTACCCCACGAGGCCGCCCCAGGTCCTCCGTCCGATGACAGGCCCAATGCCGGCCTCGCGGAAGAAGTAAGGGAACGCGTCACCACCCGAGCCGGACCACTCGTTGGTCATGATGCACTTGGGCCCATAGATGGCGGCGGTTGGCGTGCCGATATCGGGCCCGTAACGCTCGGTGAAGATGCTGAGGCGTTTGCGGTCGAGCTTCTGGATGTAGAAATCCGGAATGTCGCCGCCGCTGTTGAACCGCTCATCAACGATCAGGCCCTGCTTGTTGGTCTGGGCATAGAAACCCTCGGCGAAGGCGGTCATTCCGGGTCCGGCCGTGTCGGGTACGTAGATATAACCGATTCGCCCGCCGGTCGCCTTGCTTACCAATTCGCGATTATGTTCAACCCACACGAGGTTGCGCAGCGCACCCTCGCTGGCAATGGGCTTGACTTTGATATCCCAGGCGCCGGCATCTGTAGGCGCCGAGTTCACGCGAAGGTCGGTAACCACCCCAACGGTATTCTGGAATGGCTCGTATGGACTTTCGGTTGTTGTAAGCGGAGATCCATTAACTGCCAGCAGGTAGTCGCCGGCCGCCACCTTGATACCAGGCTCCGTGAGTGGTGAAACCAGCGCCGGATTCCAGTTGTGGCCGGGCAGTATCCGGGCAATGCGATAGTACTTGCCTGCAGCCTCAAAGTCGACGCCGAGCAGCCCCACGCTCACATGAGGTACCGGCGGCCCGGCTGTGCCGAACACGTAGGAGTGGGAGGTGTCGAGCTCACCAATGAGCTGCCCGATCAGATAGGTTAGATCGCTGCGGTCTGCGATCTCCGGTACCAGCGCCGCGTACTTCTTGTACATCCCCTGCCAGTTCAGGCCATGCATCGCGGGGTTATAGTAGAAATCGCGCTCGAACCGCCACGCATCGCGGAGTATCTCGGGCCACTCCTCCCGCGGTACGGTGCGCATCTGCAGATCGACGGCAACCTTTCCTTCGGCCGCGGTATGACCCGCAGTGGCGGGAACGATGCCCCATCCTCCGCCGGCCTGGTACAGGAGCTTGGAGGCGTCGGCATTCAGGACGTAGCTCTGGGCGCCCGGCATCACGACCTTGTCGGTGCGGTCACTCAGGTCGTAAAGGTGAATGGCGGCGCCTTCCACGTAGAACAGCTTGCCGCTGCCCGTCTGCAGATTGCCGAAATCACCCTTGGCCACCGGCAACGCCACGATTCTCTGATAGAGTCCCTGGAGGTCGATGTTCACCGGCTTGGGCGCCACCTTCTTGTCATTGGCGGGTGTGGCGGGTTTGGGCGGCGTGACCGGCGCAGGTTTGGCGGGCGTTGCGCCTTCTTCGTCGTCACGCGGGGCGAATGGCGAGGGCGTTGCCGCTGCCAGCGTGAGCAGATAGAGGCCTCCGGGGTGCGGCACCGATATCGCGGTCTCCAGACCGTTGTTCGATGGCGAGAAGTGCCGATCTGACGTAAAGAAGAGGTACTTACCGGACCGGTCGAACACGGGGTCACTGTCGTCGTATGTGCCGTCGCTCACGCGGAAACTCTTCTGCTGCTCCACGGAGTAGAGCCAGATGTTGCTGTAGAGGTTGCTGCCGCTTTTGCAGTATGCAATCCATTTACTGTCCGCCGACCAGCTATCCGTGGAAACGTGGCTCACGAGGTGGTCGACAAGGATGGCTTTCTTACCATCCGCGCCGACAAGGTAGAGCGCGCCAGATGCTCCACGATAGAGCAGCGACTGCGAATCTGGCGACCAGACGATGTTGCTGCGCCAGTTGTGTCCGTCGAACGTGAGGCGGGTTGGCCCTCCGGTTCCATCGGCCGGGCGCGTATAGAGTTCGTATTCGCCGGTAGCATCCGAGAAGTAGGCGATCCGCTTGCCGTCGGGCGACCACGCGGCCTCCACCTCACGCGCTCCAGGAGTGTTGGAGATGTCTCGCGTGGCGCCGTGCTTTGCCGGCACCGTGAATATCTCTCCATGAGCCACAAAGGCGACGCGCTTCGCTGATGGTGAGAGTGACGCCGCGCTGATCTGCCCGGACACATTGATCCACTCCGGCCGCGCAGACACATTGTCACTGTAAATCTTGATATCAACAGTCCTGACATGGCCCGTGGCCGTGTTCAGCACATTCAGGTGTCCGCCATGCTGAAACACGATGGCGCCGGCGCCACAGCTTGGAAAGTCCACATCGTAGCCCTGATAGTGCGTAAGCGGCCGGGTTTGGCGCGTTTGCACGTTGAAATCGTAAAGGTTCTTTGTCTCCGTCTTGTCGGACAGGAAATAGATATGGCCGCCGCTCCACATGGGGAAGGCCGCTTCTTCGGCGCCATGAGGAACCTCGTAGTACTGGTGGGTCACCAGATTGAAGACCGAGACGTACGACTGCTCGCCACCGCGGTAGCGCTTCCAGGTTGCGAACTCACTGGAGATGGCGTTGTAGGCAATCTGGTTGCCGTGGGGAGAATACGACGCCAGCCCTCCGGTGGGAATCGGCAGTCGCGTAGCGAGGCCACCGGTAACGGGCACGGTAAACAGTTGCTGGTAGCGGTAGGAGTGCGCCTCGCGTCCCGATCGGAACAGCACGGCCTTACTATCCGGTGTCCAGCCGTCCACGATGGATGGCGTCGGGTGATACGTCAACTGAATCGGGTCGCCACCGGTCGACGGGATGATATATACTGCAGCGATGCCGTCGTACTGGGCGGAGAATGCAATCCATTTGCCGTCTGGCGAAAACTTTGGAAAGGCCTTTGGTCCCGGGCTCGCCGTAAGTCGCCGTGCGGTGCCACCGTTGCGCGATACCAGCCACAGGTCACCACCATAGACGAACACAATACTGGTTTTGCTGATATCCGGCATTCGGGCAAGGCGCTGCCGGCCCGGGTCGGCATTCTGTGCATGCGCCGCCACAGCCGCAAGGGCGGCAGCAAGTCCCAGCAGAGCAGCAATTTGACGTTTCAAACGGTACCTCCAGATAAGGAATGCGTCCGACTGGTTCAAGCGCAAACGAACAAGCATTGGCACGTTGCGGACACGATGTTTCAAACGGGTGTCAACGGAAGCCGACCATCCAAGTGGCTTCGGCCTTGCCCGGCGCAAGAGCCGGCTGCCCGCATACTCAGTGTACCGCGCGAGTGGCGATCCCCGGTTCAGTCGATCTGCGGGACCGGCGCGAAGTCATTCCGGCCGCCGGTTCGGTCGCTGCCGCGAAGCAGATAGATTCGATGCGAATTGTTCCAGCCCTTGCGCTGGTGCACGACATTTGCCGGCATATATCGCATGGTGTACCCGCATCGGCGCATATTGGAGTGATTGGCATTTGACCCGTGAATGGTCCAGGCGCCGTGAAAATGACTCTCGCCGACCTGCAGCTGCAGGTCGACCGCCGCCGACTCATCGATCAGTTCCGGTGGAATACGGGACGAAAAAACGTTGGTGCTGCCATCCACCGGCACATAGCTATCGATGTGGGCCTGAAGAGCGGTGTGCGACCTCGGAATGACGCGCATGCAGCCGTTCTCCCGTGTTGAGGGGTCAACGGCCAGCCACAGCGTGATCACCTCCATGGGTTCCAGCCGGCCATTCCAGTAGGCGCCATCCGTGTGCCAGGGCACGGACTTGCCGTCTCCCATAGGTTTGGCGATGAAGTGACTGGACCAGAGCACAATGTCGGGACCGATGAAGGACTCAATCACGTCAAGAACGCGTGGGTGCGCCAGGTACCGAAAGAGCCATGGATCCTCAAAGTGGGGCACGTCCAGGGTCTCGGGGCGCTTTCCCTCCGGCAGCGCTGCAATCATTTCATCCACATGCAGACGCAGATCGGCCATCTCTGCTGTGGTGAATATCCGCCCAAGCTGTACGTATCCCTCAGTACGGTAGAACGAAACTTCGTCGGCTGAGGCCGACGAAACGGTTTGAGTATCCGCCCACGCGGCCCCCAGGGCTGCTGTCATAATGCGTGTCCTCGTGGTGCAATCCTTTGGATTTCCAGGGTTTGGTTCGCGCATAAATGAGCCGGTTCCTGCCGAGGTCGTAACGCGGATGGTTGAGTGGATGGGTGTGCTATACTTAACGAACTCTCAGTCGTTGCCAAACCGGACCGTGGCCGGCACATCACCACTGCCAGCACCTTGAACCTGATCGCCCTCCTCCGCGAGGACATAAAGACCGTAATTGCCAAGGACCCGGCTGCGCGCACTGTGCCGGAGGTTCTTACCTATCCGGGCCTGCACGCGCTGTGGGCGCACCGATTTGCCCATCGGCTTTGGGCTTGGCGCCTACGCTTTATCGCCCGCGTCATCTCCCAGATCAACCGGGCGGTCACAGGTGTTGAGATACATCCCGGCGCCGTGATCGGGCGTCGTTTCTTTTTGGACCATGGCAGTGGCGTGGTCATCGGCGAGACCACCGAAATCGGCGATGACGTGCTGCTGTACCATCAGGTGACGCTGGGCGGCACCAGCATGGAGCGTACGAAACGGCATCCGACACTTGGCAATGGCGTACTTGTAGGCATGGGGGCCAAGATACTTGGACCGGTGACGATTGGCGATCACAGCCGAATCGGCGCCAACGCGGTTGTTAACAAAGATGTTCCGGCAAACTCCACCGTGGTGGGTATACCGGGCCGAATTGTAGTGCAGAACGGCCTGCGACTTGGCGACGGCGGAACCGAGCTGCCTCAGGTAATGGACAACGTTATAAACCGGGTGGATCCGCAGGACGAAACCATCCGTGAACTACGCGCGCGGCTGGAGTTGTTGGAGCAGCACAGCGAAAAACTGGAGGAGCTTATCGCGCAGATGGAGCGAGATCCTGGTCGTGAAACCGGCGAAACCACACGCGGCACCGGCGTGTTTAACTCGCAGGCCACACGGTTATGACGCAGAGATCGGCGGAACTGAAGTGGCGGAGGCCACATCAAAGCCCACGGATAAACCCAATTGGCAGCTGAAACCAGAACCGGCCGGCGGATGCCGGCATCCATAACGCGCTTAGGGGGCGGCGCGCTGTTGACCGCCTTTGCGGTGGGCGGCGCACTTGTTGCGTTGGCGTTCCGCGGGCGCGGTGCCATGCACCGGCTGCCGGCGCATGTGCAGGCCTCGCAAGTGGACATGGATGCCTTCACCAAACGGATGAACGGCGCTAAAGTGCTGCTGAATAACCCGGTGACGGGCGCCTGGATCACTCGGACCTGCGCCGCCATGGGTCTTACCGTACGAGCCCAGCCATCCGAGGACACGCGGTCGGCCGGGGCGCCCGCCCAGGCAGCATGGAGCATCTCCGGCGCGGTTGACAACGCGCGCCTGGACGCCGCGCTCCATAAGCTCTCGCTAATTACGGACCGGCCATTTCGCAACCCGAGACTAGCCCTCGCCGCCGATGGCGAGATGCACACGGCGCCCGGCGCTGACGGCGTCGCGCTGGACGTGCGCGACACCAGTCAGCGCGTTGCTGCGGCATGGCAGGTGTACGTTAACCAGGCATCCACAACGCTCGGCGCCAATTCTATCGGCGCAGTTCCATCCCAGACTTCGCCACCGGCGCCGATCACCGCTCAGCAAGCGGCGCCACACATTGGTGTTGTAATGGCAATGGTAAAAACGCGTCCCACGCTGCAGACCTCCGACCTGAAACTGATCGACGGCCTCCTGGGGCGGTATACCACGCGCTATGGTGGCAGCTCGCCAAACCGCAAGAGCAACATCGCTCTTGCCGCGCGGCACATCAACGGCACGACATTGGCTCCCGGTCAGATATTCTCGTATAACAACGTGGTGGGGCCACGTATCGAGCAGGATGGCTTCAAGACTGCGCCGGTGATCATTAAAGGCGAGCTGGTTCCGGGCATGGGCGGCGGTGTTTGCCAGGTCTCGAGTACGCTTTACAACGCGGTGCTGTTGGCCGACTTGAAGGTGGTGCGGCGCGCTCATCACGCCTTTCCGGTCC
This sequence comes from Armatimonadota bacterium, assembly GCA_028871815.1. Lineage (NCBI taxonomy): Bacteria > Bacillati > Armatimonadota > Armatimonadota bacterium. The sequence continues at coordinate 22,596 of JAGWMJ010000002.1, read as the reverse complement.
ATTACTTGCCACCGGGCCGTGATGCAACCGTTGCGTGGGGTTCGATCGATTTCCGCTTTGCGAACAGTATGGCGACGCCGATCTGTATTTTCGCTTCGGCGTGGCACAACCGGCTGACGTTCAGCATCTATGGCAAGAAGCAGGCTGGGCGCGACGTGGACATCGAGTTGGCAGATAGGTCGGTGCAGCCGGTCGCCGTAGAGCGGGTGAAAGACCCGGCGCTTCCGCCGGGGCGCGTCGTGGTAAAAGACAAGGGTCACCCCTCCATCCATGTAACGGTCTACCGGGTAACACGTGAGAATGGCGAGGTAGTGAGCCGCCAGCTGATTTCCCGCGATCACTACCGAATGTTTCCACGTATCCTGCTGGTCGGTTCGGCACCGGCCCCACAGCCACATCCCGCGTTGCCCCAAACTCCTCCCCAACAGCCCCTCGTGCCGCCGGTTCGGCCGGGCCAGTAGGCTGGTCCCATTGCAGCAGGCATATCGCGGTTACCAGCTGGATTGTGATGCGTCGCGGATCGACTTCGATCGCGTTCATGCGTGGCTCACTGCGGCGTACTGGTCGCCGGGTGTAAGCCGGGAACGCGTGGAGCGCGCGGCCGCGGGCAGTTCGCTGCTGGTCGGCGCCTATTTCGGCGGGGTACAGGCCGGCTACCTGCGCGTGGTGTCCGACCGGGCGACGTTCGCGTGGATTTGTGACGTTTGGGTCGACAAGCCGCACCGCCAGCAGGGCCTCGCCCGCGCCATGGTCCGTTTTGCGCTGGATCATCCGGAGCATAAGGGACTGCGCCGCTGGGTGCTGGCAACGCGCGACGCGCATCGTGTGTACGCCGCTTGCGGGTTTGAGCCGCTGCCCTCGCCGGAGCGATGGATGGTGCGCCAGCCGGCGCAGACGTCGTGCTGATCCTGGTTGCAACGCCTATCGGCAACATGGATGACATCACACTTCGCGCTATCGAAGCGCTGAAGCAGGCGGATTTCGTTGCCAGCGAAGATACGCGTAAAACGGGGATGCTGCTGAAACGGCTGGGAATCGAAGCCCGGCAGCTTGCATTCCATGAGCACAACGAGAGTTCCTCGGCTCCCGAGCTCTTGCGTCTGGCAGCCTCCGGCAAGTGCATAGCCGTTGTGAGCGACGCCGGCACGCCATGTGTCTCGGATCCGGGCTTTACGCTAGTTCGCGGCGCGGCTGAGTTGGGCGTTGAGGTGACGATGGTTCCGGGTCCATCCGCGGTCATCATGGCGGTGGCCCTGAGCGGACTTCCGGTTCACAGCTTTACCTTTCGCGGATTCCCGCCGCGCAAGTCCGGTCCCAGGCGGCGGTTCTTCGCCGTCGATGCCGAATCGCCTCACACGCTGGTCTTCTTCGAAAGCCCACACCGACTTGCTGCGTCGCTCCATGACGCGCTGGCTGTTTACGGTGATCGACCGGCGGCGATATTGAACGACCTGACCAAAAAGTTTGAGAGTGTTCAACGCGGCTCACTTTCGGAACTGCAGCAGATCGCCGAGGCAGCGAAGCGACTTGGCGAGTACGTGGTCGTGATTGGCGGATCTCCGCGTGCCAGCCGGCCGCCGGAGTGAGGCCCGCACGCCAAACCGCTCTGCATTTGCCCCATGGCGCCGTGCCGCTGCCGGCGTTTCTGCCCGACGCCACGCATGGCTACGTCCGTTCCGCCGATGCCGCTGACCTGGAAACGGCCGGCGTACAAGCTGTTGTTATGAATGCGTTCCATTTGGCGCGAAAGCCGGGCGCCGGCGTGGTTTCGGCGCTCGGTGGCGCGCACGCCATGGCGGGATGGAACCGGCCCATTGTTATGGACTCCGGCGGGTTTCAGATCTATTCACTCATCCGGGCCGGCAATGGCGCGGGCGTGATAACGCCGTCAGGCTTTCGCTACCGTTCGGAGGGTGACGTTGGCAGCCATGTGTGGAGCGCGGAGAAGAGCATCCGAACCCAGATTGCGATGGGTGCTGATGTCGCCATCTGCCTGGATGACTGCACGCACAGCGACGATCGGTACGATGAGCAGCGCAGCTCGGTGGCGCGCACGGTTGCCTGGGCGCGCAAGTGCCGGGCCACATTTGACGAAGCAAACTCTCGACCACCCGACACGGGTCGAATGCTGTTTGCGGTAGTTCAAGGCGGCGCCCACCTCACTTTGCGGCGAGAGTGCGCCGATCGACTGCTTGAGATCGGCTTCGACGGCTACGGTTATGGCGGCTGGCCGCTCTCGGCAACGGGGAGCATTCTGGAGGAGACGCTGGCTTTTGTGCGTGAAGCCGTTCCAGCATGCTGGCCACTACATGCTCTTGGCATCGGCAACCCAAACCACGTTGTACTGTGCGCCAGGCTGGGCTATGACCTGTTCGACAGCGCCCTGCCCACGCGTGACGCCCGCGATGGGCGACTGTTTACCTGGCGTGAGGATCCGAACAGTTCCGCTCTCGCCACCGATGGCTGCTGGTGGCGATATCTGTATATCGACGACGACCGTCACGTAAGGGACCGCCGGCCGGCGTCGCCCTGGTGCGATTGCACGACTTGCAGCAGGTACAGCGTCGGGTACTTGCGTCATCTGCGGAGACAGGGTGACGGGCTTTACGCACGGCTGGCCACACTGCACAACCTGAGCTTCATGCAGCGCTTGATGGGGCTGCTTGCTCGGGAGCGTGCGCGGTGACCCAGGCTGAGCCGATCGTGCAGGCTGTGCTTGCATCGCGGAAGTATCGCACCACAGCTGCGCACGTTGTTCAGCATCTTGCCGACGCCGCCGTGGCGCGATATCCAGATTCGGACCGGGCCGAAGCCGAGGTTCGCCGCGCGCTTCACCTCGCGGTTTCGGCGCCATGCCCCGCGCCGTTGAATGTTACCGCGTGGCGGAAGCGCTACGCGGCTTGCAAGGACGCCGGCGAGCGCAGCACGGTCTGCCGCGATCTGCTGCAGCGCCATGCCTCTACGCGCGAGCGGCTGCCGGAGATGGCGCAGTTCTACGCCTCGATCTTCAGTGCAGTCGGCCCGGTGCACAGCGTTCTGGACCTGGGCTGCGGCGTGAATCCAGCCGCCCTGCCATGGATGGGGCTGCCATCCGATGTTCGGTACCACGCGCTGGACGCACGCAGCGACATAACGTCCGTGATTCAGGCCGGGTTCGACGCCGCCGGCGTCCATGGCCTGGCCGAACCCGCCGATCTGCTTGGCGCATTGCGCTGTGAACCGGCCGATGTGGCGCTGATGCTTAAGCTGCTTCCCGCGCTGGAGCGCCTGGAGCCCGGATCAGCGATTCGGCTGATGCGGAACGTGCCGGCGCCGGCCCTCGTCGTCTCGTTTCCAACGACAAGTCTTGGAGGGGCTCAGCGTGGCATGGACCAGAACTACAGCCAGCTGATGCGTGTTTGGCTCGCGGATGAGCCATGGAGAACTGAGCGCTTGGGCTTCCGTACCGAGACGGCGTTTATCGTGTGGAAACAGCGATGAAAGCGAGCTGATTCCGCCGGCGCCGCCGTTGGCGCGCTAGTGCGGCTGTGCGTGGAGCACGTGGGCACATGTTACTTCTGCTTGAGATGCTTTACCACGGAGTTCACATCGCCCTCTTGGCGCCGACTACTTGTCGGAAGTGGTGTGGGCAGGCGCAATATGCCTCCCGGCGCTGGCAATACCTCGCTTTATATGGCGCTTTGCGCTGCGTATTCCGCGCCTCGTATGTCGCTTAGCGCTGCGGCCGCCCTTGTTTACGTTCCTCTTCGCGCTGGCCGCACCGCGCTTTATATGGCGCTTTGCGCTGCGTATGCCGCGCCCCGTATGTCGCCTGGCGCTGCGGGCGCCCTTGTTCACGTTCCTCTTCGCGCTGGCCGCACCACGCTTTATGTGGCGCTTTGCGCTGCGTATTCCGCGCTCGAGATTGCTTGCCGTGCGTTGCGCCAACGTCTTGTGATGCGCCGAGGTTGCGGTTTGCGCCGACACCGGTATTGCCATTATGCTCATCAACACGGTGATAGCCCCAATGGCGACGAGCAGCCTGTTTCTCAAAACTTCATCTCCCGACGGTTCGAAGAGCGCGGTCAGCGCGCCCTGATACCGGCCCGCGCCGCCACAATGCGCCGACGGGCCGGGCGACACGCAACACCGGCGCCCGGCCCGATGGCTGTGGCGAACGCCGGTCGACTATTTGGCGGGCTCGTGTTTCGCGACTCGTGCGTTGTGCCTCGCGGTGTGGCGCTCGGCGCGTCTGGCATGCCGCCTCATCCGCCGAGCCACTCGCCTTACATGCCGTCTCGTGCGGCGCGCAACCCGGCGTATATGCCTTCTGGTACGCCGAGCCACTCGCCGGACGTGCCGCCTCGTGCGGCGGGCCACCCGGGCGACGTGCCTCTTCGCGCGGCGTGTGGCTCGGGTTCCGTGCGTAACCGTGCGATGCGCCACCACGGTACGGTGGCTCACCGTCTTCGTGCGGTGCGCCAAGTTGTCCTGTGCCAGAAGCGGCATGGCGGTGAGGCCCATGAGCAAAGCAGCGGCCCCGATGACTGCCAGCAATCGTCTTCCCATTAATCCGTCTCCTCTCGCTTCAAACCAATCGACCGTTCGTTCCAACTTCCAAAGCTCACCGCGCCGCGCCACAGAACCGGAAAACTCTAAGAGCCAATTGGTTTCCGCAGCAACGGCACGGGAGCTTTGTACAGGAGCACCAGCGCCGGCTGGCTTTCGCCGCCGGACGCTGGAGCGCTACTTGGTGGGCTTTTTGTGTGCGCCCATCTTCATGTGCATCATCTTGCCATGCATCATCTTGCCATGCATCGTCTTGCCATGCATCATCTTGCCGTGCATCATCTTGCCGTGCATCGTTTTGCTGTGCATCTTCATACCGTGCATGGCTTTCTTGCCGTGCATGGCTTTCTTGCCGTGCATAGCTTTCTTGCCGTGCATGGCTTTCTTGCCATGCATCATTTTGCCGTGCATAGCCATCTTGCCGTGCTTGGTCATCTTGTGCTGTGCCAGCAGCGGCATAGCGGTAAGTGACACCAGCATGGCGGTTGCCCCGAGGGCAGCAAGCAGTCGTCGTCCCATTGATTCAGGTCTCCTTGTGACCGTTTCTGGATGTGCGGCCAGCTGGCGCCACGCCGCGGAAGCGGCGCGCTGCGCATCGGCCGGGCCCGAGGCCGCGTATCGCCCGGCAGATTCGATAAAGCTTGTTGATCCGGTCAGTGCCCGGCATACCAATCATATCCCTGCTCCGCCCAGTAGTCCGCCGGGCGCTTGTTTGTATAACGTATCAGGCCGATGCGCTTCAGATGCTTGATGCCGTACTTCACCGGAATGACCAGTCGTAGCGGCGCACCATGATCCTGAGATAACGGCGCGCCGTTCATTTCGTAACACAGCAGCGTTTGCGGGTGCAGCGCACTGGCCATATCCAAACCTACATAGTAGGCGCCGTCGGGCGTTACCAGGCTGACGTACTGGGCCAAATCTTCGGGGTGGTGGCGCACATCGGGATCGTTGCCGGACTGCGTTTCGGGTGGGTACTGCGCGACAAAGTCGGCAAACCGCGCGCCTGCCCACCGAACTACAGTTGCCCATCCCTCGATGCACTTGAGCTGCGTAACGATCTCAATTCTCGGCAGTTGCTTGATGGCGTGCAGCCCCAGGGTCAGAGCCGGCGACCCCGTCATCGCCATATCGGTCTGCACGGCGCCACCGCCCGCGCCGGAGGTGGATTCTCCCGTAGGCGGCGGTTTCTTGCGGGATCCTGAGGATTTTTTGTCGGCTACGGGCGCCGCACTCGCGGGGGCGGTATCGGCGCCCGACATATCGGCGAGGCCCATCACGCGCAACCTCCAGGTTGCGGGGTCCAGGTCATCCATGATGCCGATGTCGCCATTCGCCAATGGCTCACGCGCCGCGGCTGCGGGGAACTGAGGTGCAAGCCGCTTCGGGCTGTAATAATCGCGCGCGAAGCCCTCGTTAACTTCGAGTACGCGGCGGAGCGGCCAGATGATTCCATCTTCCTGATACTGGCTGTCGAGCCATCGCCACCCGCCGTAGGCGGTTGCCCCGACAAGAGCAGCCCAGGCAAAGCTCCGGCGAGATAGCCTCCGCATCGCGCGGACGGCTTCATCACCCGAGGGCGCCTTCGTCGGCGCCTCGTCACCCGGCATCGCCACCTCCATGCTGGCCAGCGGCAGCGTCCGCCATGACCAGCACCTTACCTATCGCAACAAGCGCGCGATACGTTATCACGCTAACTTCATAATCCAACCAAGCCCGCTTATGCGGATACGTGTTTTGTTGCTTCTGCGTTATCAGGGCAAAGCCCGGGATGAGAAGTGCGCCCGCCGCCAACCCGATGCCAACCACATAAAGTGGCATCGGATAGAGCACTTGCACCCATGCAAGGATACCCGTAATCAGGCCTGCCATAGGCACGAGCAATCGTCGGTAACTCACCCTGAAGCTCGGTTCGCCCGTGCGGCAGACGAGGCCTCCTGCCAACGCGGCATGCCGGCGCGTACGGACTGACGGCTGTTCCGCATCGCCGTGCAGGTTGCTGGGCGGCCTGCCGTTGGGCCGGCCGGAGCCTGAGATGAGGTCGTACATGCCGGTCAGCCCAATAACCATACGCCTCCTCGACTAACCGGAAGCCGGCGTGACAGCCGCGTCGCCTTCCGGCTCCGGCGCCTCCACCAGCTCGAAGCCGGTGACCATGGCACGAAAGTTGCCCCACCCCGTTTTAACCACCTGTCCAATGTGCACGACGAAGAAGAGGCAGAAACCTATGGTCAGCCAAAAGTGGAAGAACCGCGCCACGGTGTATCCTCCAAAAAGCGCAGTCAGCCACGCCAACTGGATGGGTTTGTAGATGGCGAGCCCGGTGAGAGTGGAACCGGCTCCCATAATGATGATGCTGGTGTAGGCGATCTGCTGCGCGCCGTTGAATTTGCGCCGCGGTGGTTGTTTCCGGCTGAGATGCAGATCGTGAAGCGTCACCTGGATGGCCTCTCGAAACGAGTGCCGGTTCGGCAGAATGAAGCGCCACTCACCCAGGAACGCGGTGGTGAGCACGTAGAGCAGCCCATTGATGACAAAGAGCCACATGAACGTAAAGTGCCATGCCATGCCTTCCGCCAGGCGTTGATCGAGATTAAACCGCGAATAGAACCAGTTTGGAAAGAAATGGAAGAGCGTTTTGCCGGCGACGCGGATGTGCATCACATCGTTCGCCCAATAGATGAGCAGGCCGCTCCAGATCATCACCATCAACACCGGAAAGTTTATCCAGTGAAACCAGCGGATGGCAAGCGGATGTTTCTTTTCGATACGCTTCATAGGCAGATCGCGCACACATGGAGCGAGCGACGCGGCCTCACAAAACCACCACCGACCATTATACTCCCCGGACGGTCGCTAATCGCCTCTGTCATCCGGTTTCCAATCGGGGAAGGAAACCATGCGCGTGGAATGAAACCTGTGGACGAACAAGAGGCAGGAGGATGATCGCATGACCATCGCGGCAGAGCGGGCTATGACCGAGGAACGCGTGCAGGAGATTGCGGATGAGTTCTTCCGCGAGGGGAGTGTGCGGGTACCCGGGGTTTTTAGCTCCGACGAAGTGCAAGAGCTGCGAGACAAGACGGATTGGCTGTTTGAGCACCGGGAGTCGATTCCCCAGCAGCATGTCTCATACGTACACGGCGCGTTTGTGCTGCGCCGTGGCGCTGAAGCCGATCCTGTATTCGCCGCGACTGTGACGCGTGAGCCGATCCATAGCCTGGCTAAGGCGGTCTTACGGAGCGAACCGCGCTTCAACGCCCTGAATGTTATCCGGAACGAACCGGGCCAGGCGATCAGCGTCTGGCATGTGGACGACACGCTGGAGTTTCCGCTGCCCGACGATATCGAGAGGTTTGACGCACGCATCCGGATGCCCGTTTTCTGGTTTACGGTTCAGGTGGCCCTTAGCGACATCCACGAATTGGAGCATGGGCCCACGCAGTGGGTACCCGGCAGCCACTATTCCGGGCGCTATCCGGTGACGCAAGAAGACCCGCAGTTTGACGGCCGGAGCGCTCAGGCTATGTACTGCGATGCCGGTGATATCTACTTTACGAACCATCAAGCCTGGCATCGCGGCGCGCCGAACCTTTCGGATCGCACACGCTACGTGATGCAGCTGCAGTACGCTGCGCGATGGGCTGACTCGCGCTTCAAAGGCATCGCCTGAACCCGGAGCAACACGTGCCGACACTCTCCAAACGGCTCTCACAAATCCCACCCTACCTGTTCACCGAGATATCCGCACTGAAGCGGCAGGCGCTTGCCGATGGCAAAGACGTGATCGATCTTGGCATCGGCGATCCGGACCAGCCCACGCCGGAAGGCGTGGTTGCGGCTATGTCCGAGGCGATCCAGAATCCCGAGACGCACCGGTACGATGAGTCGCCCGCAGGAAGCGCCACATTCCTCAACGCAGCTACGGAATGGATGAGGCGCAGGTTCGGAGTGACGCTGGACCCGGTCGACGAGGCGATGCTGCTGATCGGCAGCAAAGAGGGGTTGGCGCACCTCGCGTGGGCGTATATCGACCCGGGCGACCTTTCGCTGATACCGGACCCTGCCTATCCGGTATACGGCATCAATTCGGCTCTGGCCGGCGGCGAGTGTTTCTCCATGCCGCTGACAGAGGCCAACGGGTTTCTGCCGGATCTTTCTGCCATTCCGTCGGATGTGGCAAAGCGAGCGCGCGTACTGTGGCTCAACTATCCGAACAACCCCACGGGCGCAGTGGCCACGCCGGAGTTTTTTGCCGAGGCTGTGGCGTTTGCGCGCGAGTACGACCTACTGGCAGTGAACGACGCTGCGTACGCGGCCGTAGCGTTTGACGGCTACCGCCCGCCCTCGATTCTTCAAAGCCCAGGCGCCCGAGATTGCGCCATTGAGCTCCATTCGCTCTCCAAAACGCTGAATATGACCGGCTGGCGGATCGGCTTCGCAGTCGGCAATCGCGATGCCATCGGAGCGCTGAACAAGCTCAAGAGTAACATCGACAGCCGCCAGTTCGGCGCAATCTCCCAGGCAGCTGCACACGGCCTGCTGAACGTGGAGAACGACGCGACGCTGGAACTCTACCGCCGCCGCCGCAACGTTTTGTGCGACGGCCTCAACGCCATCGGATGGCCGGTTCGGCCGCCGCAGGCCACCTTCTACGTATGGGCGCGAATACCCACGCGCCACAGCAGCCGCGAGTTTGCCCGGCTGCTTCTGGAAGAGGCTGCTGTCAACGTGATTCCCGGAAGCGGTTATGGGACTGCCGGCGAAGGCTATGTTCGCATCTCGTTGACGGTGATGGGTGACTGCGACGGCGAGCGGCTGGCGGAGGCTGTGCGTCGAATCGACCTGGTTTTGCGGAGGCTAGCGGCATGAGGCTGACCCGGCGCGAGGTGTTGGCGGGCAGCATCGCGGCCGCAGCAGTCCCGGCATCGGCTGCGCGGCCGGCGCTGCCGCAGCGGCGTTTGGGACGTACCGGCGAGCGCGTGAGTCTGCTTGGTATCGGCTGTGCGCCGCTTGGCGGACCCACAAGCTTTGCGGATGCCGCAGCGGTAGTGCATGCCGCTCTGGACGCTGGTATCACGTACGTAGACGTCTCACCGGATTACGGCAATGCCGAAGCAAAACTGCTGCCGGTGCTTGCCACACGCCGGCATGAGGTCTTTTTGGTCACGAAGGTCAATCCGAACCGGCCGGACCGCGACGGAGTGGTCGCTCAGATCGAGGAGAGCATCAAGCGGATGGGCGCCGACCACATGGACCTGGTTCACATCCATAACCTGGGCGATTGGAATATGGCGGATGTGTTCACGGATGGCGGCGCACTCGGCGGCTTGCGAGAAGCAAAGCGCCGCGGCTTGATTCGCTTCATCGGCGCCAGCGGCCATTCACGTCCATGGCGGTTTCCAGAGGCGATCAAAACGGGCGAAATCGACGTGGTGATGAACGCTCTGAACTTCGTTGACTGCGCCAACTACCCGTTTGAGGTTGAGACCCTGCCTGCAGCGACCATGGCGGGAGTCGGCGTGGTAGCGATGAAGGTGCTGGGCGGTGCGGTTGGCTGGCAGTACGATGGCAAACACCCCGGCTGCCTCGCGGCCTACCACTCCAGGGCAATCCGCTACAGCCTTGGCTTGACCGGTGTGGCATGCGCCGTTGTGGGTTTCAGCAGCGTGGCAGAGGTGCAGGCGGCATGCGCCGTTGCCAGGAGTTACCGGCCACTGAGCCGAGTGGAACGCGCCGCGCTGTTGGCAACCGGCCGGCAGCTGGCTACGGCAAGAGCAACGTATTTTGGGCCGGTAGTGGGGTGAGCGCGGCGATACGGCATGCACCAGCCAGATGGCAGCTATGCGGTATCTGGGACATATAGCCTCAGGCACCCGTGACCGGCAAGCGGAGTAGCGTTGTCCGGCTGTGCGCCGGGCCCAGGTTCCGGCTACGGCATAAGTCTCATTGGCCGCATTGGTCGCATTTCAGCAGGCGTTCCGCGCTGGCATCGCGTTTGGCGCTGGGGTAGGCGCGCACCACATGGGACCAATGCGACATATAGGACATATAGGTTCGCGCACAAGTGGCTAGCAAGCGGAGCAGCGGCGCTCGGCTGTGCGCCGGGCCGAGGAGTGGGCTACGGCATAAGTCTCATTGGTCGCTTTTCAGCAAGCGTTTGACGCTGCCATCGCGTTCGACTGGGGTAGGCGCGCACCACATGGGACCAATGCGACATATAGGACATATAGGTTCGCGCACGCGTGGCCGGCAAGCGGAGCAGCGGCACTCGGCTGTGCGCCAGGCGCAGATTCCGGCTACCGCATATGTCTCATCTGTCCTATTGGTCGCATTTAAGTAAGCGTCCCGCGCTGCCATCGCGTTTGGCGCTGGGGTACGTGCGCACCACATGGGACCAATGCGACATATAGGACATATAGGTTCGCGCACACGTGGCCGGCAAGCGGAGCAGCGGCGCTCGGCTGTGCGCCAGGCCTAGGTTCCGGCTACGGCATAAGTCTCATGGGTCGCATTTCAACAAGCGTCTGGCGCTGCCATCGCGTTTGGCGCTGGGGTACGCGCGCACCACATGGGACCAATGCGACATATAGGACATATAGGTTCGCGCAGGCGTGGCCGGCAAGCGGAGCAGCGGCACTCGGCTGTGCGCCGGGCCTAGGAGCCGGCTACGGCATAAGTCTCATTGGTTGCATTTCAGCAAGCGTTCCGCGCTGCCATCGCGTTTGGCGCTGGGGTAGGCGCGCACCACATGGGACCAATGCGACATATTAGGACATATAGGTTCGCGCAGGCGTGGCCGGCAAGCGGAGCGGCGGCACTCGGCTGTGCGCCAGGCGCAGGAGCCGGCTACGGCATAAGTCTCATTGGCCGCATTTCAGCAAGCGTTTGGCGCTGGGGTACGCGCCCACCACATGGGACCAATGCGACATATAGGACGTATAGGTTCGCGCACGCGTGGCCGGCAAGCGGAGCAGCGTTGTCCGGCTGTGCGCCAGGCGCAGGAGCCGGCTACGGCATAAGTCTCATTCGAGGTCACCAGCGCTGGGTACGTGATCCGAGCGGAGGCTTCGTCGTGCGACGGGCGATGGGACTTACTGCTTAGCATCCGGCCCGCGAAGCCCGCTGTCGCACACTGCGGTCTTACAGATGGATCCGTTGAGATCTGTAGGCCAGATGCCCGGAGCTGGGGTTACTGTGGTTACTCCCAGGTGTGATAAAGTGTTTCCGACTGCCGGAATAGCCGATCCGGCCTGCGGCGGCTTGTCAGCGCATCCGCACGGATAAGGAATCGGCCGCCGGCATGCGGAACAGCGTGGTGCAGACTGCCATTGTGCGGCGGGCGCGCGCCCGTTCGATGGGACATTTACGATGAAACAGATCTTACGGCCCATGATGCGGACACGTCGGCTGGTGCTGCCGACGCTCGTGCTCTCGCTTTCTGTGGCGGCCTGCCTTGCGGCCGGGAGGGCTCAAAACACGGATGTGCATGTGGCGACGGTGCTGCCGGGCGGCCACAACCGGTACTACGCCGGAAACCGTGCGCCTCTGCGCAGTTCGCCCCTGGTTGCATTGCCAACGGGCAGCGTGCGGGCCGAGGGATGGCTTCATACGCAGCTCGAGATGGAGGCGAACGGCTTCATCGGTCACCTTGACCAGATCAGCCCATGGCTGAACTTCAAGACCAGCGCATGGGCCAGTGCAAATGGTACGGGCGACAACGGCTGGGAGGAGCTGCCTTACTGGCTGCGTGGCGCTACCGACCTGGCATGGACCCTGCACGACCCGCGCCTGATTGCCGAGACCAATCGATGGATTCACCGCATTATCGCCAGCGCGCAGCCCGATGGTTGGTTTGGACCGGTGGCAAATCGAGCGGCTGACGACTGCTGGCCGAACATGCTGGCCATGTATGCGCTGCGCAGCTACTACGACGGCTCGCACGATGCGCGCGTGCTCCGTCTGATGACCGCCTATTTCCACTGGCAGATGAACCTGCCGCACGGCCGGTATTTGCCGGAAAGCTGGCAGAAGCAGCGCGGCGGCGACAACCTGGACTCGATCTATTGGCTCTACAACCATACCGGTGATCCTTTTTTGCTGAAGCTGGCGGCACGCTGCCATGCCTGTACGGATGACTGGACCGACGGGATACCGACCTGGCATGGAGTGAATATTACCGAGGGGTTTAGAGAGCCGGCCGAATACTGGCAGCAGGCCGGCGACAACCGGTTTCTGCACGCCACCGAGGCAGACTACCGGAAGGTGATGGATACGTACGGCGAAGTTCCCGGCGGGATGTTTGCAGCCGACGAGAACTGCCGTCCCGGCTACACCGGCGCACGACAGGCATCCGAGACCTGCGCCATGGTGGAGTATATGCACAGTGATGAGCTGCTGACCCGCATTACCGGTGACGCAACGTGGGCCGACCGCTGCGAAACCGTGGCATTCAACTCGCTGCCGGCCTCCATGACGGCCGACTTGAAGGGCCTGCACTACCTGACGGCGCCCAACATGGTGCTGCTGGACGAGCGCAGCAAGTCGCCGATGCTGCAAAACGGCGGCGACATGCTGTCGTACAATCCGTACGAGTACCGATGCTGCCAGCACAACGTCTCGTTTGGGTGGCCCTATTTCGCCGATTCGCTCTGGGCAGCCACGGGCGATAACGGCCTGGCGGCTGTGCTGTACGCCCCCAGTTCGGTGACGGCGCGCGTTGGCAATGGCGACGCGGTGACGATCGACGAAACCACCGACTATCCGTTCCGAAGTTCGGTGGCGCTCAAGATCGGTACAACGCGTGCGGTGCGCTTCGACCTGGTGTTGCGGATTCCCGGCTGGGCGCACGGGATGTCGATTTCAATCAACGGCAGACGCCGGCCACTGCCGGCCGGATCGCACGGGTGGGTGCGTGTTGACAGGACGTGGCGAAACGGCGATCGCGTCGGCGTACGTATGCCGATGCCGGTCCGCGTCAAGTCATGGCCGACGCAGCACAACGCCGTATCGGTCTACCGCGGTCCGCTCGCGTTCTCGCTCGAGGTCGGCGAGAAGTGGCAGCCATACGGCAGTGCGCCGTGGACGGCTTACAACGTGCTGCCGGAGACCGCCTGGAACTATGGGCTGCTGCCGCCAAATCGACAGCAGTTCCAGGTGATCCGGCGGACCATTCCGGCCGGTTCGCAGCCCTTTGCACGTGCCGACGCTCCGGTCATGATCCGCGCTTCCGGTCAGCAGATATCGGATTGGCGACTGGAATCGAACGGCCTCATAGGTCGACTTCCGGCGAGCCCGGTCACCACCGACACAGCCGTGCAGCGGCTGACGCTGGTGCCGATGGGATGTGCGCGACTGCGCGTATCGGTGTTTCCCACGACGCGCAAAGAGTGAGCGACTACGCCGGCATCTGGAGCAGAAGCTTGCCGATGGAACGGCGCGACTCCAGGTCGGCATGCGCCGTCGCCGCGTCTGCCAGTGCGTAGATGCGGCCGATCCTCGGCTGCAGCCAACCTTCTGCTATGCCGGCGAGCACTGCGCTTGCGCGACGGTGGGCTTCATTGCGGTCTGCTGTGTACTGAGCGAGGTTGCCTCCGGCGATCCGCAGACACCGCGGGAGAAGCTCTGTCGGGACTATAGGATCCATTGCTCCGCCGGCTGACCCGTAGAACACGACCGTGCCACGATCCGCCAGCGCTGCGAGGTCCTTTGCTCCAGTGGGATTCCCAACACCGTCGATGATGAGGTCCGCGCCCCGTCCGTTTGTGAGCCTGTGCACTTCCTCAACAAAGTCGCTGGTTGTGTAAAGGATCGTGTGATGGGCGCCGGCCGCGGCAGCAGCATGCGCTTTCTCGCTGGTTGACACCGTACCAATGACGGTGGCGCCAAGATGCGCCGCCCACGCGCACAGCAACAGGCCCATGCCTCCGGCCGCTGCGTGGATCAGGACGGTAACACCGGGGCCAACCAGCCGGTATTCGTGGAGCAGGTAATGAGCGGTCATCCCCTGAAGTGGCCACGCGGCTGCCACATCGAACCCCATCTCGGACGGTATCTGCATGAGCCTGCTGGCAGGCGCGATAACCCGTGTACTGTATGCTCCGGGAACGCCGGTAAAGCAAACACGATCGCCAACGGCTAGTCCCGCGACCCCCTCGCCCAGCTGTGCGACGACGCCGCTGCCTTCGAAGCCCGGTACGAGCGGCAATTCGACGCCGCCACGACGGCGGTAGATATCGATGAAGTTAATGCCGGCGAAGTGCATCTCGACGGCTGCCTCACCGGCTGCGGGCGCCGTATCCGGCGATGCCTCTAGCCGCAGCACCTCCGGACCACCATACTCTCGAGCGATAACTCGCTGCATAGCGACCGACCTCCTTACCCGGGCGCAAGCATCGCGACTCTCAGCGGAATCCGCCGTTTGCGCCCACAACCTGGCCCGTGATCCATGCGGCGTCCGGTGATGCAAGAAACGCCACGACCCGGGCGATATCCTCCGGCTGGCCGAGCCGCCCGAGTGGCGTGTGCGACGCCAACTTCTGGATGACATCCGGCGGCGCCAGACCTTGCAGCATCTCCGACTCGGTGAGGCCGGGCGCAACGGCGTTAACGCGAATACCACGGCGACCCAACTCTTGGGCCCAGGTGCGAGTCAGGACTTCGACGGCGGCTTTTGTAGCGCTGTAGAGCGACAATCCGGCCGGGCACGCCGTCGCAGCTCCGGACGAAAGGTTGATGATACAGCCACCGCTCTCGCCCATCTGCCGGAGCACGGCTTGCGTGACGAGAGCGACGGCGCGCACGTTCAAACCGAACAGGGTTTCAAACTGCGCGCCCTGGTCAGAGTTCAGGTCGGTTGTAAACGCCACGCCTGCGTTATTCACCAGAACGTCGATGTGACCGAACTTCTGAAGCACGGAATCCACGAGAACCGGGATGGTGCGCACATCGGATAGGTCGGCCATGAACACAGCAGCAATGCCGCCCGCCGAAACGATTTCCGCTGCAACGGCGTCGGCGGCGGAGCGGCGTTCGCGGCAATGGACGGCCACGGCAGCGCCATCGTGAGCAAGGCGCCGGGCTATTGCCGCGCCGATCCCGCGCGAAGCGCCTGTAACCAGAGCGACCTTTCCAACCAGTGGCATTGTTGACATTCGTGTTGCTATCAGTGGGAACGGAGTCGCGACTTCGGTGGCGACTCCACCATGCTGAGGCGAGCCGGTAAATACTGCGCGCGCACGTAGCGCAGTGATGGGGCCGGCAGACATTCGCCGAGAGCTGCATCCAGCACGAGAACCGTCTCCTGGTTATGTCGATTTCTGGAGCGGCGAGTGCCGGCGCCCGGATACGTCAGGCGCCAGAGGGCCCCCTGGTCGCGAAAGGCGGCTGTAAGCACGCCGCGATCGAAACGAACCTCGGCCGGCACCGCGCGACCCTTGCCGACCAGCTTGCGCTCGAATGCCGCGCGGGCAGAGCGTGATGCGGATGCTGCCCACAGCAGCGCCAGCGGCGCCAAACCTGTGATCAGCCATGCGCAAAGCTCGCGCAGTTCTCGCGAGACGCCGACCGTACCGATGCGAAATACAACCGGGTGGGACGGAAGGTAGGTAATTCGAATCAGACGCCCGGTGGGATACCGTGGGTAGAGGCGCCATGTGGTACGTCGAGAGTCGCGGTAGATGTGGCTGCCAACGGCGTACGCGAAGTAGTACTTCGCCTGGAATGCCTGTGACGCGCGAACGGCGCGGCCGATGATCGTTGCCGTGGCGCCCTGCCCCGTCCGCCTCAATGCGTCCAGGGCGGTAACATCCTGCACAGCAAGCCAGATCCAGAGGATCGTGCCCAGATAGAGGAGCGCGCGGAGCTTCAGCGTAACCACAGCCGGCCAGAAGCGCGATGAAACGGGCCGTGGCGGTCCGCCGGCGAGCTCCGGCTCGCGCACCTCAGCATCGACAGGCGGCACTTCCGTTTCGGTGGCCGCGGTGACGGTCGGTCGGGGCCGGCTGCGGCTCAGCGCCCACATGCCCACGAATGCGACCCACACGGCCGCTGCGGCCACCAGCTGGGTCATGGTGGCAAATGGCGCTGCCACAGCCAACACGGAGCCGGCTGCGGCAAGAAGAATCATCCAGACGAACGCAGCCGTGCGTATCATTGCCTGGCCACTCCGTCAGTAGACATGCATCGAACCGTCTGCACGACGCACGATAGGCATAAACGACCGCTGATACGGATGCTGCCCAGCCTTCTCCTCGTCGATCTCGATGCCGAATCCCGGCGCCTCGTTGGGATGCAGGTTCCCACGCTCCATTTGGCACACGCCGGAGACTACCTCGTGGAGCGCATCCGGATAGCGTGTCCACTCCTGCACGCCGAAGTTGGAGATGGAGATACCGACGGCCACGGACGCAGCCTGTGCCACCGGCCCGATGTCCGCCGCGCCATGGAAGGCGCTCCGCACATTGAACGGCTCGCCGATCGCCATCACCTTGCGCGCTTCCGTGATGCCACCGATGTGGAGCGGCGGCGTACGCAGAAAGTCGATCCAGCCGTTCGTGAACAGGGGTATACAGTCCCATCTCGAGCTGAAGATCTCACCAATCGCCAGCGGCGTGGCGGACGCCGCGCGCAGCATCGGCCAGCTCTCGCGATGCTCGGGCATCAGGGGGTCCTCGAGGAAGAACAGCCGGTACGGCTCAAGCTCCTTGACCAGCCGTACGGCCTCGATCGGGTGCAGCTGCTCGTGCACATCGTGAAACAGCTCCACTTCCATACCGAGCGTGCTGCGAAGATGCTCGAACAGCCTCGGAACAGAGAGGAGATAGCGGGTCGAATCGTAGATGGTGGTTGCCGGGGTGCCGGGGGTAATGGGTGGATCCTGACGGATGCAGCCATCGCCGCCGTACGGGCCAACCTGTGCCCGAATCACACGGAAGCCCTGCTCCATAAGGGCGCGTACACTCTGTTCCGTCTCGTGCGCATCCCGCCCGAAGGCATGGCTGTAACAGGTAACGGCATCGCGGCACCTGCCTCCAAGCAATTGGTATACCGGCAGCCCTGCCTGCTTGCCTTTGATATCCCAAAGCGCCATATCAAGGCCGGCCAGCGCCGTTATGAATATGGGACCGCCGCGCCAGTAACCCTGGCGGTAGATCAGTTGCCACAGGTCCTCGATCTGCTGGGGATCACGCCCAATCAGGAGTTGCGCGATGTGGGTGAGAGCTTCGGCGACGATCGTTTCGCTGCCGTTGATGGTAGCTTCACCGATGCCCCACAACCCCGGGGAATCGGTGACGATCTTTACAAAGAGGTAGTTCCGTCCGGGAGCCGTCAGGATTACCCGGACATCGGTGATCTTCATGTTGGCCATTCGCCTTTGCGGAGCCACGTGCCGGTCGGGTCGCGACTTCGGAAAACGTACACCGTATTATGGCCGAGCACACCGCAACCGATGCCCGTTTCCGTGGAGTGGCAAAGCAGAAACATCCAACTCGAAGGGAAGATGAGAACGCCGCGTGCGCGCAGTACGGCGATTTGCGGAACGATACGGGTGCTAAACGCAGCCTGGACTGCAGCCCAGGCTGCGCGGCTTGTCGCAGACTGCCGGCGCCAGGAACGGCCGAACAACCGATGACGACCTGCGGCTCATCGCCGTGGCAATTACGGCACAGGCTGACGAATGGTCACCGAGGCGGACTGGACAGCGCCGGCAGCCCTCACCTGGAGAAAGATGGTGTGCGTTCTGGACGCGGCTGTTGGCTTCCAGAGCAGGCTGGCGTCCGCGGGTTTCCACTCTGACCAGTGCTGCCCGTCATCGCTCATCCGCAACTCAACCCCAACAGAGGACGCGCCGGGAGCCAGGCTGATGTTCACGGCGTTGGTCGGCGGTGGGGCCGGCGCCTGCTGCTGTTCGGTGGAGACCAGTTGGAAATGCGCTCCGGATGGCGGCGATGAAAATGGAATCGCGGAGGCGATCGCGGAGTGAGGGCGGTGACCGAACTCCTCAACCCAGTAGTACTGATAAACCCCGGAGTGGTTCAACGCGAAGCCAAGTCCGATTTCGGTATAGGCCGGGTTCAAAAGCGCCATTCGGTGCGGCGGACTGGCAAGCCATGCATCCAGAACGGAGGACGGTGATGGCTGTCCGGCAGCAACATCCTCTGCGGCCGTGGTGAAATTGGTGTAACCGGCCAGCGAAAGCCGGGCCGCCAGGTATTGCCCCTGCGCATTGAGATGGCTGCAGGTGTCGCGGCGGGCCATGTCCGCGGCCTGTTGGGCCGCAGCTTCATCCAGCTGGGCGTTTTCGGTAAATGGCGCCAGGTCGTGCTGGCGTCGGATCTGGTTGGTAAGCTGGAGCAGTTGTGTGTTGATCAGCGTGCCTGGTGCGGACACAGGCGCCTGACTCTGTGCGGCAATTGAAGACAGCAGCAATACCACGGCCGCTACCGCGCTGGATACCCAGGATTTCCGTACCATCATCCATCTCCTGCTGTGGCGCACTTCGGCAAAGGAACCGCCCGCGGGTTAGAGCGGCTGTAGCGCGATGGCAAGCCTGAAGGCGTCGCCGGCATCAAGGCTCGCAAACGCCGTCGGCTTGCTGCCAATAGTGTGCCCGGTGCGATCGGGCCGGCGCCGGGCAATTTGCCCCGGTTCGGCGTCGGCGCTGGTGGAGTTCACGGCGCGTCCGGTGAGTTGATGTTTGGTGAGCGGTACATACCGGAAGCCTTGTATGCCTAACCGGCTGCGACGAACCGGTACCAGTTTCCGGCGCCTGGGCAGGCGTGATGAGAAGCCTTCGCCATGACTATGAAAGAGATTGGTTCAATGGATGAGGGGCGCCCATTCGTTGTGAAAGCACATTGCGGCCTGCATGGGTTCGCGGAGTTGTGCGAACCGTTCGGTACACGCCGGTCCGCGGGCTACAAATGGGCTTCACGCTTTGCTGCGGATGGCTTCGCATGCCTGGCTCAGCGTTCCGACGTTCCCGGGTCGGGTCCACATCGCACGCGTGAGGCCATCTGCGCACTGTTGTGTGCTCAGCGCCGTGGCGCCACAGCCGGGCTCTCAAGAAGCTGCTTGCGGCACTGTCGCGCCTGCAGCCGGAAGGCAGCACCGCCAGCCGCGCAAAACTTGTGATAAGGCGGAGCGAGCCGGGCCCCGCCCATGCCGGGCCGCTTACCGCAGCACGGTTACCGTGACGGGGTTGGTTGCGTACGCGTAAGGCGGCTGCTGGCCATCGAAAACGCCTCCGATCGAGCCATTCAGCCAGCAGGTGATCTGCCACCGGCCCGGAGGGAGGGCGGAAGTCGGTTCCGGGTAGGAGACGGTTTCGTTATTATAAATCCGGAAGATGTTTCCCTTGGCGCCGCTTCCGACTCCTCCGGGCCCAACTTGAACGAAGAGGTGCACGGTTTGCGACGCATTGGACGCGTCGGCAAGGAACCAACCACCGGATACAGTCGTTACCGTGGGCTCGGTGCCGGTCGGATTGGTTATCGAATACGTCAACACGATCGGAGCCGTTCTGGCGTACACGCCGTGGTCCGCCGAAGCCGTGAAATCCAGGCCGCCGGCGGAGCGTGGCGCCGAGCTTACCGCTGGGCTGGACTTCGGCGCGCCGTTTACGCCATTACCGCCGCAGCCGCAAACGGCGCCGGCGGCGACTAACGCCACCACAAGCATGCCGAATCTCCGGCTAAGCCCGAAACGAGATCGCGGTGAAACCATGAGAGACCCCTTTGCGCAGGCGGACGGCGCTCCGTCAGTACGAGAACGAGTAAAGATAGTTGATCCATGCGCCCGTATTCTGGATGGAGTAGACCAGACCGCCGGCGTCCCAAAGAGCAGGCCGTTGGAATCCTCTACAAGCGTGGCATACGGCGACGAGCCGTCGCTGGCACCCGGGTTGTTCGCATTGAACCCGGAGAACGAATACAACGGAGGGTTATAGACGGACTTCGAGAGGTCGAGTGAATAGATCATGCCAAGGTCACAACCTCCGCCCTGGTAGGTCTCGCCGTATACCGTGCCACTCACGTCCAGCAGGCCGGCTGGCGGTTTGCCGCCGTCACTGAGCGGGTCGTTCGGACCCAGGCAGCCAGCGAACATGTGGAGCGGCATATAGGCGCCACCGGTGGTGACATGAAAGAGCACCGCCTTTCATTATTGACGTTTGCCGCAAGACCGCCATACGCGTAGGAGATGGCGCCGTTGGGGTCCAGCAGAATGCCGGTCTGCTGTACCGTGCCAGTCGTCGAAAGCTGCCACCTCCGGACGCCGGCCTGGGTCGGAGCATTCGCCGGCGAATTCCTAAAGCTCTCACCTCCGACCGGGGCGACGTTTAACCCAATGCCGACCCACGAGGCACTTAAGCCTCTGCTTGGACAGTCATACCAGACGCCTCCGGTGAGGTCGTCACGGTAGGCGCATCCGTTCCAGAACTGCGTGGGATCGTCACTCTGCGTCACCGCGATAAGTACCATCGCGTTCGCCTGGTCACCGGTATCGGTGTTCGCTATTGCCGTGGCGATATACCGGTCCGTATACGGATCGTACAGAAAGTGAGGGTCCGTCACAAAGTTGAAAGTCAGTCCGGTGACCGCGTGCCAGAACGAATTCAGATCGGGATCACTGATCAGCTTACCGGCGCGGTCGGTTACGACGACGAGATAGTTCAGCCCGGTAACGATGTAACTCTTGCCAACAGCGCCTTCGGTGTCCGGCGGGTAGCCGGCATTCCCGCCCAGGTCGCCCAGGATGCTGATGGTTTCCGAAGGCTCTGGCGATGGGATGTTCGTGACTGGGCTGAACACCTGCGGCACGGCCGGTCCGGTTGGCGTGCCGGCGGAGCAGGGGGCGGTGACTATCGGCGCCGCGCCGGTGCCGCCGCTACCGGGAAACGCCGGCGGCAGGTCCGCGAGGCGGCACCAGCCGGAAGAGACGAGCTTTGGAGCAGCGCCGCTCGTTTGCGCACTGGAGATGGGCGCTGCCGTCGTCAGGCCGACCAGGAGAATTGCAAGGCAAAATGCCGGAATGCGCCCGCTGGAAGAGCCGCGTGGCTCAGAGAGAGAGAGAGAGACAAACTGACTGCTCGCTTGCTGGTGGACATCATGTCACAGCGCCTTCTTCCTTCTAAACCGATTTCCATTTGTGCCGCTTAGATACGTTCTATCACATGTCGCGCCGGCCTGCCGGAGGCGCGTCCCTGCGAAGCCGGGCATTCGCCGCGCCCGACTGCCTACGGTGTCGGCGCAGCTGGGCTGCCTCCTACCTGCGTCGCCTGATAACTCTGGCTCGCGGCAGGCATCTTCCACAAGCACGTTGCACAAGCAATACAGACAGCTTGTTACCTATGTTCCCAGCTATACGATTGGGTCGCCGGCGGCGAGGGTTGTTGGTTTGCAACTCCTGCAAGGGATTGGTTCGCGCGGCCGTGCTGGTACGGGTGGTTTGCACCTATAGCTGCACCTTGACTTGGCGCGTCGGGCTGTGTTATAATCTGCAGCGTTACTCGGTGGAAGCGCGATTTCCGCCGAGTATCTGTTTGTGTACACCACAAATAGTTGCCGCGCGATGGCTGCAGCGCCCTGGGGAGATACCCGAGTGGCCAAAGGGGACTGACTGTAAATCAGTTGCGGAATGCTTCAGAGGTTCGAATCCTCTTCTCCCCATTCTGCATGGCACGGCCGCCGGCGAGTTTTACGGGGCTGCAACGCGCGTGTGGGCAGCGTGCAGCGCCCACATAGCTCAGTGGCAGAGCACTTCTTTGGTAAAGAAGAGGTCCTGGGTCCGATTCCCAGTGTGGGCTCCGTTCGAAGACCATTCTATGCGGAGTGACCCGGTGCAGGCGGCAATGGCGCGCAGTTGCTGAAGCCTCCCGGCGTGCAAGGAAGAGTGTAATCAATGGGCAAGCAGAAGTTTGAGCGAACCAAGCCGCATGTGAACATCGGCACGATCGGCCACGTGGATCATGGCAAGACCACGCTGACGGCCGCCATGACGCGTGTGCTGGCTGAGTATAACGGCAGCAAGGCGCTGAAGTATGATGAG